>JBDSLP010000105.1:0-6022 GCA_039916325.1 Nakamurella sp. | reverse complement strand
CGACGTCGAGGCCCCGCCGGCCACCGACCTCGCGGAGTACCCGACCCTGAAGAGGCTCCAGCAGGAGATGAGTCAGGAACGCGGCGCCGAGATCTTCGCCGAATCGCTGGAAGTGCTCATCGACCATCTCGAACACCTCGGCAAGAAGTGAACGGGAGCGAAAACCACATCGCGTGACGGCATCCACGGAATCTCGCGCCCCACCCGGCGCCGGCCCGAAGGGTGGAGATTTCAGCCGCGGACCACCGCCACCGGGCAGCGGGCGTGGGCGATCATCGATGCGCTCACCGAGCCGATCAGCATCCCGGCGAAGCCTCCATGACCGCGACTGCCGACCACGAGAAGTGAAGCGTCACCGGATCTTTCGAGCAGGCGCTCCGTCGGGTGCCCGCTGACCACGTACTGATGGACGATCACGTCGGGGTGGCGGTGCACGGCGGGTTCGACCGCTGCGTCCAGCAGATCGCGATTCCGTACGTTGGCAGCGGTGAAGTCCAGCGGTAGCGGTATTCCCGCGGCCGCGCGGAGCAATGGGCCCTCGTCCCAGGCCAGGACGGCGTACAGCGGGACGTTCCGAGAGGCGGCCTCGGCGAAGGCGAACTCGATCGCCGGCTCGCCGGTGGCCGCGCCGTCCACCCCCACGACGACCGGATGGTCGCCACCCGGCGGTCGGTCCTCGGCGGCGGCCGCCGGAACTACGACGACGGCGCCGTGGGCGTGGGCCGCCAGGCGCACCGGGACCGAGAGTGCCGCCAGCCCCGCTCGCCCGTGTCCACCGACCACGGTCATGGACGCCATCAGGGACTCCTCGGCGAGGATGCCGACCGAGTGACCGGAACGGGCGACGCTGCGGACCGCGAGCTCCGGGTACCGCACCCGGAGGTCTCGGACCTGGTCGGCGAGGATGTCCTGGGCCCAGGCCCGAGCCATCCGGGACAGCTCGACCTGGGAGGTCTCCAGGCTCGGGTACGGAGACCACGGCGGCGAGTAGACGGTGACCAGGCGCAGCGTCTCCCCCCGGCGGGACGCCGCGGCGGCTGCCCACCGGGCCGCCCCGACCGATTCGGCGCCACCGTCGACCCCGACGACGATCTCGCCTGTGTCGTTGGTCATCTCGCGCTCAGAACGGGTCGGCGTAGGACTGGTGGGTGGTCACCGACTGCACCCCGGGCACGGCCGAAGCGCGTCGGGCGGCCGCCCGGCGGTCGTCGTCGTCGGCGCCGTAGTCGCCCAGGTCGACATCTCCGTCGGCGATGGTGACGTCCCACCGGTCCGGGCGACCGATCGCAGCCAGCTGCCGCATCACGGCCACATCCAACGCCGGATGGTCCGACTCGACGGCAAACCGCAGCAGGTCGCGCCGGGTGACAATGCCGACGACTCCGGTGCCGTCGACGACCGGGAGGCACCTGATCCGCTCCGCCAGCATGATCCGGACCGCGTCGGCGATGTCGGCGCCCGGGGTCAGTGACTCCACCGGGGTGGTCATCGCGTCGACGACCAGACCCACCGCCGGTGGAGTCCGGCGGCGCCGTCCGTCGATGCGGTGCGGGTCGTCGGGCAGGCGGTACCGGAGCAGGTCGGACTCGCTGACGATGCCGACCAACCGTCCGTCGTCGTCGACCACGGGGGCGGCGGTGAATCCGCCGTCGACGAGCATGCGGGCGGCGTCCACACAGCGCGTCGAGGTGGTCACGGTCGACACGCGTCGGGTCATCACGTCACGGAGTAACACGGAGACCTCCTGAAGGGTGGAACGGCTGGATGAGGCAGTCCGCGACGTCCCGGCGTGGGGTCGGGGACGTCGGCTCGCCGAAGCCGATCCTGAGCACCGCCTGCGGATGGTTGCGGCCGTCGGTCAGTGCGCGCAGGCTCCGCCGGGCGGACGGCACCTCGATGAGTTGGGAGACGAAAGAGGCCGACAACCCGAGGGAGGTGCCGGTCAGCAGGACCCGTTGCAGGGCCTGCCCGGCATTGATGTGCGACCGGGGGAGATCCTCGGCGGTCGCCAGCACCGCGATTAGTGGCTGGTCCTCGAAGTCCCTGCCCGCCAGCCGTTCCGGACGGTCGGCGGCTCCGAAGTCGCGCAGAGTCCACGGGTCCTGCGGGGCGGGGGAGGGTCCCGCCGCGTCCAGGGGCACCCCGTCGGCAGTGCCGACCCGCCGGGTCCAGGCGTCCCACTCCGCCTGCCACGCCGGGTTCTGCCGCTGCGTCCGGTGGGCCACCACCGACAACCGACGGACCTCGGCGACCGTGGCCGGGTCGGTGAGCAGATGCAGGACGGCATGTTCGGTGTCTGCGGCCTGGCACAACTGGTGCTGGTGGCCGGGCGGGACGTCGACCGACAGGAACGGCCGTCGGTTGGTCCGACGATCGGAGATGGCCTGCTCGAGCGCGACCACCTGGGCGAACTCCGCGCTGTGGACCGCGCCGGGCGTCAGGCGCAGGGTTGCGAGCGGGCCGGTCTCGCCGTCGGGCAGGATCGTCACCGCTGCGTGCACGCCATACCGCATCAGGGCCAGTCGCAGATCGAGAACTACTGCGCCGCAGCCGATCCGGGTCTCCCGCAGGTCGGGGTCGGCGGCTGGCAACAGTCGTTGCCGATCGATGTGAACCTCGATGCGGTCCTCGCCGGTGACGAAGGCCCACGGTTGGCTGTTGTGCAAGGACGGCGCTCGGCAGCCGGCCTCCAGTACCCGGGTCAGCTGTGCTCCGGTCAGTCCCGCTGTCATGTACGCCCCTTGCTCGCCGTGACCCTCACCGATCGAGCATCCCGCCGGGTTGCGGCGGGCACTACGGCCGAAGGTCCCGTTCTTCTCGCCCCCGCCGGACCGCACTAGGGTCATGCCGTGCCCGCGACCCGGTCCGAACAGCCCGAGCTGCTGTTGCCCGACCAGGGCGCCTGGCGGGAGTGGCTACTCGCTCACCACACCGAGCAGCTGGGCGTGTGGCTCCGATTGGCCAAGAAGGGGACCGCCGAGCCGACCTCGCTCACCTACGCCCAGGCGTTGGAGGAGGCGCTCTGTTTCGGCTGGATCGACGGCCAGTCGAGGTCCTGCGACGCCGCCACGATGTTCCAACGGTTCACCCCCCGCCGTAGTCGCAGCATGTGGTCCCAGCGCAACGTCGGTTACGTCGCCCGGCTGGCCGAAGCGGGTCGGATGCATCCGGCCGGTGTCGCGGAGGTGGAACGGGCCCGGGCGGACGGACGCTGGGACGCGGCGTACCGGCAGGCGACCGACGAGGTGCCCGCCGACCTGCTGGCCGCCATCCGGGCCGAGCCGGCAGCGGCGGCGATGTTTGAGATCCTGACCCGGCAGAACCGGTTCGCGATGTCGTTCCGGCTGAACAACGTCAAACGGGCCGAGACCCGGGAGCGCAAGATCGTCCAGTTCGTCGAGATGCTGACCCGAGGCGAGACGTTGCACCCCCAGAAGCGGCAACTGCCCCCGTCTTGAGCAGCCCTGAGGCCGGCACGGACAGCGCAGACGGAACTGACGTAGCGCGAACGGTGGGCTCCCCGGCCGGCCGTGAATCACTCGTACGAGACGCGCAGACCTACCGAACTTCGCAATCCGCCGGGAGAATTGCATCATGAACCCCAGAGCGGGGCACATGATGGGGAGCTCAGCAGGCTGAGGACGGCTCGCAGCATGACCGCGCGAGACAGGGGGGACGCAACGGTGGTGCGCTCACGACTCCCGTCGATGGCCGCGCGCGCGCTGGTCGGTCTGCTCGTCCTGGGGATCCTGGTCTTCGCCCTCACCACTCTGCCCGGTGTCCGGTACCGCCCCGGGTTCATCCCGTGGATCGACGGTTGGCTGCAGGGTGGGCTCTACGTCGTGGCTGCGCTGCTGGCCCTGCTGCGCCCGGTGGCCGCCGCGATCGACCGTCGGCTGTGGACCTTCATCGGGCTGGCCCTGGCGGCGCGCGCCGTCGGTTTCGTCGTCATGCTGGCCGTGGTGCGCCACCTGGACCCGCAGCCCTATCCCTCGTGGGCCGACGTCGGTTGGCTCGCCATGTATCCGCTGGTGATCGCGGCCCTGCTGGGGCTGGCCCGGTCCGACTTCCGTCAGCTCTCCACCAGCCTGGTGCTGGACGGCATGATCGGCGCGCTCGCGATCGGCGCGGTCGCCTACGCGGCGCTGTCCGGCACGCTGGCGGAACTGACTCGGCCGGACGACACCGCCGTGGTGCTGGTGAACCTGGCCTATCCCGTGCTGGACGTGATGGTTCTCGTCGTCCTGCTCGGCGTCTTGTTGGCCTACCGCGGGACTGCGTCGCCGGGCCTGTTGGTGCTCGGCCTGGGGATCGTCGGCATCGCCGTACAGGAGGAGATCTTCCTGTACCAGGTGGCCGCCGGCACGTTTGCTCCGGGCACCTACGTGCAGGTGTTGTCGGCGGTGTCGACCGGGGTGATCGCGATCGCCGGGTGGCTTCCGGGTCGGGACGCGCGGACCGTCGGGAGTGACGTCCTGCCGCACCTGCTGTTGCCGGTGCTCTTCGCGATGTCCGCGCTGGGGGTGCTGGTGTGGGGGGCGCTGGACGGCGCTCCCACGCTGAGCGTCGTCCTGGCGGCGGTGGCCGTGGTCATCGCCATCGTCCGCACCCAGCTCAGCTTCCGGTTGGCCCGGTCAGCGGCGGTTCCGCGGCGAGGGCCCCGGACCGATGAGCTGACCGGTCTGCCGAACCGGAGGGCGTTCAACGAGGCGGTGTCGCGGGCGCTGGACGGACGCCCGGCGCAGCAGACTCTGGCCCTGATGATCGTCGACCTGGACGACTTCAAGGGGGTCAACGATTCCCTCGGTCACCATCACGGTGACGACCTGCTGATCCAGGTCGCCGGCCGCCTGCAGCACGGCCTGCGCAGCGCGGACGTGCTGGCCCGGATCGGCGGTGACGAGTTCGCCGCGTTGGTCGACGGCGCGACCGCGGACCTGGCCAGCGACGTCGCCGAGCGGCTCCGCAACGGTCTGCGGACGCCGTTCCGGATCGCCGGTCACGAGCTGACCCTGACCGCGAGCGTGGGCATCGCCCTCTTCCCCGGCGACGGCCTCGAGGGCGGCGAGCTCTTCCAGCGCGCTGACATCGCCATGTTCAACGCCAAGCTGACCCGCACCGGTCAGAGCCTGTTCACCGCGGAGCACTACCGGACGAGCCGGGCCCGTATGGAGGCGGTCGACCGGCTGCGGTCCGCCATCGTCACGCACGAGATGGTGGCCTACTACCAGCCACTGATCCGCCTCGGTGACGACGTGGCGGTCGGGGTCGAGGCTCTGGTCCGCTGGCCCCAACCCGACGGCACCGTCGTGGCGCCTGGGCAGTTCCTCACGCAGGTCGAGAGCGCCGGCCTGATGAGCCTGCTGACCCTGGAGATCCTCGACCAGTCGCTGGCCCACATCGCCCGGTGGCGCACCCTGGGCACGGTGCAGACGGTGGCGGTCAATCTCTCGGTGACGGCGCTGCTGGACTCGGAGTTCCCGGGTCACGTCGCCCGGTTGTTGGAGCATCACCACGTACCCGGGTCGGTACTCGAGCTGGAGCTGACCGAGGACCTGCTGATGGCGGACCCGACGCGGGCCGGCAAGGTGGTCGTGGCCCTGCTGGCGCTCGGCGTGGGCATCGTCGTCGACGACTACGGCACCGGGTATTCGTCTTTGGGGTATCTCCGCGACCTGACCGGGATCAGGGGGCTGAAGCTGGACCGATCGTTCGTCACCCATCTCGACGTCGACCAGCGCGCCCGGGCCATCGTGGCGTCCACGATCACCCTGGCCCGGGACCTGGGCCTCACAGTGGTCGCCGAGGGGGTCGAAACAGCTCAGGTCCGCGACGTTCTGGTCGAACTCGGATGCGAGTTCGCCCAGGGGTACCACTTCGCCCGCCCGATGTCGGCCGAGGCGTTCGACAACACACAGTCGGCCTCGGATCCGTCGCCGGTACCCGGCTCCACCCGAGCGCGGGACACCGCCCCGGTCGAGGGACGAGCATGAACCGGGACCTCACCAGCTCGATTCACCGG
>JBDSLP010000104.1:0-47156 GCA_039916325.1 Nakamurella sp. | reverse complement strand
CACGCAGGATCTTGCCGTTCAGGTCGTTCTTGTCCTGTGCCTCGCCCTTGTCCCCGGCGTCACCGGTCGAGGCGTAGAGCATGCCGTCCGGGCCGAAGGCGATCCGGCCACCGTTGTGGCCGGCCGGGGCCGGGTCGCGGGGGATCCCGGTGAAGATGTCCTTGGGTACGTCACCCTGGGCGATCCGGACGATGCGGTTGTCGGTCGGGGTGGTGACGAAGGCGTACAAGAGCCCGTCCTCGGCGTAGTGCGGGGAGAGTGCGAGCCCGAGGAGTCCGCCGTCGCCGGTGGCGTCGAGGCCGTCCACACGGGCGACCTCGACCGGATCGGTCTGCGGTGCCACCCGCAGGATGCGTCCGGTGGTCCGCTCACCGACCAGGGCCGAGACCCCGTCAGGGAGGACGGCCAGACCCCACGGTGCGTCCAGGCAGGCGGCGATGATGGTGGTGTCAGCCGGCCGGCACGGGTCCTCGGGGGCGGCCGCCGACGGGCCGGCGGACGGGTCCACCGACGACGACGGCGACGCCGCGGTGGTGGGGATCGGGAACGAACCGTCGTCCTGCGGGTGCATCGCGGCGGCCGACAACGACGCCTGGACCGTCGCCTCGGCGGGCTCGGTCGAGAAGTCGGCGCAGCCGGCCAGCACGAGGACTGAAGCCGTCAACAGCGCGGCCGGGGCGCGTCGACGCCGGTGGCGGCGGGTGGGTCCGTCGTTCACTCCGACCACGCTACGTGCCCGGGTGGTCAGCGGTGCCCGGGCGACGTCGACAGCGTCGGCCAGGCATCGAGATCGTCAGCTGACGGCGGGGTCGTACGGGAGATCGCCGACCCGCGGCTAGCCTGGTCCGGTGTCGGCCACTCCCATCGCCCTGCTCGAGGATCGCACCGTCGCCGGTCTGGTCGGACAGGTGTCGGGACTGGAGATCCGCACCGGGCCGCAACCCCCGGACGTGTTGGCCCGGGTCGAGGTCTACGTCCCCCGCTTCCTGGCCGAGGGCCCGGCTCCGGGCGTGCTGCCCGCGATGGGCGCGCTGAAGCTGCTGCAGCTGGCCACGGCCGGGGCCGAGGCATGGGCCGGGAAGGTGCCCGGGGGCGTCACGATGGCGACGGCCCGCGGTGCCCACGGCAAGGCCGCGGCGGAGTGGGCGGTCGGCGCCCTCGTGGCGGTCCTGCGCGACTTCCCGGGGTTCGTCGACGCCCAGCGCGGCCAACGCTGGACCCAGCATCACACCGACATGCTGGACGGCAGAAAGGCTCTGGTGGTAGGTGCCGGTGATCTCGGGGCCGAGGTGCGGATCCGACTGGCGGCGTTCGGGGTCGCCGTCACGATGGTGGCGCGCACGGCGCGGGACGGCGTCCGGTCGATCGACGAGCTGCCCGCGCTGCTCCCCGAGCACGACGTGGTGGTCCTGACCCTACCGCTCACCGCGGCGACGACCGGCCTGGTGGACGCGGCGTTCCTGGCCGCGATGCCCGACGGTGCGGTGCTGGTCAACGCCGCCCGCGGCCGCGTGGTGGACACCGATGCGCTGGTCGCGGCTCTGCACGGCGGTCGGATCCGGGCGGCCCTGGACGTCACCGACCCGGAGCCCCTACCGGCCGGCCACCCGCTCTGGGACGCGCCGGGGGTGTTCATCACCCCACACGTCGGCGGCTCCACCGTGGGGTCGGCCGAGCGGGCCGCCGCGGTGGTGCGGGCACAGCTGCATCGCTTCGTCGCCGGGCAGGCCCTGGAGAACGTGGTCACCGATGCCGGGTACTGACCCGCGCGTGCCGCGGACCGGGCGATGACCGCCCGATCGGCGGACGGGGCGCGGCTGTCCGAGATCGGTTGCCCGGCAGCAGGAGCCACTCCGAGGATGGTCGTCCTGGTACTGCACGGCGGCCCGGAACACGGCACCGCCCGCTGCCACCGGTGGCTGCCCCAGGTGGTGCGCTGTCGGCTACTGGCCCGGGCCGTCGTGCGCCGCTGGCCGACACGCCGGGTCGGTGAGGTGGCGGTGTATCTGCTCCAGCACGCGTGGACCGGCTGGGACGGTGACGGCCGGGACGCGATCGCCGACGCCCGTTGGGCCGTGCGGGTGCTGGCCCAGCGCCACCCGCACGCCCCGGTTGCGATCCTCGGCCACTCGATGGGCGGTCGGGTCGGGGTGAGGGTCGCCGGTGCCGAGAACGTCATCGGGGTCGTCGGTCTCGCGCCCTGGCTGCCCGCGACCGAACCGGTGGAGCCGCTGCGCGACCGGCGGCTGTCAACCATCCAGGGCACCCGTGACCACGAGTTGCCGGCGTCGACGACCGCCACGTTCCTGGCCCGGGCGACCGCGTTCGGGGTGCCGGTGCGACGCCACGAGATCCGCGGCGGTGGCCACGCCATGCTGTTCCGGATGGGCCGCTGGTCGGCCTGCGCGGTGACCGAACTGGTCCGTCTGACACCCGCCGAGTGGGGCGAAAAACTTTCACCGGGGTGAGGGTTGTCCGCCCCACGCGGAGCGAGATCCGCTCAGCCGGCGGGATTCTCCGGTGCCCACGAGGTCGGGACCACCCGGACCGCACCGGTCGAGGCCGAGGTCGCCATATGGGCGTAGGCGCGCAGCGCCTGGGAGACGAAGCGTTCGCGGTTCTTCGGCTGCCAGGCGTGCTCCGAGGCGTCCATCTTGGCGCGACGCTCGGCGAGCACCCCGTCGGGCACGTTGAGTTGCAGGGACCGGGAGTGGATGTCGATGACGATCTCGTCGCCGTCCTCGATGAGGCCGATCGACCCACCGCGGGCGGCCTCGGGCGAGATGTGCCCCACCGACACCCCACTCGAGCCGCCGGAGAACCGGCCGTCGGTGATCAACGCACAGACCTTGCCCAATCCCATGCCCTTGATGAACGACGTCGGATAGAGCATCTCCTGCATGCCGGGCCCGCCGGTCGGGCCTTCGTAGCGGATGACGACGACGTGCCCGGGCTTGACCTTCTTGCCGAGGATGCCGTCCACGGCGGCTTCCTGCGATTCGAAGACGATGGCGGTACCGACGAAGTGGAACAGTGACTCGTCGAAGCCGGCGGTCTTGACCACACAGCCTTCCTCAGCGATGTTGCCGTGCAGGACGGCCAACCCGCCGTCGACGGTGTAGGCGTGCTCGCGGTCCCTGATGCAGCCGCCGGCCGCATCGGTGTCCAGGGTGTCCCAGCGGTTCGCGGTGGAGAACGCCTGGACCGTCCGCACTCCGCCCGGCGCGGCGTGGAAAAGTTCCAGCGCACGCTCGGACGCCTTGCCGCTCCGCACATCCCACTCGTCCAGCCAGCTCTGCAGGTCCGGTGAGTGCACCGAGTGCACCGATCGATCCAGCAGCCCGGCGCGGTTGAGCTCGCCCAGCAGCGCCGGGATGCCGCCCGCTCGGTGCACGTCCTCCATGTGGTAGTCGGGGTGGTTCGGCGCCACCTTCGACAGACACGGCACCTGCTTGGAGATGGCGTCGATATCGGGGAGCGTGAATGAGGTCTCGCCCTCGATCGCCGCGGCGAGGATGTGCAGCACGGTGTTGGTCGATCCACCCATGGCCACGTCCAGGGTCATGGCGTTGGCGAAGGCGGCCCGGTTGGCGATGTTGCGTGGCAGCACCGACTCGTCGTCGTGGTCGTAGTACCGCTTCGCCAGTTCGACCACGGTGGTCCCGGCCCGCAGGAACAGGTCCTTGCGGGCGATATGGGTGGCCAGCGTGGAACCGTTGCCCGGCAGGGACAATCCGAGCGCCTCGGTGAGGCAGTTCATCGAGTTCGCGGTGAACATGCCGGAGCACGATCCGCAGGTCGGGCAGGCCGACCGCTCGACGGCGGCCAGCGACTCGTCGGAGACGGCCTCGGCGGCTGAGGCGTTGATCGCGGTGATCAGGTTGGTCGGGGTGTAGGCGATGCCGTCGGCGATGACGGCCTTGCCGGCTTCCATCGGTCCACCGGAGACGAAGACCACCGGAATGTTCAGCCGGAGCGCGGCCATCAGCATGCCGGGGGTGATCTTGTCGCAGTTGGAGATGCAGACCAGGGCGTCGGCGCAGTGCGCGTTGACCATGTACTCGACCGAGTCGGCGATCAGCTCGCGGGACGGCAGCGAGTAGAGCATGCCGCCGTGCCCCATCGCGATGCCGTCGTCGACGGCGATGGTGTTGAACTCCTTGGAGACGGCACCGGCCTCCCGGATGGCGCCGGCGACGAGGTCACCCATGTCCTTGAGGTGCACGTGCCCGGGCACGAACTGGGTGTAGGAGTTCGCGATCGCGACGATCGGTTTGCCGAAGTCGTCGTCCCCCATTCCGGTGGCGCGCCAGAGGGCGCGGGCACCGGCCATGTTGCGGCCGTGGGTCGAGGTCCGGGAACGAAGGGCTGGCATGGGGGACTCCTGAGCGGGACGAGCGACGAGCGGGTGGTGCGGGCATGGACGGGTCCGGACCCGGGCGGAACACGGGGTGCGGCGTTCGTCCGGGGCCGGGCACGTCTCGGCGTCGTGATCCGGCGCGTGCACTCGTCCGGGGCTGAGGTTACTCCGCCGCGCCGGACCGTTGACCGGTGTCGTCGCTGCTCGCGGCCGTCGCGACGGTGGGGGCAGCGACGACCGCGCCCTCGGTGACGGTCGTCTCGCCGGCTTCTGCGCTCGCGATCTCGGCTTCTGCGGTGGGGATCGGTTGCGCACCGAGGGAGTCATCGGCGGCGATCCCGGGCGTGGTCGGCGCAGTGGCGGGTTCGTCGTGAGCCCCAGCTTTGAGCGTGGTCAGCGCCGCGGACTCGGCGTCGGCCTGCTCGGCGGCGGCGGAGGCGTCCTCGCCCAGGTAGAGCCGGCCACCGCTGACTTCGGCCAGTCGCCGGAGGTCGCGTGGGCGCACCATGGGCAACCGGATGCGCTTCCCGTCCAGCGTGACCGCGATCGCCCAGCGCTGACCCTGGAACTCGAAGCCGTCCAGATCCGCCCAGGGGATGCGCCGCCGGGAGATCGGGGTGCTCGCGGTGATGGTGCGGTCGTCGGCGACCGTGCGGGTGACCAGCACGTAGGCCAGGCCGTAGATCGGCAGCAGGTACAGCCCGACCGTCCAGACGCTGGCACTGGCGAGCGGGGTGGCGAAGACGAACAGTCCCACCGGGATGAACAGCGCACTGACCGGGAGTCGAAAGACGGCCTGTTCGGGTCGGGACATGCGGTCCATCTTGCCTGGCACGCCACCCGCAGCCGGGAACCGGGCGTGGCGGGCCGGTCCCGCTCCGATTTTGACACCTGGTGGTGGAGGCCCCTACAGTGGCGTTCGTGCACAACCTGCTCCTCGTAATCATCTAGCGCGTCTCTCGCGGGCACTCCGCGACGACGCGCCACCCTCTCGTTCACCTCATCGGTGGCAGGGGGTTTTTTATTGCCCGGATCCCGGTCGCCAGGAGACCCCTGGGGCATCGGGACCACGAGAAGTCAGTAGTTCCGCCAAGTCACCGGGGACCCGGTCCATCGTCGGTCCGTTGTCCCGCCCCGGGGACGCGAAGTCTCGAAGAAGGCATCATGACGCACAGTCGACCAGGGTCGGTCGTCCCGACCGCTGGGAACACCGCGGTTGCCCCACGTCCGGCGGCTCCCGGCGCCCCCGCCGCCGGCGCGGTCGAGCAGGTCACCGGCGCTCAGTCCGTCGTGCGCTCGCTGGAGGAGCTCGGCGTCGAGGTGGCGTTCGGTATCCCCGGCGGCGCCGTGCTGCCGCTCTACGACCCGTTGCTGGACTCGGTCAAGGTGCGTCACATCCTGGTTCGTCACGAGCAGGGTGCGGGCCACGCCGCGACCGGATACGCGCAGGCCAACGGCCGAGTGGGAGTCTGCATCGCCACCTCCGGCCCCGGCGCCACCAACCTGGTCACGCCGCTGGCCGACGCCAACATGGATTCGGTGCCGATCGTGGCCATCACCGGCCAGGTGCCGCGCGCCGCCATCGGTACCGACGCTTTCCAGGAGGCGGACATCTGCGGTATCACGATGCCCGTCACCAAACACAACTTCCTGGTCACGGACCCTGCGGAGATCCCGAAGGTCCTTGCCCAGGCGTTCCACATCGCTGCGACCGGTCGTCCCGGTCCGGTGCTCGTGGACATCCCCAAAGATGTCCTGCAGGCCAGCACCACCTTCAGCTGGCCCCAGGACATCACCCTCCCCGGCTACCGTCCCGCGGTCCGTCCGCACGGTGGTCAGATCGCCGCCGCGGCCAAGCTGATCGCCAGCGCCCGCCGTCCGGTGCTCTACGTGGGAGGTGGGGTGATAAAGGCATCGGCCTGCCCGGAACTGCGCGTGTTGGCCGAGCTGACCGGAATCCCCGTCGTCACTACCCTGATGGCCCGGGGCGCGTTCCCCGATTCGCACGAGCAGCACCTCGGAATGCCCGGCATGCACGGCACGGTGGCTGCGGTCGCCGGCCTGCAGCGGGCAGATCTGATCGTCGCGCTGGGCGCCCGGTTCGACGATCGGGTCACCGGGGCGCTCGCCTCGTTCGCACCGCTGGCCACGGTCATCCACGCCGACATCGACCCGGCGGAGATCTCCAAGAACCGCGTCGCCGACGTGCCCATCGTCGGTGACGCCAGGGACGTCATCATCGAGTTGATCGCGGCCGTCCGGGCCGAGCAGAACTCCGGTGTGGTCGCCGATCTCACCGCGTGGTGGGCCGAGATGGACGAGCTGCGGTCCACCTTCCCGCTCGGGTACGACGAGCCCGAGGACGGCACGCTCGCGCCCCAGTACGTCATCCAGCGGCTCGGCGAGATCGCCGGGCCGGAGGCCATCTACTGCTCCGGCGTCGGTCAGCACCAGATGTGGGCCGCACAGTTCATCCAGTACGAGAACCCCGCCACCTGGCTGAACTCCGGCGGGCTCGGCACGATGGGCTATGCAGTGCCTGCGGCCATGGGCGCCAAGGTCGCCCGGCCCGACGCCGTGGTGTGGGCCATCGACGGCGACGGGTGTTTCCAGATGACCAATCAGGAGCTGGCCACCTGCGCCATCGACGGCATCCCGATCAAGGTCGCCATCATCAACAACGGCAACCTCGGCATGGTGCGGCAGTGGCAGACGCTGTTCTACGGCGAGCGGTATTCCAACACCGACCTCAACACCCACAAGCTGCGGATCCCGGACTTCAAGCTGCTGGCCGAGGCCTACGGCTGCGTGGGCCTGCGCTGCGAGTCAAAGGAGGACGTGGACACGGTGATCCGGCAGGCCATGGCGATCAACGACCGCCCGGTGGTCATCGACTTCACCGTGGGCAAGGACGCCATGGTGTGGCCGATGGTGGCGGCCGGTCTGGGCAACTCCGAGATCGAGGCCGCCCGCGGTATCCGACCGCTGTTCGTGAACGGCGTCTGAGTATGAGCACCCACACCCTGTCCGTCCTGGTCGAGAACAAGCCCGGTGTCCTGGCCCGCGTCTCGGCGCTGTTCTCCCGCCGTGGCTTCAACATCCATTCGCTCGCCGTCGGCCCGACCGAGAACCCGCAGGTGTCGAGGATGACCATCTCGGTCGAGGTGGGCGGGCTGCCGCTCGAGCAGGTCACCAAGCAGCTGAACAAGCTGATCAACGTCCTCAAGATCGTCGAGCTGAGCTCTGACACTTCGATCCAGCGTGAGCTGATGCTCATCAAGCTCCGGGTCGACGCCACCACCCGCTCGCAGGTGGTCACCATCGTGGAGATGTTCCGCGCGCACATCGTGGACGTCAGCCCGGACTCGATCACCATCGAAGTCACCGGCACCGCACCGAAACTCGACGCGTTCACCAAACTGCTCGAGCCCTTCGGCGTCCGCGAGACGGTCCAGTCCGGCATGGTGGCGCTCGGCCGGGGACCCCGGTCGATCACCTCGTCGAGTCGGGCCGAGAGCAACTGAGGTGATCAGATCCGGTCCGTGCGACAGGATCGCCGAAGGTCCCGGTGGCCCGCGTCGCCGGTCGTGTTCTCCGATGTCTCCCACCCGGGGGACGTCAGCAACGGAAGTTCGGAAGGACTGTTCTCTTCATGGCTGCTGAAATCTTCTACGACGACGATGCCGACCTGAGCCTGATCCAGGCCAAGAAGGTCGCCGTCATCGGCTATGGCTCCCAGGGGCATGCCCACGCGCTGAGCCTGCGCGACTCGGGCGTCGACGTCCGCGTCGGCCTCAAGGAAGGCTCCCCCTCCCGCGCGAAGGCGGCCGACGAGGGCCTCCGGGTCGTGACGCCGGCCGAGGCCGCCGCCGAGGCCGACGTGATCATGATCCTGGCCCCGGACCACGTGCAGCGTCACGTCTACACCGAGTCCATCGAGCCGCACCTGACCGCCGGCAAGGCTCTCGCCTTCGGCCACGGCTTCAACATCCGGTTCGGCTACATCAAGCCCCCGGCCGACGTGGACGTCATCATGATCGCCCCCAAGGGGCCCGGTCACCTGGTACGTCGCGAGTTCGTCGACGGCAAGGGGGTGCCGGACCTGATCGCGGTCGAGCAGGACGCGACCGGGAACGCGCAGGCGCTCGCGCTGTCCTACGCGGCGGCCATCGGCGGCACCCGGGCGGGCGTCATCAAGACGACCTTCACCGAGGAGACCGAGACCGACCTGTTCGGTGAGCAGGCCGTGCTCTGCGGCGGCATGTCGCGGCTGGTGCAGATCGGCTTCGAAACGCTGACCGAGGCCGGTTACCAGCCGGAGATCGCGTACTTCGAGTGCCTGCACGAGCTCAAGCTGATCGTGGACCTGATGTACGAGGGTGGCATCGCCAAGCAGCGGTGGTCGGTGTCGGACACCGCCGAGTACGGCGACTACGTCTCCGGTCCGCGCGTGATCGACGCGCATGTCAAGGAGAACATGCAGGCCGTCCTGAAGGACATCCAGAACGGGGTCTTCGCCGAGCGCTTCATCGCCGACCAGGACGCCGGTGCGCCCGAGTTCAGGGCACGTCGCGCCGAGGAAGAGGCCCACCCGATCGAGGCCACCGGCCGCGAGCTACGCAAGCTGATGAGCTGGGTCAAGGCCAAGGACGACTACCAGGGCACCGCCGCGCGGTAGCGCGGCCGATCGCACCGCCGCGGCGAACGTTCGGTGTGGATTCTCCCGGTCATCCGGAGAATTCACTCCGAACGTCGTCGAGGGCGCAGTGCGAGCAACACCACGACCGCGCCGACGAACGGGATGATGAGTTGTGCAGCGGCCGCGGGCGTGAGTTGCCACGTGCCGCCGCCGGCCCACGACGCTGACCACAGCCACGCCACGACGGCGCTGACGGGCACGACGACGATGCTGAAGACAGCGAGCCCGTGAGCCAGCCCGCCACGGCCACCGTGACCCAGGCGGTACGCCGCCAGCCCCCAGAGCAGCCCCAGCGCGACCAATGGAGCGGCGCGGTTCAGATCGTCGATCTCCGGGACTGTCCGCGCACCGACCAGGCAAGCGATCGCCACCGCTGCGCAGGTCCACGTGGCCGTCACCGGTGATCGATAGCATCCCGGCCGGGTCGTCGGACGTGAATCGAGTTCTGTCATTCCGCCACCTCCGAGGGTGCGGGTTGCTTCCCTCCGGTCGACTCAACCACCGGCGGGCGGCCAGCTCAACCCGCAGCGGTCTTCGTGGACCGTGAATCCTGATCCGCCGTCGTAGGTGGCGCTGCACGCAGCATGGCCGGCCGCGCACCGTCGACGGACCGCCCGACCACGCGAGACTCAGAAGTGCTTGACGCCGACCCGGTCGAACCAAGACCTCGACTGCGGGTTGAGCAGGAAGTACAGGATCAGGCCGGGGATGACGAAGCTCAGCAGCGAGCGGCCCGCGAACGCCCCGAGAAGTGCGATCAGGTTGAGCACGATGCCGAGGCCGGCGGCGATGGTCAGGGTGCGGGCGTCCTTGCCGTTGATGACCTGCACCCCACCCCAGATCTCTACCGCCGCGACGATCAGCACCAGCACGAACAGGAAACTGAAGAAACCACTGAGTCCGCTGACCAGACCGATTCCCACCAGGCCGAGTAGCAGCCCGAGCCCACCGACGACGAAAGCGAGCACCGCGGCTGCGGTGACCATTCCCGGACGCGTGGCGGGATCCTGGCCGTACCCGCCCGCGGGGGCGGGTGGCATCTGGCCGTACTCCGGCTGCAGGTGACCGCCTTGCTGTCCATAGGGGGCGGGCCGGCCGTACTGGCCCGGCTGATTCGTGGGGTAGCCCGGCTGGATGGTGGGGTAGCTCGGCTGGCTGGTGGGGTAGCCCGGGCGGCTCGCAGGCTGGGCCGGCTGCGGCGGCGGGTAGGACGGTGAGCCCTGCGGGGCGCCATGGGGATCGTTCGGGCCGTTCTGCGGCGGGACGGTCATCGGTGACTCCTCTTCGGTCGGTCGGCAGGTGTGGCGGATCGTGTTCACCCAGGGTATCTCTGAGCCGCGCGGCCGGACGTGTTCGAGCAGGTCCGGGCCTCGCGGGCGGTCCGTGAGACGAGCCGGACAGCTGCGGCCGAGGTCCGTCCCGCGACCCGTCATGGCCCGGCGTGCGGCCGGGTTCGGACAGACCTGAACGTGACCCTCGATACCCGTCCCGCATTCGCACGGTCGGGGGTTCGCGGCGGCGAGACGCCAGCGCTGAGGTGACCACACGGTCACAATCTGCTGCCTTGTCACCCGAACGGCCGTACGCAGGTGCAGCCCGGCGGCGCGCCGCGGGCTAACATGATGAAGCTGATCGTCGGTTCCGTCATCCGGCTCGGGCGCCCGCGCCGCGAGTTCGGCTGCCGGAGCGCGGTCACCGGGTCCCGAGGGACGAGTTGCGGCCACCGGACTCCGACGTCGTCGACCTGAACCCTGCCCGTTCTTCGAGTCGTCGTGAGCCGGAGTGTGTTGTGTCGTTGCCTGTCGTTCTGATCGCCGAAGAACTGGCGCCGTCCGCGATCGAAGCGCTCGGTGTCGAGGTCGTGGTCCGCCACGTCGACGGAGCCGACCGGGCCGCGCTGCTGCCCGCGTTGGCCGACGCGGACGCGATCCTGATCCGCTCGTCCACCCGGATGGATGCCGAGGCGTTGGCTGCCGCGCCCAAGCTCAAGGTGATCGCCCGTGCCGGAGTGGGCCTGGACAACGTGGACGTCCCGGCTTCGACCGCGCGGGGAGTGCTCGTGGTCAACGCTCCCCAATCCAACATCGTCTCCGCCGCCGAGCAGGCCGTCGCGCTGCTTTTCGCCGTCGCCCGCCGCACCGCCGACGCCAACGCCTCGCTGCAGCAGGGCCTGTGGAAGCGCTCCTCCTACACCGGTGTCGAGATCGCCGAGAAGACTGTAGGTGTGGTCGGTTTCGGCCGCATCGGGCAGCTGTTCGCGGCCCGGATGGCCGCCTTCGACACGACGATCATCGCCTACGATCCCTACCTGCAGCCGGCTCGCGCCGCGGCGCTCGGGGTGCAGCTGGTCGATCTGAAGACGCTGCTGGCGCAGGCCGACATCATCTCCATCCACCTGCCGCGGACCAAGGAGACGGTGGGTCTGATCGGGGTCGAGGAGCTCAAGACGGTGAAGCCGACCGTCATCATCGTCAACGCCGCCCGCGGCGGACTGATCGACGAGCAGGCACTGGCCGACGCCGCCCGCGAGGGTCGGATCGGCGGCGCGGGCATCGATGTCTTCGTCAAGGAGCCCGCCACTGCCGACAACCCGTTACTGGGCATCCCGAATGTCGTCGTCACCCCCCACCTGGGGGCGTCGACCCAGGAAGCGCAGGACAAGGCCGGCACCGCCGTCGCCCGGTCGGTGCGACTCGCGCTGCGCGGCGATTTCGTCCCGGATGCGGTGAACGTGGCCGCCGCCGGCCCGGTCTCCGACGAGGTCCGGCCGTGGATCAGCCTGGTCTCCCGTCTCGGTCGCATCCTGACTGGAGTGGCCGGCGCGCTGCCGTCGGAGGTCATCGTCGAGGTCCGTGGCGACCTTGCCACGCAGGACATCTCGATCCTGGAGCTGGCCGCCGTCCGCGGCGTCTTCGGCGACGTGATCGACGAGTCGGTCACCTTCGTCAACGCGCCCACGCTGGCCCGCGAGAACGGCGTGACGTTGTCCAGCACCAAGACTGAGGAGATCGGCGACTACCGGTCCACCGTGACGCTGCGGGCCGCGATGCCCGACGGTGATCAGCGCACCGTGTCGGGAACGCTGTCGGGTGCGCAGCAGGTGGAGAAACTCGTCGAGATCAACGGTCGGCACTTCGATCTACGCGCCGCCGGCACTCTGCTGGTGGTCGCCTACCCCGACCGCCCCGGGGTGATGGGCACGGTGGGCTCGCTGCTCGGCAACGCCGGGATCAACATCGAGGCGGCCCAGATCTCCCAGGAGATCGCCGGTCACGCGTCGATCATGGTGCTGCGGTTGGACGCGCTGCCCGCAGCCGAGCTGCTGGGTGACCTGTCGGCGGCCGTTTCGGCCAGCGCGATCCGTGGTATCGCCGAGTGAGCCGGATGAGCGGTGGAGCCGACCCCCGGGTCCCACACACCGAAGAGTGAACAGCTACAGCTACAGCGTGATCAGCCAGAACTGCTGCGACAGGAGAAGTGTATGAAGCTCGCGGTCATCCCCGGTGACGGAATCGGGCCGGAGGTCATCGCCGAGGGACTCAAGGTCCTCGTCGGCGTCGTCCCGGACGTCGAGATCACCAGCTACGACCTGGGCGCCTCGCGGTGGCACCGGACCGGTGAGCTGTTGCCGGACTCGGTGTTGCGCGAGATCAAGCAGACCGACGCGATCCTGCTCGGCGCGGTGGGCGATCCGACGGTACCCGCCGGGATTCTCGAGCGAGGCCTGTTGCTGCGGCTGCGTTTCGAGCTCGACCACTTCGTGAACCTGCGTCCGGCCCGGTTGTACCCGGGGGTACCCGGCCCGCTGGCGGGTGACCAGGCCATCGACCTCGTCGTGGTCCGTGAAGGCACCGAGGGCCCCTACGTCGGCAACGGCGGCCTGCTGCGTAAGGACACCCCGCACGAGATCGCCACCGAGGTGTCGATCAACTCGTACTTCGGTGTGGAGCGGGTCGTCCGTGACGCCTTCGCGCGGGCGTCCCGCCGGGCCCGCAAACACCTGACGCTGGTGCACAAGACCAACGTGCTGACGCACTCGGGCCAGCTCTGGTCCCGGGTGGTTGAGGAGGTGTCCATGGAATTCCCGGACATCACCGTCGCCTACTGCCACGTCGATGCCGCCATGATCTACCTGGTCACCGACCCGGGTCGGTTCGACGTCATCGTCACCGACAACCTCTTCGGCGACATCATCACCGACCTCGCCGCGGCGGTGTCCGGTGGCATC
Organism: Nakamurella sp.; assembly: GCA_039916325.1. GTDB lineage: Bacteria > Actinomycetota > Actinomycetes > Mycobacteriales > Nakamurellaceae > Nakamurella. The sequence continues at coordinate 33,869 of JBDSLP010000104.1, read as the reverse complement.
GGGTTGGCCGCGTCGGGCAACCTGGACATGTCCCGCACGAACCCCTCGATGTTCGAGCCGGTGCACGGTTCCGCCCCTGACATCGCGGGTTTCGGCAATGCCGACCCCACGGCCACCGTGCTGTCGGTGGCGCTGCTGCTTGATCACCTGGGGATGCCGGACTCGGCCCGCCGGGTCGAGGCTGCGGTGGCGTTCGACCTGGCCACTCGGCAGCCCGGGTCCGCCGGACGGACCAGCGCCATCGGCGACCGGTTGGCCGCACTGGCCTCCAGCTGATCTGTCGGGATGCCACCGACGATGCGTCGGTGGTACCCCGTTCCCGTTTCGGTCCGCTCAGAATGGGTGCGCGATGTCGCTTTCTCGGGTGTCGCCGCTGGGCGACGCCTTCCACCTGTACGACACCACGCTGCGCGACGGGGCCCAGCGGCAGGGCATCAGCTACTCCGTCGCCGACAAGTTGGCCGCCGCCGTCCTTCTCGATTCTCTCGGGGTCGGTTTCATCGAGGGCGGATGGCCCGGTGCGATGCCCAAGGACACCGAGTTCTTCGCCCGCGCCGCCGACGGTGAGCTGACCCTGGGCAGCGCCGAACTGGTGGCCTTCGGCGCCACCCGCAAGGCCGGGGTGACGGTGGCCTCCGACGGCCAGGTGCAGGCGCTGCTCGACTCTCGGGCGCCGGTCGTCACCGTGGTGGCCAAGTCCGACCCGAGACACGTCGAGCGGGCCCTGCGGACCACGCCCGAGGAGAACCTCGCGATGGTGGCCGATACCGTCGCGCATCTCGTGGGCCACGGTCGTCGGGTGTTCCTGGACTGCGAGCACTTCTTCGACGGCTACCTCGTGGACCCCGACCACGGGGTGCGGGTGCTCGACGCAGCGATCACGGCTGGTGCCGACGTCGGGGTCCTGTGCGACACCAACGGTGGGATGCTGCCGTTCCAGATCGAGCGGATCGTTGGCGAGGTGTTGCAGCGCACCGGCTTCCGGCTCGGGATCCACTGTCAGGACGACACCGGTTGTGCGGTGGCCAATACCCTCGCGGCCGTGCACGCCGGAGCGACCCACGCTCAGTGCACCGCGAACGGCTACGGCGAACGGGCCGGCAACGCCGACCTGTTCGCGGTGACCGGGTCGCTGGTCACCAAGCTCGGGATGCCGGTGCTGCCGGCGGGATCACTGGCCGAGATGATGCGTATCTCGCACGCCCTCGCAGAGCTCGCCAACATCGCCCCGGACGATCACCAGGCCTACGTGGGGTCGTCGGTCTTCGCCCACAAGGCGGGGCTGCACGCCAGCGCCATCAAGGTCGGGCCGGAGCTCTACAACCATCTGGACCCGGCGCTGGTCGGCAACGACATGCACATCCTGGTCACCGAGATGGCGGGCCGGGCGTCCATCGAGCTCAAGGCCGCCGAGCTGGGGCTGGATCTGTCGTCTCACCCGGAGGTCGTCACCACGGTGGTCCGGACGGTGAAGGAACGGGAGCGTCAGGGGTGGTCGTACGAGGCCGCCGACGCGTCTTTCGCGGTGCTCGTCCAGCGGGAGCTGGCCGGAGCCGCCGCGACCGGGGGAGTCACGCCGCCGTCGCCGTTCGAGATCGAGTCCTACCGGGTGATCGTGGACGGTGAGCAGCCGGTGCGTGGGGCCGCGGGACCCGGGGAGCAGGGGGACGGTATGTCGCCGCGGACCGAGACCCGCGCCGAGGCGACCGTCCGGGTCCGCGCCGCCGGTCGGCGCACGATCGCCACCGCGGAGGGCAACGGTCCGGTGAACGCCCTGGATTCCGCGCTGCGGCAGGCGTTGTCGGCCTCGCTGCCGATGCTGGACGAGGTCAGCCTGGTCGACTACAAGGTGCGCATCCTCGGGGGCACGGCAGGCACCGAGGCCGTGACCCGGGTGCTCGTCACCTCGCAGCGCGGCGCCCGGCAGTGGACCACCGTGGGCGTGCACGCCAACGTGATCGAGGCCTCCTGGTTGGCCATCGTCGACTCGCTCCGGTACGCGATCAGCACATCCTGAGTAGGGTTGCGGCCCGGAACGACCTGCGGTGCCGCAGCTGTCCCGATCAGCATCATCGACATCATCGAGAGGTATTCATGCGTCTGGGTCGCATCGCCCACCCCGCCGGCCTGGCCTTCGTGGCCATCGAGGAGAGCGCGAAGGGCACGATCGTGCGGGAGATCAAGGACCACCCCTTCGGTGATCCCGAGTTCTCCGGTCGAACCTGGCCGCTGGCCGACGTCCGGCTGCTGGCCCCCATCCTGCCGTCGAAGGTCGTGGCGGTGGGTCGCAACTACGCCGACCACGCCGCCGAGATGGGCAACACCGTCCCGGAGGAGCCGATCATCTTCCTCAAGCCGTCGACGTCGGTGATCGGCCCGAACGCGCAGATCCTGCTGCCGCCGTCGTCCGCGCGGGTGGATTTCGAGGGTGAGCTGGCCATCGTCATCGGCCGTCCGGCCCGGGAGGTCCGGGCCGAGAACGCCGCGTCGGTCATCCTGGGCTACACCGTGGCCAACGACGTGACCGCCCGGGATCTGCAGAAGCTCGACGTGCAGTTCACCCGGGGCAAGGGCTTCAACACTTTCTGCCCGATCGGCCCGTGGATCGAAACCGAGCTGGACCCGTCAGACCTGGGCATCCGCACCGAACTGGACGGTGAGGTCAAGCAGGACGGCCACACCGGCGACATGGTGCACACCGTCGGCGCGATCATCGAGTTCGTCTCCGAGATCATGGATCTGCTGCCCGGTGACGTCATCCTCACCGGCACCCCGGCCGGCGTCGGTCCGATGGAGGCCGGTCAGACCGTCTCGGTCACCGTCGAGGGCATCGGCACGCTGACCAACCCGGTCGCCTACCGCTGAGCCGACGCGGCGGTCCGGAGCCGGTCGGTCCCCACTCCGTTTAGGCTGGTACGGCCATGGATTCCACACTTGCGTCCCCCGCCCCGCACCCCACCCTGACCACCACCCCGAGTCGGCCGGTCGTGGCCCGGTTCTGTCCGTCGCCGACCGGTACCCCGCACGTCGGGATGGCCCGCACGGCCCTGTTCAACTGGGCGTTCGCCCGGCACCACGGTGGCACCCTGGTCTTCCGTATCGAGGACACCGATGCGGCCCGCAACACCGAGGAGTCCTACGCCGCCCTCATCGAGGCGATGCGGTGGCTGGGGATGGACTGGGACGAGGGCCCGCTGGTCGGCGGCCCGAACGGTCCGTACCGGCAGAGCGAGCGCGCCGGGATCTACCGCGATGTGGCCGCCCGGCTGTTCGCCGCCGGTCACCTGTACGAGTCGTACTCCACCGGGGACGAGGTCACCGCGCGCCACCTGGCCGCGGGACGCGACCCGAAACTCGGTTACGACAACTACGACCGCGATGCCCCGCTGGAGTTCGTCAAGGCCGCCATCGACACCGGCCGACCGGCCGTGCTGCGGCTTCGGATGCCGGACGGCGACCACACCTGGACCGACCTGGTCCGCGGCCCGATCACCTTCCCGGCCGGCTCGGTGCCGGATCCGGTGATGGTGCGCGGCAGCGGGGAGCCGCTGTACACCCTGGTCAATCCGGTCGACGACGCGCTGATGGGGATCACCCACGTGCTGCGCGGCGAGGACCTGCTGCCGTCCACCCCGCGGCAGATCGCGCTGTACGCGGCGCTGTCCGACATCGGGGTCGGCACCGGTAGTCCCGAGTTCGGGCACCTCCCGTTCGTGATGGGGCAGGGCAACAAGAAGCTGTCCAAGCGGGACCCCGAGTCCAGTCTGTTCCACCACCGCGACGCCGGTTTCATTCGCGAGGGGATGGTGAACTACCTCGCCCTGCTGGGCTTCTCGCTGGGCGACGACCGGGAGGTGTTCTCGCCGTCGGACCTGGTCGCGGCCTTCGACATCCATCGGGTATTGCCGAATCCGGCGCGCTTCGACCTGAAGAAGGCCGAGTCGATCAACGCCGCGCACATCCGACTGCTCGAGGCCGATGACTTCGCCGAGCGGTTGGTGCCCTACCTGCAAGCCACCGGTGCCCTGCCCGCCGAGCCGTCGGCAGCAGACCTCGAGCGGGTGGCGCTGGCGGCACCGCTGGTCCAGGAGCGTTCCAATCTGATGGTCGACGCCGCCACCATGCTCGACTTCCTCTTCACCCGCGATTTCGCCGTGGTCCCGGCCGCCGCGGCGAAGACGCTGACGGCGGCGGCGGTCCCGGTTCTGGAAGCGGCCATCACCGCACTGGCCGCAATGTCCGAGTTCGAGCCCGCCGGTATCGAGACCGCACTGCGGACCGCGCTGATCGACACCCTCCAGCTGAAGCCGCGGGTCGCGTTCGCCGCGGTCCGGGTCGCCGTCACCGGCAGTACCGTCTCGCCGCCGCTGTACGAGTCGCTAGCGCTGCTGGGGCGCGACATCACCCTGGAGCGTCTCGGCGCGGGCCTGGCCCTGGCTCAGACGTCGTGAGCCGCCCCGCCGGGGGTGGCGGTGCGAGCGGCCCGGTCGAAGCGGTGCTGTTCGACATCGACGACACACTGGTGGACTTCGGGGCCTCGGCGGCGGCGGGCCTGGTGGATCTGCTCGGTCCGGCCGCGGAGCAGGAGGGGCTGTCGGCTTTCTGGCACACCCTGACCGAGCACCACTACCCGCGGTTTCTCCGCGGCGAGGTCGAGTTCCACCAGATGCAGATCGCCCGGCTCGCCGAGCTGCTGGCCTGGGCCGGGCTGCCGGTCCCCGATCGGGACGGTCTGCGGGCGCTGGAGATCCGCCGGCAGGAGGAGATGACGCGCAACTTCCGCCTGTTCGACGATGTGCCGGCGTGCCTGGAGGCCGTGTCGGGCATGCGCGTCGGGGTGGTGTCCAACAGCGACGGACCCCACCAGCGGGCCAAGCTCGCCGCCGTGGGTCTGTCCGACGCCTTCGAGGTGGTGGTGATCTCCGGTGAGGTCGGTCACCCGAAGCCGGATCCGCGGATCTTCGCCGAGGCCTGCGGGCAGCTCTCGCTGCCGCCGGAGCGTGTCGCCTACGTCGGAGATCGGCTGGACGTCGACGCCCGGGGGGCGGCAGCCGCCGGTCTGTTCGGGGTCTGGCTGGATCGCCGGGCCACGGGCGTCGGGGCGGTCGGCGACCACCCGCCGGTCGCGGTGATCACCGGTCTCCGGGAGCTGCCGGGCTTGCTGAGAACCTCGTGACCTGCGGATTCGGTTGATGCTGGGTGGAAGCGGTAATGTGTTCACCCGTGCCTGTAGGGCACTCGGAAGTGCCCGGGTCAGACCGTGGCGTGACCGGTGGAGCAGGACAGCAGTGGCATCAGCGGTCGGGACGGTGACGCGGGAGCACTTCCGCGGATCTCTCCGGCACGTCGGTGGGGTATGGTGTAATTGGCAACACTAGGGATTCTGATTCCCTCATTCTAGGTTCGAGTCCTAGTACCCCAGCGGTATCCGTGAGGATTCCTGCTTGATTGCGCCCGTCGACGACACGCACGCGAGTCTTCGATCGCGAGTCAGGATGGGTTTGAGGACAGCAGGTGGCGGTACCAGAACTGAATGCACCACTGCTCGGCCCCGTCGTCTAGCGGCCTAGGACGCTGCCCTCTCACGGCGGTAACGAGGGTTCGAATCCCTTCGGGGCTACACCGACAGAAGTCCCCCTGAACTCCGGTTCAGGGGGACTTCTGCATGTGTGGCCCGGTGCTGGACACCACCGGCCGGGTCGGCGTCGGTCGAGGGTGCAGGCGGCTCACAGCCGCGCGGTGAGTCGGCCGGCGGCGTCGACGAGGTCCCGGGCCCAACGCTGCCCGGGCCGCCGACCGATGCGGTCCACCGGTCCGGACACCGAGACCGCCGCCAGCACCGCCCCGTCGTGGCCGCGCACCGGCGCCGACACGCTGGCCACCCCGGGTTCGCGCTCGGCGATCGATTCCGCCCAGCCGCGCCGACGCACCTCGGCCAGCACCCGCTCGGAGAACGCGGGCGCTGCCGAGCCACCCCGGGCGGCGGCCCAGGCGGCGAGCACCTTGGCCGCGGAGCCGGCGGTCATCGGAAGGACCGAACCGAGCGGAACGGTGTCGCGGAGTCCCGCGCGGGGCTCGGCGACGGCGATGCAGACCCGGCTCGGTCCGTCGGCCCGGTAGAGCTGAACGCTCTCGCCGGTGAGGTCGCGCAGCTCCGGTAGTACCTGGGAGGCTGCGGCCAGCAACGGGTCCGGAGCCGTCGCGGCGAGGCTGGCGAGCAGCGGCCCGGTGCGCCAGCGTCCCCGACCGTCCCGGGCGAGCAGGCCGTGGCCCTCGAGTCCGATCGCCAGCCGGTGGGCCGTGGCCCGCGGGAGGCCGGTGGTGTCGCAGAGCTCGGCCAGCCCCAGCGGGGTGACCGCGACGGCGCGCAGTACGACGACCGCTTTGTCGAGAACGCCAATGCCGCTAGAGTGTTCCATGATGCGATATTAGGATCCCACATGCTGAGATGTCCAACGCGGAAACCGCCCCGGAACGCCGACCCGGGACGCCGCAACCAGACCCTCAGGCCGATCCGGGTCCCGTCCGTCCAGCAGTCCGCCGCGCACGTAGAGGGTGAGTCACCATGGGTTCGACGATGGCCGAGAAGGTCTGGAACGCGCATGTGGTCCATCAGGCCGGGGGCGAACCCGACCTGCTCTACATCGATCTGCACCTCGTCCACGAAGTCACCAGCCCGCAGGCGTTCGAGGGGCTACGACTGGCCGGCCGGCCGGTCCGCCGACCGGACCTGACCGTGGCCACCGAGGACCACAACGTTCCGACGCTGAACATCACTGCACCGATCGCCGATCAGGTGTCGCGCCTGCAGGTGGACACCCTGCGGGCCAACTGTGCCGAGTTCGGCGTCACGCTGTACCCGATGGGCGACGCCGAACAGGGCATCGTGCACGTTGTCGGACCGCAGCGCGGCCTCACCCAGCCGGGGATGACCATCGTCTGCGGCGATTCGCACACCTCGACCCACGGCGCGTTCGGGGCGCTGGCGTTCGGTATCGGCACCAGTGAGGTCGAGCATGTGATGGCCACCCAGACGCTGCCGCTGAACCCGTTCCGGACGATGGCCATCACTGTCGACGGCCGGCTCGCCGAAGGCGTCAGCGCCAAGGACATCATCCTCGCGGTCATCGCCGAGATCGGCACCGGCGGCGGCCAGGGCTACGTGCTCGAGTACCGCGGCTCGGCGATCCGGGCGTTGTCGATGGAAGCGCGGATGACGATCTGCAACATGAGCATCGAGGCAGGAGCGCGGGCCGGCATGATCGCGCCCGACGAGACCACCTTCGCCTACGTGAAGGGCCGCGAGCACGCGCCGTCCGACGGCGACTGGGACGCCGCGGTGACGTACTGGTCGTCGCTGACCTCCGACGACGACGCCGTCTTCGACGCCGAGGTGATCCTCGACGCCAACACGCTGACCCCGTTCGTCACCTGGGGCACCAATCCCGGGCAGGGCCTTCCGCTGGGCGCCCGGGTGCCCGACCCGGCCGAGGTCACCGACGACGGCGAGCGCCTGACGGTCGAAAGAGCGCTGGAGTACATGGGCCTCACCCCGGGCACCCCGCTGCGTGAGATCGCCGTGGACACCGTCTTCCTCGGTTCGTGCACGAACAGTCGGATGGAGGACCTGCGGATCGCCGCGGACATCCTGCGCGGCCGACGCATCGCCGACTCGGTGCGGATGCTGGTCGTGCCCGGGTCGATGCGGGTGAAGGCCGAAGCCGAGGCCGAGGGTCTGGACAAGGTCTTCATCGAGTTCGGTGCCGAGTGGCGCCACGCCGGCTGCTCGATGTGCCTGGGGATGAACCCCGACCAACTGGCCCCGGGGGAGAGATGTGCCTCCACCTCCAACCGCAACTTCGAAGGTCGGCAGGGCAAAGGTGGTCGTACGCATCTGGTCTCGCCGTACGTGGCCGCGGCTACCGCAGTGCTGGGCACCCTCGCCTCACCCGCCGACCTGCCGCCCGTGCCTGCGCCTGTCTGACCGGCTCGTCACGCCACTCCGACGCCGGCTCACGCGGCCGACCGTCCCCGCACCTCCCCGAAGAAGGACATCCGCCATGCAGGCCTTCACCCACCACACCGGCATCGGGATCCCGCTGCGTCGCGGCAATGTCGACACCGACCAGATCATCCCGGCCGTCTACCTCAAGCGCATCACCCGGACCGGCTTCGAGGACGGCCTGTTCAGCGCCTGGCGCAACGATCCCACCTTCGTCCTTAACCAGCCCGCTTTCACAGCCGGCTCGGTGCTCGTCGCCGGGCCGGACTTCGGCACCGGATCTTCGCGGGAGCACGCGGTCTGGGCCCTGATGGACTACGGGATCCGGGTCGTGATCTCGGCCAAGTTCGCCGACATCTTCCGCGGCAACTCCGGAAAGGGCGGCCTGGTCGCCGCCCAGGTCGAGCAGGACCAGGTGGAGCTACTCTGGAAGTTGCTCGAGAACCAGCCGGGTACCGCGGTCTCGGTCGATCTGGAGACCCAGAGCATTGTCGCCGGAGCCCTCACGATCGCCTTCGAGATCGACCCGTACATCAAGTGGCGCCTGCTCAACGGGCTCGACGACATCGCGCTGACCCTGCGCCACGCCGACGAGATCGATCGATTCGAGAAGGGCCGGGCGTCGTTCCTCCCGACGACCGCCTGATTAATGGCGGGGGGTCGGGCCGGCCGTCCCGACCCCCCCGTCGCCGCGCGACAGTCGTTGGGCGACAACGATTCTGTGAGCGAGGAGCGAGATCCGCGGCGGCGACGCCGGAGTCCCGACCCGGGCGTAGGACAGGCCCCCCGGCTCGGTTACCGGGCCGAGATCCGCTACGAGGCAAGGTCTTTCTGAGGTGACGTGCTGGATTTTTCTCCTCGATCGGCCTACCGTCAGCGACCAGTCGGCCCCCCTCACTCTGCCGGGCCGTGACGTCCTGGGAGAGATTCGTGAACAAGACCGACCTCATCAACAGCCTGACCGATCGGCTGGACGGTGACCGCAAGACGGCGCAGACCGCCGTCGAGGGTGTCATCGACCTGATCCAACGCACGGTGCATGCCGGTGACACCGTGTCCATCTCGGGCTTCGGCGTATTCGAGAAGCGTGCCCGGGCCGCCCGCACCGCGCGGAACCCGCGTACCGGGCAAGCCGTCAAGGTCAAGAAGACCACCATCCCGGCCTTCCGTCCCGGGAAGTACTTCAAGGACGTCGTCGCCGGCACCGTCAAGCTGCCCAAGGCGTCGCCGGGTGCCGCCCCACTGACCGCGCGTGCCGCGGCCGCGGCCGCCAAGACCACCCCGCCGCGCGCCACCGCGACGCGGGCCTCGGCCGCGAAGGCTCCGGCCGCAAAGTCCCCGGCCGCGAAGGCGGCTCCTGCCGCGAAGGCTCCGGCAGTGGCCAGGACCACTGCAGCGAAGGCGGCCCCGGCCACCAAGGCTCCGGCAGCGGCCAAGACCACTGCGGCGAAGGCGGCCCCGGCCGTAAAGGCTCCGGCAGCGGCCAAGACCACCACGGCCGCGGCTCCGAAGGCGGCGGCGACCAAGTCCGCGACCGCGGTCAAGTCGGTCGGCTCGAAGGCTCCTGCAGCACCGAAGGCCACCGCCGGTAAAGCCGCCGCGGCGCCCAAGGCCGCGGCGACCAAGGCCGCGCCGGCCGCCAAGGCCGGCACCCGCAAGGCCGCCGCCAAGAAGTAGCGGCCGGTGTGGTCGGTTCAGGACAGCCCGGGCGCCGGGTGCGGGTCGGCCTGGACGAGGTCCGAGCCGTCGAACGTCAGCACCCAGTAGGCGCTCTTCGGGGTGCTCGTCGGCCCGATCTTGAGGTCGGCGCGACTGGCCAGACTCTTGACGACACCGGGGATCACGCCGCCCTGGGAGCACACCACGGCGGGGGCGCCGGCGGCGCCGAGGGCGGCCAGCAACCGCCGGGCGCCGGCCGGTTGCTCCCGGTACGACTCCTCGCCGAGCACGCTCTCCAACTGCACGGTGAGCCCGTAGTCCTTCGCCAGCCCCGCCACCGTCGCCCGGCACCGCTCCACCGGCGCACTGAACACCGAGCGGGGGCCGAACGGGGCGAGTTCGAGGCGCAGTGCCGCTGCCTGACCACGGCCCTTGACGTCCAGCGGCCGTTGTTCGTCCGGACCGTCCCACGACTCGCGCACCCCGGCGCGGGCATGCCGCACCAGCACCAGGCTGTTGACCGTCGTGGGCTGTCGCTCGAACGTGTCCAGAACCGCCCGGTCGAACTCGTAGGTGACCAGCCCGCGGGCATCGTCGGGGGCCAGCCACCGCAGCTTGTCGACCTCCCGGTTGGGTACGAAGTCGCCACCGACGGCGCGCGCCGCGAAATACTCCACCAGCTTGGGGCCGGTGTCCACCGCGTAGTGGACGGTGGTCAGCCGTCGGCCGAGTACCGTTCGGAACCCGGTCTCTTCCAGCACTTCCCGGTGTGCGGTCATGGGCGGGGTCTCACCCCGATTGGCCTTGCCCTTCGGCAAGGACCAGTCCTTGTAGCGCGGTCGGTGGACGAGTGCTATCTCGACCCGGTCACGCGGTCCGGGACGCCACAGCAGACCGCCGGCCGCGAGAACGGGCGTTGGGTCACTCGGCACCGGCGCCTCCGCGCAGCAGCACCGCCTGCGGGTCGCGCCCTCCCGACTCGGGTGACGGGTACCAGCCGTCGGGACCCAGCCGCCAGCAACGGGTGTCGGGTCGGCTGATCAGGGCGAGCAGGCGGGCCATCCGGTCCACCGCGATCGGGTCCTTGATCTGTACGAGGGCTTCAACCCGGCGATCCAGGTTGCGGTGCATCATGTCCGCGCTGCCGATCCAGTATTCGTCGTTCCCGTCGTTACCGAAGTGGAAGACCCGCGAGTGTTCGAGGAACCGGCCGACGATCGAGCGCACGACCATGTTCTCGCTCAGGCCCGGAACCCCGGCTCGGAGCGCGCAGATCCCGCGCACGGTGATGTCGACGGTGACGCCGGCCATCGACGCGCGGTACAGGGCGTCGATCACCTTCTCGTCGACGATCGAGTTCATCTTCAGCCGGACCAGACCGGGACGGCCGGCCTTGACGTGTTCGATCTCCCGGTGGATCCGGTGCACGATCCCGGCCCGGATGCCCTGCGGCGCGACCAGCAGGTTGCGGTACTCGGTCTGCCGGGAGTAACCGGTCAGCACGTTGAACAGATCCGTCAGGTCGGCGCCGATGTCCGGGTCGGCGGTCAGCAGCCCGAGATCCTCGTAGATGCGCGCGGTCTTGGGGTTGTAGTTGCCGGTACCGATGTGGCAGTACCGGCGGATCACGTTGCCCTCCTGCCGGACCACCAGAGCGGTCTTGCAGTGCGTCTTGAGGCCCACCAGGCCGTAGACGACGTGCACGCCGGCCTTCTCCAGCGCCTTGGCCCAGGAGATGTTGGCCTGCTCGTCGAACCGCGCCTTCACCTCGACCAGCGCCACCACCTGCTTGCCCGCCGCGGCGGCCTCGATCAACGCCTGCACGATCGGGGAGTCGCCCGACGTCCGGTAAAGGGTCTGCTTGATGGCCAACACGTGCCGGTCGGCCGCGGCCTGCTCGATGAACCGCTGAACGGTGGTCGCGAACGACTCGTAGGGATGATGCAGGAGCACGTCACCGTCCCGCAGCGTGGCGAACACGCTCTTGGGGTTCTCGCCCTCGGCGAAGGCCGGGTTCGTGGCCGGGACGAACGGCGGGTCCTTGAGCGTCGGGCGGTCCAACCCGTAGAGCTGGAACATGCACGACAGATCCAGCAGACCAGGCACTTCCACCGCGTCAGCCGGATCGACGTCCAGCTCGGTGATGAGCAGGTCCAGAATGCGCTCGCTGGTGGTGTCGGCGATCTCGAGCCGCACCGGCGGGCCGAAGCGGCGGCGGGCGAGCTCGCGCTCCAGGGCTTGCAGCAGGTCCTCGTCCCGGTCCTCGGCGACCTCCAGATCGGCGTTGCGGGTGACCCGGAACACCTGGTACTCCTCGACCTGCATGCCCGGGAAGAGGATGCCCAGGTGCGCGGCGATCAGGTCCTCCAACGGGAGGTAGTCGAACTCGCCGCGGCGGACCCGGACCAGCCGGTCGACGTTGCTCGGCACCTTCAGCCGGGCGAAGCGCTCGGCGCCGGTCTGTGGGTCGCGAACGATGATCGCCATGTTCAGGCTGAGGCTGGAGATGTACGGGAACGGGTGCGCCGGGTCGACCGCCAGCGGCGTCAGGACCGGGAAGATGTGGTCCACGAAGTACTGCTGCAGGCGCTGCCGGTCCTCGCCGGTGATCTCGGTCCAGTGCACCAGCCGGATCCCGGAATCGGCCAGCGCCGGGAGGATATCGTCGGTGAAGCACCGCCCGTGGCGCTCCACGAGCTCCTGGGTCCGGGCCGAGATCAGCGCCAATTGTTGGCCCGGGTTCAGCCCGTCCGGGCTGTTGACGGTCAGTCCCATCTCGCGGCGACGCTTGAGGCCGGCCACCCTGACCATGTAGAACTCATCCAGGTTGGACGCGAAGATGGCCAGGAACTTGGCCCGCTCCAACAGCGGCTGCGCGGGGTCCTCGGACATCGCCAGTACCCGGGCGTTGAAGTCCAGCCAACTCATCTCGCGGTTGTAGAACCGGTCCTCGGGCAACGGCACAGTGGTCAGCGGATCGCCGACGGTGGCCCGGTCGATGTCGTCGGCCAGTCGCGGGAAGTGCTCCGGCGGAACCACTTCCAGCGGTGCAGCGACCGGGGCGGGATAGCTGGCGGGGCGTTCGACAGACACCTCGGGCGCGGTGGCCCCGGCCGCCGGCGAGGTGGCTGCCCGGCGACGGGGAGCCCGGGTCTTCGCGGTCTTCGCGGCTGTGGCGACGGTGCGGCGGGTACGGGGACGGGGCTTGGGCTTGGGCGCGGGCTCGGCCGGCTCGGCGGCCACGGGCGTCGGGGCGGCGTCGGTGGTCAGGGTGTCGGGCGTGCTGCCGGCGGGTTGGTCGCGCGCCACGACCGGCGGCGCGGCCGCGGTCCCGGTGGTGGTGGCGGCTGCTGGTGTGGTGTCGGCTGCGGCGGCCGTCGGCGCGACGCGTCGGGCCCGGGGGGCCGCGGCGGTCTTCGCCGGCGCCTTCGCTCTGGCCGTCCCGTTGCCGGACCCGGTCGCGGGAGACCCGGCGGCGACCCCGGAGTCCGCCGCCGCGGCGCTACGCCGGCGGGCCGGGGCGCGTCGGGGACGGGGGGCGGCGTCGGCCGGAGTGCTGTCGGTGGTCGTCACCGGGTCATTCTCTCCTGTGTCCGGGTGGAACGGGGGGCGGGGCTCGACGTGTGTCGACCCGCCCGGTCCGTCCGCTGCCCGGGTTCGCCCGCGGAGTCACGTCGGGACCGTCCACAATGGCGGGACCACCCGCCCACCGGAAGGCCGACCACCGTGCCGCGCTGCTGCACCCGCCCCTCCGCGGTCACCGTCTACTACGACGCGGGCTGCGGGTTCTGCGTCTGGTCGATCGCCCTGCTGCTGCGTCTGGACCGGGCTCGCCGGGTGTCGCCGGCGACCATCCAGGACCACCTCGACCGTGACCTCGCGTCGGTGCCGGCCGAGCGGGTGATGGAGTCGTTCCACGCCCGGGCCGCCGGGGCCGCGCCCGTCTCGGCCGGGGCGGCCCTTACCGTGGTGCTGTCCACGATCGGCCTGTCGCGTCCGATCGGTCTCATGTCGGCGACGATGCCCGGGGTGACCGACCGGATGTACTTCTGGGTGGCCGACCGCCGCGGACGCTGGGCGAAGCTCATCCACGAATCGTGCAAGCAGCGGGCCCGAGACTACGTCACGGCGCGCACCGGATCCTGAGCGGCGGCGCCACCGCCGCGACCGTCGGAAACTCCGCGGGTCCGGCCGGCGTTCTAGGGTTGACCGGCCGGTCCGGGTCAGCCTGCCGGCGCACCACGGACGACGAGCGAGTGGAGTGGTCAGCAGCGTGGCACACAGCAGACAGGGCCGCCCGGGTCGAACCGGTTCCCGAACAGAGCGGGACAACGGCTGGATCCTGCTGTGCCGCACCATCTTCTACCCCTTGACGGCCCTGCTGGGGCGACGCCGGTTCACCGGGATGGAGCACCTCCAGGTGCCCGCCGGGGTGCTCGTCGTGGCGAACCACGTCTCCCATCTGGACCCCGTCTTCGACGCGGTGTATCTGCGCAAAGCCGGGCGGTGGCCGCATTTCATGGCCAAGGCCTCGATCTGGCAGGTGCCCGGCATCGGCACGCTGATGCGTGGCGCCCGGCAGATCCCGGTCGAGCGCACCGGCGGCGCCGGTCAGCAGAGCCTGCAGCCGGCCATCGACGCGTTGACCGACGGTCAGGTCGTGGTCATCTACCCCGACGGCACCATCACCCGGGATCCGCAGACATGGCCGATGCGGCCGAAGGCCGGCGTCGGAGTCCTCGCGCTGGCCGGTGAATTCCCAGTCGTCCCGATGGTCAACTGGGGCGCCCAGCGGGTGTTCGTGCCCTACGTGAAGAAGGGCCGCTTCGCGCCGCTGCCGCGCAAGGACATCGTCGTCGCGCTGGGTCCGCCGATCGATTTGTCCGCCTTCCGCGGCCGGGAGGTCGACGCCCGACTGGTCCGCGAGGTCTCGGTCCACATCATGACCGTCGTGCGGGATCTGCAGGCACAGGTCCGGGGCGAGGTGCCACCCACGGCGTTCTTCGTCCCGCCGAAGGAGATCCGGCCGGGTGGTCCGTCCGAGGCGGGGACCGGCGATGGGACCGGCGCCCCCGCGTGATGTCCATCGACAGGGTGGCAGTGCTGGGCGCCGGCTCCTGGGGAACGACGTTCGCCAAGGTGCTGACCGACGCCGGCCGCAGTGTCGCGCTGTGGACCCGCCGCTCCGCGCTGGCGCGACAGATCGACGACGGCCGGGAGAACACCGAGTACCTGCCCGGAATCCGGCTGCCCGACGGGCTCAGCGCGACCAGCGACGTCGAAATCGCGCTGCGAGACGTCGATGCCGTCGTCTGCGCGGTGCCCAGTCAGACCCTGCGGGAGAACATGGCGGTCTGGCGGGACTGGCTGCCGCCGACGGTGCCGATCGTCTCGCTGGCCAAGGGGGTCGAGATCGGTACCGGCCTGCGGATGAGTCAGGTCATCACCTCTGTCGGCCACATCGATCCGGCCCGTGTCGTTGTGCTGAGCGGCCCCAACCTGGCCCTCGAGATCGCCCTGGGACAGGCCACCGCCACCGTGATGGCCTGCACCGACCACGACGCCG
Source organism: Nakamurella sp. (assembly GCA_039916325.1). Lineage (GTDB taxonomy): Bacteria > Actinomycetota > Actinomycetes > Mycobacteriales > Nakamurellaceae > Nakamurella. Next base: position 18,642 of record JBDSLP010000104.1, on the reverse strand, counting down.
CCGTGGCCGTCCAGTTGGCCAGCGCCAGCTCCTACTTCCGGCCGTTCACCATCACCGACGTCATCGGCGCCGAGATCGCCGGCACCGGGAAGAACGTCATCGCCCTGGCCTGCGGGATGGCGGAGGGCCTCGGGCTGGCCCGCAACACGCAGGCGTCGTTGATGACCCGCGGTCTGCACGAGATCAGCCGCCTCGGCGAGGCTCTCGGCGGCAAGGCCGCCACCTTCGCCGGACTCGCGGGCCTGGGCGACCTGATCGCCACGTGCTCGTCGCCGCTGTCGCGTAACCGCAGTTTCGGCGTCCGGCTGGCGCAGGGGATGACCGTCGAGCAGGCGCAGGCGGCCGGCAGCGGACAGGTCGCCGAGGGGGTCATCAGTTGTCGGTCGTTGCGGAATCTGGCTCTGCGGCACGGGGTCTCGCTTCCGATCACCCAGGCCGTCTTCGAGGTCTGCTACCACTCACTACCGCCGGCGGAGCTCGTCACCACCCTGATGCGACCGGACTACACGCCGGAGTAGACGGTCCCCGGTACGGCGCGCGTCGGGACGTAGGGTGTCGGGAATGACTGCAGACCGTGTCCGGGTGGCCGTCGTCTTCGGGGGTCGTAGCGGCGAACACGCCATCTCCTGCGTCAGTGCGGGCAGCGTGCTGTCCCACCTCGACCCCGCCGAGTTCGACGCCGTTCCGATCGGCATCACCCCCGCCGGCCGCTGGGTCCGGGTCCCGGAAGCGACCTCCCTGGCCATCACCGGGGGAGTGCTGCCCGAGGTGACCGCGGGGGTGGAAGTGGTGTTGTCGATCGATCCGGCCCGGCACGCATTCATTCCGTTGCGCCACGCCGGCACCGGTCATGACGCCGCCCGTGATGACGCCGCCGCTGACGAGACTGCCGAGACGGCGGCACTGGAGGTGGATGTCGTGTTCCCGGTGCTGCACGGACCGTTCGGCGAGGACGGCACCGTCCAGGGTCTGCTGGAGCTGGCGGCGGTGCCGTACGTCGGGGCCGGTGTGTTGGCCAGCGCGGCGGGGATGGACAAGGAGTTCACCAAGAAGCTGTTGGCGGCCGAGGGCCTGCCGGTCGGAAGGTACGTCGTGCTGCGGGGTGGCCGGTCCACCCTGACCGTGGCCGAGAAGGACGGCCTCGGGCTGCCGGTCTTCGTCAAGCCGGCCCGGGCCGGGTCCAGCCTGGGCGTCAGTCGCGTCGACGACTGGGCCGACCTCGACGAAGCCGTCGCGGCCGCCCGGCTGGCCGATCCCAAGGTGCTGGTCGAGGCCGCGGTCATCGGTCGCGAGATCGAGTGCGGCGTCCTGGAGCACCCCGACGGCCGCCTGCAGGCGTCCTCGACGGCGGAGATCCACCTGGGTGCCGAATTCGCGTTCTACGACTTCACCGCCAAGTACCTCGACGACGCCGCCACCTTCGACATCCCGGCAACGTTGAGCGACGAGGTCACCGCCACCGTCCGCGACTACGCGATCCGGGCTTTCCGGGCGCTGGACGCCCAGGGTCTGGCCCGGGTGGACTTCTTCGTGACCGACGAGGGCGAGGTCTCGATCAACGAGGTCAACACCATGCCGGGATTCACCCCGATCTCGATGTACCCGCGGATGTTCGCCGCCGACGGGATCGCCTACCCGGAACTGCTGCGGGTACTCGTCCGTACCGCGCTGGCCCGGGGTACCGGCCTGCGCTGACCAATCGGCCGGGTTCCATCCGGATCAGGGCACGGTGGTGTTGACCACCCCGTCCACGCACACCGGGCGGACCGGCATCACGTCGGCGACGGTGATCGACAGCGCCTGCACCACACCCAGTCCCACGGTGTTGTCCACGGTGAGGGCGATTCGTTGGGAGCGGTCGACGGCGATGTAGCTGGTCTGACCGTCGCCGGGGAGCGGCAACCAGGCCACCCCGTTGAGCACGGTCAGCGACGAGGCGCAGGTCAGCTCGGCCGGATCGGTGATGCCGCACCGGAGCACGGCCGGCGGCTCGCCCCACGCCGCCACGCCGGCCTCGGCCACCACCAGGGTGCGGCGGTTGTGGCCGTCGAGCGACGACGGCAGCGCAACGTCCAACGCGGCGCAGGCCGCCGAGGTCGACCCGGTCTGGAGCACGACCGGGATCGCCAGCGGTGCGTTCGGATCGGCGGCGGACTCCGAGCGCACCCGGTCGGCGAGCACCGCGATGACGGCGACCGCGATCACCGGCAGCGCGATGGCCACGGTGAGTCGCCAGCCGGAGGGCCGGAAGCCGCGGGCGGCCACCGGCGGGTTCTCGGTGCCGGCGTCGACACCGGGAGACGCCGGCGGTTCGGATCCGGCCGGCGGTTCGGTGCTCAGAGGTGGACGACCGGGCAGGTCAGCGTCCGGGTGATGCCGGGGACGCCCTGCACCCGCGCCACGACGAGTTTGCCCAGGTCGTCCACGGTCTCGGACTCGGCCCGGACGATCACGTCGTAGGGGCCGGTGACGTCCTCGGCGCTGGTGACGCCGGGCAGCTCGGCGATGGCCTGAGCAACCGCCGCGGCCTGCCCGACTTCGGTCTGGATCAGGATGAATGCCTGCACCACGGTGAGCCCCGGTTTCCGCCGCACCTACCGGTGCGGCCTGAAGTGTTGCGCTGGTCAGCAGCTGTGCGGCTGCGGTCTTCGGTCCGGGTGTGTCGCGGTGGATTCCGGGCCTCAGGTGGGCGACGACGGGATCGCAGGTCGTCGGTGACCGACGACTCGCGGCACCGTCAGCGCCCGGCACACACCTTATCGGGTCGCCGTCGGGCACCATGGAGGCTGCTCGCCGGCGGCCCGGGAGTTCGTCGCGGGGCCGTCACCATCGTGCCCGGAGGCCATCATCTCGACCCCACCCGCTCGTTCCGCCCCCGCCGCGGCTCCCGTCCCCGGCGCGGCTCCCGTCCCCGGCGCGGCTCCCGCCCCTGCGGGATCGGCCGCCCCGACCGGCGAGTTCGGCCTGATCGCGGCGATCACCGCGCGCCAGCAGCAACCCGCCGGAACGCTGATCGGCCCCGGGGACGATGCCGCGGTGGTCACGGCTCCCGACGGTCGGGTGGTCATCAGCACCGACGTCCTCGTCGACGGCGTCCATTTCCGCAGCGACTGGGCGAGCCCGGAGCAGATCGGTCGTCGGGCCGCACTGGCCTCGCTGGCCGACATCGCCGCGATGGGCGCCGTCCCGACCGCACTCGTCGTCGGACTGTGCGCACCGGCCGGGATCGATCGCGACGTCGTGCTGGGGATCGGCCGGGGCCTGCATGCCGTCGCCGCCGAGGTCGGAGCCGGCGTCGTCGGCGGCGACCTGACCCGCTCTGACGTGCTCACGATCTCGGTCACCGTACTGGGCGACCTCCGCGGTGGTGCGCCGGTGCTGCGCTCCGGAGCACGACCCGGCGACCTGCTGGCGCTGGCCGGCCGGGTCGGCTGGGCGGCTGCCGGGCTGGCCGTGCTGTCCCGCGGGTTCCGCTCGCCGGCGGTGATGGTCGGCGCCTACCGGGAGCCGCAGCCGCCGCTGGCGGCTGGACCGGTGGCGGCCGCACTGGGGGCCACGTCGATGATCGACATCTCCGACGGGCTCGTCGCCGACGTCGGGCACCTGGCCCGGGCGTCCGGGGTGTCCATCGACATCCGTTCGACCGCACTGGATCTCAATCCCCGCCTGGTCGAGGTCGCGGCCGCGCTGGGCAAGGACCCGCTGGTCTGGGTCCTCACCGGCGGGGATGACCACGCGCTGGTGGCGACATTCCCGGCCGACACCGCACTGCCGGCGCCGTGGGAGCCGATCGGCCGGGTCTCGGACGGCTCGGGGGTGACCGTGGACGGCAGTACCTACGAGGGTGCCGGCGGCTGGGACCACTTCCAGTGAGCCCGGCGACCGCCGCCCCGACCCCGGGGATCCCGGCGAACGTCGATCCCGGCTGGGCGCAGGCGCTGACGCCGGTGGCCGACCGGTTGCACGCGATGGGGGAGTTCCTCCGGATCGAGGTCGCGGCCGGGCGCACCTACCTGCCTGCGGCGCCGCGCATCCTGCGGGCGTTCGAGCAACCGCTGTCCGAGGTCAGGGTGCTCATCGTGGGGCAGGACCCCTACCCGACGCCCGGTCATCCGGTCGGTCTGTCTTTCTCCGTCGAACGGACGGTCCGGCCGGTCCCGCGGTCGTTGGTCAACATCTACGCCGAGCTGTCGAGCGATCTGGGGGTCGAGCCGGCTCCGCACGGCGACCTGACCGCCTGGTCGGCGCAGGGTGTGCTGCTGCTCAACCGGGTGCTGACCGTGCGGCCCGGAGAGCCGGCGTCACATCGCGGCAAGGGGTGGGAGATTTTCACCGAAGCGGCGATCCGAGCGCTGGTCGACCGGGGTGGCCCGCTGGTCGCCATCCTGTGGGGCAGGGATGCTCAGACCCTCGTCCCGATGCTCGGCGAGGTGCCGCACCTGTCGAGTGTGCACCCGTCCCCACTGTCCGCATCGCGCGGCTTCTTCGGGTCGAAGCCGTTCTCCCGGACCAACGACCTGCTGATCGGGATGGGTTCCGCTCCGGTCCAGTGGCGCCTCCCCTAAATCCACCCTCGGCCGCCGCGACGGTCACTGCGCTCACCCTCCGGGGGATCGGCTCACCTTCGCCAGGCTGACCGGGCCGAGCACCTCTGTCTCGTCGGCGACGAAGGTGGTCGTGTGGTCGACGGCCACCGCCAGGGCCGCCTGGATCAGCGGCAGGACCAGGACCGCACCCGCCGCGCCCGGGGAGTCGGTAGCCAGGTCCGCGACCAGAGGTAGGCCGAGCATGTCCTGCAGCCGGCGACCCGGCCGGTCGACAGCCTGACCGGCCCCGATGAACCAGGCGTCGGCGCCCGGGGCGAGTCGATGGGCCAGCACCGCGGCAATGGTGGCCGGCAGCCCGTCCAGCAGCACCGGCGTCCGGCGGACGGCGGCCTGGGCGATAAGCCCGGCCAGTACACCCAGGTCGGCCCCGCCCACCGCCGCGATCAGCGACACCACGTCCTTGTGCCGGTCCCGTAGCCGGAAGAGGGTGTCCCGGAGGTCAGTGACCGCGGCGACCCATGCCGTCGGATCCGTGTCCGGCACGGTGACGGCGGCGATCGGCTCCAGCCCGGTGAGCACCGCGGTCAGTACCCCCAGCGGCAGACCGTGGCCGGAACCGGTGAGCCCGGGGATGAGCAGGTCCGCGCCCGCATCGATCTCCCGGTCCGCGAGCCGTCGGCCCAGCTCCACCGCGGCGATGGCGTCGTCGTGGGCGAGCACGTCAGCGACGACCGCGTCCGGATGACCGGCGCTGATCACGTCGTCGTCGGCGATGTCGGCGCCGTGGGAGGCGACGTCGATCCGGTGCCAGCCGGCCCCGTGGGCGGCTGCGAGCAACTCACCCACCGCCAGATCGCGGTCACTCCGGTCGTCTCCGGTGGCGGACCCGTGATCACCGGCGACGACCACGACCCGCGGACGGACCAGCACCCCGGTGTCGTCCCGGCGCCGGGCGAACCAGTCGGCGACCGCGGTCAGGCGGCCCAGGGACGGATCGGCGCCCCCCGTCGTTCGTACGTCAGCTGGTCCTGCGTGAGGCGAACTCGGTGGCGTGATCTGGGCGAACGGTGTCAGCTCGGTGCTCATCGGCCTCCTCTTCCGCCGCAGACGCTACCGGCGGGGCGGGCCTCAGGCGGCCGCGACCATCGCCGACGACCACGCCCGGTGCGGATGCCGGTCCGGCGCGGCGGGAGCATCCTGGAGAGCGGGCAGTGCCACCCCGCTCACCCCGCGTCGGCGCGCCGCCCACCGATCCGCACGGGTCCGGGCGATCCCCGGGCATCGACGAGCCAGGAGCCAGCCATGACCGACTTCACCGAGGCGACCGAAATTACCGAGCTGCGCGCGGTGGTCCGGCAGATCGCCGGCCGTTACGGCGGCGCCGACTACGCCGACCACGGCCGTCGTGGCGAGCCCCAGGAAGCCCTCTGGAAGGAACTCGCCGACGCCGGCTTCATCGGCATCAACGTGCCTGCGGAGTACGGCGGCGGGGGAGCCGGCATGACGGAGCTCGCGATCGTCGCCGAGGAAGCCGCCGCGGCCGGCTGCCCGCTCTTGCTGTTGCTGGTCTCCAGCGCGATCGCGGTCGAGGTACTCGCCCGGCACGGCTCCGACGAGCAGCGGGACACCTGGCTGACCCGGTTGGCGGACGGCCACACCCTCGTCGTGTTCGCCATCACCGAACCCGACGCCGGTTCCAACTCCCACCGGGTCGCCACCGCGGCCCGCCGCGACGGTGACGACTGGGTGCTGACCGGCTCGAAGTACTACATCTCCGGGATCGACAGCGCCGCCGCAGTGATCACCGTTGCTCGCACGGGTATCCAGGAGGCGACGGGCCGGGCGCGGCTGGCCCTGTTCCTGGTGCCCACCGACACGCCGGGGTTGAGTTGGCAGCCGATCGAGATGGCCGCCCAGATCCCGGACCGACAGTTCACCGTGTTCTACGACGAGGTCCGGATCCCGGTGACGGCGATGATCGGGACGCCCGAGTCGGGGACCGCCCCGCTGTTCGACGGGCTGAACCCGGAGCGCATCACCGCCGCGGCGCTGTGCGTCGGGCTCGGCCGCTACGCACTGGACCTCGCCGCCGACTACGCCCGGACCCGGACCGTCTGGGGTGGGGTACCGATAGGGGCGCACCAGGCGGTCGCACATCCCCTGGCCAAGGCCCGGATCGGGCTCGACCTCGCCCAGCTGATGATGACCAAGGCCGCCTGGCTGCACGATCACGGCCTTCCGGCCGGCACGGAGGCCAACATGGCCAAGTACGCCGCCGCAGAGGCCGCGTCGGCGGCGGTGGACGCAGCCATTCAGACCCACGGCGGCAACGGGCTCACCGCCGAGTACGGACTGCTGCCGTTGTACGGTATGGCCCGGTTGCTGCGGATCGCGCCGGTGAGTGCGGAGATGCTGCTCAATTACGTGGCTCAACACAGTCTGCGGCTGCCCCGCTCGTACTGATCCGAGGTCAGGGAATCGAAGCCCGCTGTTTCTGGAGGTCCGTATGCCGGTGTCCCCTATTCGCTCGGCCTTCATCGAGGCCGCCACCGCGGCCGCCGACCTGTTGGCCGACCCGGCCGTACGGGCGCACTGGGCGGGGCTCAGTGCACTGCCCGAGTTCCGGGTGTCCGGGGTGGCCGGCCATCTCGCGCTGCAGGTCCGCTACGTCGCGGCCTTCCTCGCCGAGCCGGCGCCCACTGGTCCGGCCGGCACCCTCGCCGCCCACTACGGGCAGGCCGACTGGATCGGCGCCGCCATCGACGACGAGGCCAACGTGTCCACCCGCAACGACGGGGAGGCCGCCGCCGTGGACGGACCGCTGACGCTGGCCGCCGAGGTGGCGGCGATGGTGTCAGACCTGGCCGTCGCCTTGCCCGCAGCGGACGCTGAACGCCTCGTCCGGCTGCCGTGGGCCGACCGGCTGCTCACCCTGGACGACTTCCTGTTGACCCGGGTGATGGAGATCGCCATCCACAGCGACGATCTCGCGGTCAGCGTGGGTGTTGCCACGCCGGCGCTACCGCCGGAGGTGACCGATCCGGTTCTCGCGCTGCTGACCTCGATCGCCGCCCGTCGGCACGGTGCGCTACCGCTGATGCGGGCGTTGAGTCGCCGGGAACGGGCGCCGGAGTCGATCGCCGCGTTCTGAGTAGCGGGTTCGGGTTCGTGGGTCCGGGTTCGTGGGTCTGCAGTTCGTGGGTCTGGAAGTCGTTGATCTGGGAGTCACTGTCGGTGCTCTGCCCGACGGTGCGTCCGGGTCAGCGGAGCGGGCTCCGTCGTGAGGGTTCGAAGGGATCGGAATGCGGTACGGCATCATCCTGACGTGTGGTGACGCAGCGGACGTGGCCGGACTGGCGCGCGACGCCGAGGACGCCGGCTGGGACGCGATCTTCGGTTGGGAGCCGGTGTTCGGCGTGGATGCCTGGGTCGCCCTGACCGCCGCGGCGATGACCACCTCCAGGATCGGACTCGGCACCATGCTGACCCCGCTGCCGCGATGGAAGCCCTGGGACCTGGCTTCGGTCACCGGCACCCTGGACCGGCTGTCCGGCGGCCGGGTGATCCTCGGGGTCGGGATGGGGGCGGTGACCCAGTCCTGGACGGCGTTCGAACCGGACCAGGGCCGCGCCGTCCGGGCCGAGTTGATGGACGAAGGCCTCGACATCCTGTTCGGGCTGTGGGCCGGCCAGCCCTTCCGCTACGACGGCAGACATCACACGGTCCGGCCGCCGGAGGCGATGGTGCCGCCGCCGATCGTGTCCCGGCCGCGAATCCCCACCTGGTGTGTCGGCCTGGCCGGTGCGCGCAGGTCGATGCTCCGGGCGGCCCGCTGTGACGGGCTGCTGCCCAACTTCCGGCAGGACGACGGCTCCGCCGGCCCCGGCGACCTGCGGCGGTGGGCCGACGTCGTCACCGAGGTGACCGCGCTGCGCGCCGAGCTCGGACGCACCGAACCCTTCGACGTGGTCGCCGAGGGCACCGCGGACCTGTCGGACCGGGCCCGGGCGGTCTCCGAGGCGCAGGCTTACGCCGACATCGGCGCGACCTGGTGGCTGGACGCGGACTGGACGGCGCCCCCCACCGATGATCCGGTCGCCGCGCTGCGCCAACGGGTCCTGGCCGGGCCGCCGCGGTGAGCGTCCGCCCAGAGCGCAGCGTCGGAGGGACGGTCCCGCCGTGGGTCCACCTAAACTGTCGGGGTGACTGTCTCCACCGCCGCGACTTCTGATCTGCCCAGCCAGTACGACCCGGCGGCCGTCGAGGTAGCCACCTACCAGCGTTGGGAGGCGGCCGGTTACTTCGCCGCCGACCCATCCAAGGTGCTCTCGGGAGCGAAGAAGCCGTTCTCCATCGTGCTGCCGCCGCCCAACGTCACCGGCAGCCTGCACATCGGGCACGCCCTGGATCACACGATCATGGACATCCTCGCGCGCTGGCACCGGATGAGCGGTGACGAGACGTTGTGGTTGCCCGGGATGGACCACGCCGGTATCGCCACCCAGAACGTGGTCGAGAAGAAACTCAGCGTCGACGGCAAGACTCGCCACGATTTCGGGCGTGAGCTGTTCGTGCAGAAAGTCTGGGACTGGAAAGCCGAGTCGGGCGGCACGATCCTCGGCCAGATGCGGCGCCTCGGCGATTCCGTCGACTGGTCGCGCGAACGGTTCACCCTCGACGACGGACTGTCCCGCGCGGTCACCACCATCTTCAAACAGCTCTTCGACGACGGGCTGATCTACCGGGCCAACCGCATCACCCACTGGTGCCCCGGCTGCCAGACCGCCCTGAGTGACATCGAGGTCGAGCACTCCGACGACGAGGGTGAGCTCGTGTCGATCCGGTACGGCGACGGTGATCGTCAAGTGGTGGTCGCCACCACCCGGGTCGAGACGATGCTCGGCGACACCGCGATCGCCGTGCACCCGGACGACCAGCGGTACCGGCACCTGGTCGGGAGCACCATCATGCTGCCCATCGTCGGACGTGAGATCCCGGTCGTCGCCGACGAGCACGTCGACCCGGCGTTCGGCACCGGCGCGGTCAAGGTCACCCCGGCCCACGACCCGAACGATTTCGAGATCGGCCGTCGGCACGACCTGCCGGCCATCTCGATCTTCGACCTCACCGCGCACGTCACCGGCACCGGCACCGCGTTCGACGGCATGGACCGCTTCGTCGCCCGCGGCGCGGTGAAGGACGAGTTGCGTCGCCAGGGCCGCGTCGTCGCCGAGAAGAATCCGTACATCCACGCCGTCGGACACTGCTCGCGGTCCGACGATGTCGTCGAGCCGCGGTTGTCCGTGCAGTGGTTCGTCAAGGTCGGCCCACTGGCCCAGGCCGCCGGGGACGCGGTCCGCGACGGCCGGACGAAGATCCATCCGCCGGAACTGGCGGCCCGCTACTTCGAGTGGGTCGACAACATGCACGACTGGACCATCTCGCGACAGCTGTGGTGGGGGCATCGGATTCCGGTCTGGTACGGACCCGCCGGCGAGGTCCGCTGCGTCGGACCGGACGAGCAGCCCCCCGGCGACGGCTGGACGCAGGACCCCGACGTCCTGGACACCTGGTTCTCATCCGGCCTCTGGCCCTTCTCCACCATGGGCTGGCCGGACGCCACCGACACGTTGAAGGCGTTCTATCCGACCTCGGTGCTGGTCACCGGCTACGACATCCTGTTCTTCTGGGTGGCCAGGATGATGATGCTCGGCCTCTACGCCATGAAGGACGCGTCGGGTCTCCCGGCGGCGCCTTTTGCGGTGGTCGCCCTGCACGGAATGGTCCGGGACGAGCGCGGCCGCAAGATGAGCAAGTCCCGCGGCAACGTCATCGACCCGATGGCCTGGATCGAGGAGTACGGCGCCGACGCGGTGCGCCTGACCCTGGCCCGTGGGGCCAACCCGGGTGCCGACCTCGCGACCTCGGCCGACTGGGTGGCCGGCTCACGCAACTTCTGCTCGAAGCTGTTCAATGCCACCCGGTTCGCCCTGATGACGGGCGCCACCGTTCCGACCGCAACGATCGACCGGTCGACCCTGGACGACGTCGACGCCTGGATCCTGCACCGGCTCGACCAGACGGTCCGCGCCACCGGCGATCTGCTGGTCGACTTCCAGATCGCCAAGGCCGCCGAGGGGCTCTACCACTTCGTCTGGGACGAGCTCTGCGACTGGTACCTGGAGTTCGCCAAAGACGCCATCTACGGCGAGCCGGAGCGGGCGACCAGGACGCGACAGGTGTTGGGGCACAGCCTGGACACCGTTCTCCGGCTGTTGCACCCGTTCGTCCCGTTCGTCACCGAGACGCTCTGGACCAGCCTCACCGGCGGTGAATCGCTGGTCATCGCCGCCTGGCCCACGGCCGGCGAGCCGGCTGACCCGGAACGGTCCGCCGCGATCGGGCACCGTATCGCCGATGTCCAGCAGATCATCACCGAGGTCCGCCGGTTCCGCGCCGACCAGGGCCTGCGGCCCGCGGCCAAGGTCCCGGCGGTCATCACCGGGCTGGCCGACGCCGACCTGGCCGGCCTCGAGGACGTGATCCGTTCGGTGGCGCGGCTGAGCCCGCCCGGCGACGACTTCACCGCGTCGGTCCGCATGCAGGTCGGGCTCGGCGTCCGTTCGGCCGGGATCGAGCTGGACACCTCCGGCACGATCGACCTGGCAGCCGAGAAGGCCCGCCTGACCAAGGATCTCGCAGTCGCCCGGAAGGAGATCGTGGACACCACGGGCAAGCTCGGCAACCAAGCGTTCGTCGGCAAGGCTCCCGCCGCCGTGGTCGACAAGATCCGGGGCCGGCAGACGCGCGCGCAGGCCGACGTCGAACGCATCACGGCGCGACTGGACACCCTGGGCGGCACCGCATGAGCCGCGACGACGACGCCGCGTGGCGTGAGGGCGACGACGAGTCCGAGCTGGCCGCCGACGAGATCTGGGACGCCTTCGACTCGACCGATCCGCTCCGTCCCGAGGCCACGGCGCAGGAGAAGGAAGCCATTCTGGAGCCCGATCCGACCGGCGAGATCGCCCGGGCCACCGCGGATCTGGACGATCAGACCGATCAGCTCACCGAGCTCGACCCGGACCTGACGTTGGACGGCGTCGAGTCCCTGCTGAACCAGCGCTGGCCCGAGACGACGATCGAGCCGAGCCTGGACCGGATCAGCGCGCTGGTCGACGCCCTCGGGCACCCGGAGTCGGCCTATCCGGTCGTCCAGGTCGCCGGTACCAACGGCAAGACGTCCACGGCCCGGATGATCGACGCGCTCTTCGTCCGGATCGGCATGCGGACCGGCCGCTTCACCTCCCCGCACCTGCAGTCCGTGACCGAGCGGATCAGCATCGACGGCGCGCCGGTCAGTGCTGCCGATTACGTGAATGCCTTCACTGACGTCGCCCACTTCGTCGGCCTGGTGGATACCGCCCAGCAGCAGGCCGGCGGGGTGCGGCTGAGCAAGTTCGAGGTGCTCACCGCGATGGCCTACGCCGCGTTCGCCGACGCTCCGGTCCAGGTGGGGGTGATCGAGGTCGGGCTGGGGGGCCGTTGGGACTCCACCAACGTGGCGTCGGCCCAGGTCGCGGTGATCACCCCGGTCGGCCTCGATCACATGGAGTACCTGGGCGACACTCTCACCGCGATCGCCGGCGAGAAGGCCGGCATCATCAAGGAGGGCGCGACGGTGGTCATCGGCGCGCAGCCCGCGGAGGCCATGAAGGTGATCCTGCACCGCGCCGTGGAGATGGACGCCACCGTCGCTCGGTACGGCAGCGAGTTCTCCGTGCTGACCCGACGGGTCGCCGTCGGTGGCCAGCGACTCAGCCTCCAAGGTCTCGGCGGGGTCTACGACGACATTTTCCTCCCGCTGCACGGACCGCACCAGGCCGAGAACGCGGCGGTGGCACTGGCCGCTGTCGAGGCATTCTTCGGCGCCGGCGTCGACAAGCAGCTGGACCTCGCGATGGTCCAGGACGCCTTCGCCTCGGTGTCCTCGCCGGGACGGTTGGAACGGATCGGCACCGCTCCGACGATGCTCATCGACGCGGCCCACAACCCGGACGGGGCAAGTGCTCTCGCGGCCGCACTGGCCGACGAGTTCGCGTTCTCGCACCTGGTCGGGGTGGTTGCGGTGATGGCCGACAAGGACGCCACCGGCATCCTCACCGCTCTCTTGGACACCCTCGACGAGGTCGTCGTCACCCAGAACTCCTCACCGCGGGCGATGCCGGCCGCAGACCTGGCCGAGGTGGCGATCACGGTGTTCGGTGAGGAGCGGGTGCACCTCGCGGACGCTCTGCCGGCCGCGCTGAACCTGGCCCGGGAGCTCGCGTCCGCCCGCACGGGCAGCGATGACGACACGGTCGGTCCGGGGTCAGGGGTGCTGATCACGGGCTCGGTGGTCACCGCCGGCGATGCCCGTGAACTGGCCGGCCGGGTGCCGCAGTGATCGACCCGAACGCTGCGGACAAGCCGCTGCCGCGCGGCGCGGACCCGGAACGCGGTTTCCGCGGCGTGATGTCCGGGGCCCTGCTGCTGCAGAGCATCACGGTGCTCCTCGGACTTCCGGTGGCCTCCAGTGGGCGCGATCTGGCGGCGTGGGAGCTGATCGTCATCCTGGGTCTGGCCGCTGCTCTGTTCGCCAGCTGCACGCTGGTGAAGAAGCCGTGGATCGTACCGGTCATCCTGGGGCTCCAGGTCGTGGCGATCCTGTGCTGGTTCATCACCGGGGCGCTCGGGATCATGGGGGTCATCTTCGCCATCGCCTGGTGGACCCTGTTGCACTTCCGCAACGAGTACCGCCGGCGCGCGGCGGCGGGCGTGCTGCCCAGTCAGCAGCGGCCCGAGGGTCCCGCCGCAGTCTGAGCTGGTGGGACGGGTGTGCGGACCGAGGTCCACCACACCTGCCATTGGTATGTTGAGCCGCCGGTGCCGCCCGTTCCTGTCGGGGACACCGGATGATCCGATGCACCAGAGCCGGGGATGGACCTCGGCGTGTCCCCTGAAGGGAACTGCCCGTGTCTGACATCGAGCGGACGCTCGTCCTGGTCAAGCCCGACGGCGTCGCCCGTGGCCTGGTCGGCGAGGTCATCGGCCGGATCGAGCGCAAGGGCCTGTCGCTGGCCGGCCTCGAGTACCGGATCGCCACCGCCGAGGTCGCGCAGGCGCACTATGCCGAGCACGAGGGCAAGCCGTTCTATCCGAGCCTGGTCGAGTTCATCACCGGCGGACCGCTGGTCGCCCTCGTGGTCGAGGGTCCCCGGGCGATCAGTGCGTTCCGCCAACTGGCCGGCGGCACCGACCCGGTCGAGAAGGCCACGCCGGGCACCATCCGGGGCGACTTCGCCCTCGAGGTCCAGTTCAACATCGTGCACGGATCGGACTCGTCCGAATCAGCGGCCCGCGAGATCGGCCTGTGGTTCCCGAACCTGTGACGGCCCCCGAGGGGTCGGCGGCCGTCGTCGTGGCGGACGTCGACCGCGCGTCCGACGCCGCCGTCGTCGCGCGGCGGGTAGGTCCGGGAGCGCGTTCGGTACCGGTGGGCGAGCGCAGCACCACGCTGGCCGCGGACAACCATCTGGCGGCCGCGTTGCTCACGCTCTGGCAGCGGGTGTCCGATGCCGACGGGGCGGTCGGCTTCCAGCCGCTCACCCCACGTAGCGAGATAGCCCCGGCGGTGACCGAGGCGATCAACGGGTTACGGGCCGGCACCCGGCATGCGGTCGTCCTCACCGCGGGGAACGCGCTGGTCGGCGTCGCCTTCCTCGTCCCGCGGTCGGTACGCATCCAACGACACCTCGGTGAGGTCGTCTCGCTGATGATCGATCCGGACTGGCAGGGGACCGGGCTCGGCCGTCGGCTGATGATCGAGATCGCCGCGCTGGCCGCGGAGATCGGCGTCGACACCCTGCTGCTGGGGGCCCGGGACCGGGCTCCACTGGCCGCCTTCTACGCCGCGCTCGGGTTCGTCGAGTACGGCCGACTGCCTGACGGGGTCCGGCTGGCCGACGGCTCGTCGTACGACGAGATCCGCTACCGACGAGTGCTTGCGGGCTGACTCCGGCGATCCGCGTCCGTTCAGTGGTGCCCCGGAGCCACGGCCGCCCGTCTCATACGGTCCTCAGGCGCAACGTCGACGCTGGGCCGTGTCCGATCGGTGCCCGTCTCGGTCTGTGGGATACTGGCGACGGCAGCCGCACCCGGAACCCCGGGCCGACCGCCCGGCCAGGTCGGTCCTGGACACAACGCGCACGCGGCGGGTGACACGCAGCCGTGCTCGACGTCCGGAACTGATCGGCCGACTCCATGACACGAGACTTCCCGCAGTGCGTGCGCTGCGGACATAGCTGATCCGAGGTCGCCGAGCGGCGCGCCCCTACGGGGGATCGCGCCCGGTGGTCCGGGAGGGACAACTTCAATGACCGATTTCGACACTGCCACTTCCAGCGCCGCCGACGCGTTCGCCGGGCTGCTCGCCGACCTTCCGCCCAAGTCGCGCATCCACGAGGTGGCCAAGCGCTTCGGGGTGTCCTCCCGCCTGTTGATCGACGCCCTCGGCGAGGGGGGCATCACCGCCAAGTCATCGTCGTCCTCGGTGGACGCGATGGCGGCCCGCACTGCGCTGGTGGTGTTGCGCGACAGTGGCCGGCTGGTGGTCGGTCCGGCCGCCCCCACGGCCGACGTCGAGCCGACCGCCAGTACCGCCACCGACGCCGATGCTGCCGGCCAGGACGCACCCCTCGCCGAGGTCGGCGCGCCTGCCGTCCCGCCCCCCGTGGCGGAGCCGGCCCCCTGGGCGCCGCTGTTCACCGAGCCCCCTGCGGCGACCGCAGTCACCGAACCGGCGGCGTCCGCCGCTCCGGCCAAGCCGGCCCGGCGTCGGGCGTCCCGCCCGGCCGCGGCTCCCGATGTCCCCACGGCGGTCGTCACGACCGCAGTCGTCCGCCCGACGGCCCCGGCCGCAGTCGCTCCCGCGGTGACGTCGGCGCCTCCGGTGACGACGGCCGCCGGGTCGGTGGACGTGGACGAGGTGACCGGTGGTGATGACGAGCAGTACGCCGATCTGCCGGCCCGGATGCGCGTTCACGAGCTTGCCAAGCGAGTGGGCATCAGCGCCAAGACCCTGATCGCGTTGCTCACCGAGCAGGGTGTCGTCGCCAAGTCGGCCAACTCCGTGCTGGCTCGCGCCGTCGCGGTGGATCTGCTGAAGTCGATGTCCGCTCAGTCCGACGACGAGCAGCCCGCACTGGTCGGCGGAGCCGCAGCCGACACCGACACTGACACCGACGATGACGGCCGACGTAGCCGGCGCCGTCGCGGGCGTCGTGGTCGTAACCGCACCGGTGACCACCCGCAGGACAGCGCCGACGACGATGACTCCGACGATGAGGACAGCGCCGACGCCGCCGGTCGCACCGCCCCGACCGGTGGCTCGGATGGTGCCGTAACCACCGTCGCCGCCACCGACGACGATGACGATGACGATGACGGCGATGCGGGGGACGGCATCGCAGAGACCGACCAGGCTGACGGCCCCCCGTCCCGCAGCGGCCGCCGCCGTCGCCGTCGTGGTGGTCGCGGCTCCGAGCGAGGCGCCCAGGAGTCTTCCGGTGACGACGCCGACGGGGCTGGTTCCTCCCCGGCCGGGTCGACCACCGACGATGCGCCGGACTCGACCGAGTCCGACGGCGACGACGAGAACGATTCCGACGGCACCGGCTCCAGCTCGTCGCGCCGCCGCCGCCGCCGTCGCCGCAGTGGCCCCGACGACGCCGGTCGGCCGGACGATCCCGCCGACACCGTCGTACACGTCCGGGACGCCGGCCAGACCCGCAGCGCGGAGTCCGAGGTGCAGGGTGTCCGCGGCTCGACCCGGCTGGAGGCCAAACGGCAGCGGCGCCGCGATTCGTTGCAGACCCGCCGCCGTCCGCAGATCCTGACCGAGGCCGAGTTCCTGGCTCGCCGGGAGTCCGTGCACCGGGTGATGGCGGTGCGCCAGCGTGCCGACCTGACCCAGGTCGCGGTGTTGGAGGACAACGTCCTCGTCGAGCACTTCGTGTCCCGGGCCGGCTCGGCGTCCATGATCGGCAACGTCTACCTCGGCCGCGTCCAGAACGTGCTGCCGTCGATGGAGGCCGCTTTCGTCGACATCGGCCGAGGTCGCAACGCCGTGCTCTACGCCGGCGAGGTCAACTGGGAGGCCGCTGGGCTGGCCGGCAAGTCCCGTCGCATCGAGTCCGCGCTGAGCAGCGGAGACACCGTGCTGGTCCAGGTCTCCAAGGACCCGGTCGGCCACAAGGGCGCCCGGCTCACCACGCAGATCTCGCTGCCCGGCCGTTTCCTGGTCTACGTCCCGGCCGGGGGAGCCACCGGCATCTCCCGCAAGCTGCCCGACACCGAGCGCAAACGCCTCAAGTCCATCCTGGACCGGATCGTCCCCGACGACGCCGGCGTCATCATCCGGACCGCAGCCGAGGGCGTCTCGGAGGAGGAGCTGGCCCGCGATGTCGAGCGGCTGAAGACGCAGTGGCAGCAGATCTCCGCCGCCGCGGCCAAGCAGACCCAGGGCGCGCAGGCCCGGCAGCTCTACAGCGAGCCCGACACGTTGATCAAGGTGATCCGTGACCTGTTCAACTCCGACATCAGCGAGCTGGTCATCGACGGCGACGACAGCGAGCACGGCATCTGGGAGTCGCTGTCCAGCTACGTCGAGGCGGTCGCCCCCGAACTCGCCCCCCGGCTGCACAGGTTCGACGGTGCTACTGACGTCTTCGCCGCGCACCGGATCGACGAGCAGATCGCGAAGGCGCTGGAGCGCAAGGTGTTCCTGCCCTCCGGCGGGTCGCTGGTGATCGACCGCACCGAGGCGATGACCGTCGTGGACGTCAACACCGGCAAGTACACCGGCTCTGGGGGCAACCTCGAGGAGACGGTCACCAAGAACAACCTGGAGGCGGCCGAGGAGGTCGTCCGGCAGCTGCGGCTGCGCGACATCGGCGGCATCATCGTCGTCGACTTCATCGACATGGTCCTGGAGGCCAACCGGGAGCTCGTGCTCCGTCGGCTGACCGAGTGTCTGGGGCGCGACCGTACCCGGCATCAGGTCGCGGAGGTGACCTCGCTCGGCCTGGTCCAGATGACCCGCAAGAAGATGGGCACCGGCCTCGTGGAGGCGTTCTCGGAGCCCTGCGCGCACTGTCACGGCCGGGGCATCGTGCTTCGCGACGTGCCGGTCGACCCGACCGCACTCGAAGTCGCCGAGTCCCCGCAATCGGCGGACCGGTCCTCGGGCCGTCGAGGCCGGAGCGGCCGGACCCGTGAGCCGGTCGTCGAGATCGAAGCCGTGATACCGGTCGTTGCCCCACCGCGGCGTGATCCGCGCGGTCCCAAGCCGCCGGAGGCGGGCCCCGGGGTAGCGCGGCCGGTCGAGGAGGAGTTGACCAACGGACTGTCGTCGTCGCTGCTGGCCGAATTGAACGATCGGTCCGGTGAGCCCATCGCAGCGGATGCCGACCTGCACGACAACGACGCCACGCCGGTCGACGGGGCCGTGTTGACCTCGCTGCTACCGGCGTCCGGGTCCGCCGAAGCGTCCGAGGGCGCTGCGTCCGAGAGCGACACTGAGTCCGGTGAGTCCGAGGAGGACACGGTAGAGACGCCGGAGAACGGGGCGCCGCGGCGTCGTCGTCGGGGTGGTCGCGGGCGGAGCCGGCGGGAACGCGGGACCGATTCCGACGACGCCGACGGGACGGGCAGCGAGGCCGAGGCCGGCCAGGGGGCGAACCCGGTCGACGATGCGGACGAGGAGGGCGTGAGCCCCGACGATGCCGTGCTGGGCGAGCTCGACGAGCCGAGCACCACCGACACGGGATCCTCCGACGGAGAGTCCGACCAGCTGGACCTGTTGCCCTCGCTGGACGCGGCGGGGGCGGGCGGGCACTTCGGGGTGGCCGATCCGGCCGACTCGATCTCCGACGCCACGGTGATGGACCCGTCGTTCGGTGCGGACCGTGCTGACGCCGATCCCGACCTGATCGACAACTCCGACGAGGATTCGCCGGGGGAGCTCGAGGTGCAAGCGATTGACCCGGTCGTCGTC
>JBDSLP010000103.1:0-9463 GCA_039916325.1 Nakamurella sp. | reverse complement strand
GCTGCCGCCCCGCCGCGGCTCCGCGTCCCGGGTGCGTCGAGGTCCCTCCGGGTTGACCTCGACGCCCCGCCGGGTGGGGTCACCCACGGGCGGCGAGCACCGCCAGGTACCCGGGAATGCGCTCCGGGACGGTACCGGATCTCATCGGCACGGCCCGGATCTGAGTGTCCTGTTCGATGACGACGGTCCACTTCGATTCCGGGAAGGCGACCGCTCGTTCGGGTCGGCCGAAGGCGCCGGGCCGGGGGAGTCCCCCGATCGCGCGGGCCAGTGGCATCGGAATCCCGCGCGGTCCGGCGCCGAGTGATTCCAGGTACGCCAGTCCGCTGCCGCGGAAGGCGGTCTCGGCCATCATCAGCCGACCCTTCCGGCCCACCAGGGTGTGCGCGCCGGCGGCCAGACCATGTTGCTCCTGGCGGCCCAGCACGTGCAGCACACCACGGACGAAGACGTTGACCGGACCGTAGTCGGCGACCAGCGCAGCGACCGCGTCGGCCCCGGTGACGTCCACCGTGCGGAACTCGACACCGGTCTGCCCGGCACTCTCCTGGCGGGCCCGATTCACCGCGGCGGCAGCGACGTCCACTCCCACCGCGAGCGGGAAGACGGTGGCCAGCCAGCGGGTGAACCGGCCGTTGCCGCAACCGAGGTCCACGATCGGCAGCGACAGGTCCATGTATGCGACCAGGAAGCCGCGGTAGTGCAGGAACTCGTCGTCGGCGTCCACGTCCCAGAGCACCTCGCCGGCTGAACCGGTCGTCCGGACCCCGGCCCAGTAACGCTCCCAGGCCTGCGCCGGATCCCGGGGGGCGCGGGCGCCGAGCACGGCCACCCGTGGCACCAACAGCCCGCGGCGCACCGTGCCCCGCCACGGACCCCCCTCGCTACGCGGATGAGGAATCTTCACGACCACATCCGATCTTCTCGCCGGAATCGGCAGCGCTGCCACCGGGCGGGGCAGTGGCGGCCCGCCCGATCGGTCCGGGGGTTCCCGTGCGCGCGATCTCGATCAGTCGTGCCTCCGGAACCGGCCGACCGAAGAAGTATCCCTGGCCCATCACCGCACCCCAGGACTGCATCTCAGCGCGTTGCTCCGCGGTCTCTATCCCCTGGATGACGGCCGCCAGCCCAACCGCACCGGCCAGGTCCAGCATGGCCCGGGCGAAGCGTTGCCGGGCCGGGGCATCGCCGACCCGGTCGATCATCGCCCGGTCGATCTTGACCCCGTCCACCGGGAGGTCCCGCAGCGCGGCCAGCGGCGAGCCGCCGGCGCCGAAATCGTCGATCTCGATGCCGACACCCAGTTCGCGCAGTTCCGCCAGTACGTGCAGGATGACCGGTTCGTCCGTGCGCAATGCTGTCGCCGGCACTTCCAGAGCCATTCGTGACGCCGGTACGGCGTGCTCGACGAGCGTCGTCCGCAGGAATTCGGCGAACCCGGATCGGCGGAGCTCACCCGCGGAGACGTTCACGTGCAGCCGGAACGGGACGTCGTCGGTAAGCTCGGCGAGCCAGTCGCGCGCGGTCCGGACAGCGCTGACGATGATCCACCGGCCGACGTCGGAGATGAGGCCGCTCTCTTCGGCCAGCGTCAGGAACGCGCCGGGCAGCATGGTGCCCTCCCGGGTGTGTTCCCAGCGCAGTAATGCCTCGGCCCCCACGATGCGGCCGTCGATGAGCCGGACGATGGGTTGGTAGAGCAGGCACAGCTCCTCCCGGTCGATCGCCTCGCTGAGCTCGCCGAGCAGCTCCATCCGCCGCTGCGCAGCGTGGTGCATCGACGGCTCGAACACCTGGACGTTGCTCTTCCCCTGGGCCTTCGCTCGGTACATCGCGATATCGGCGTCGCGCAACAAGGTCTCGCCGTCCTGGCCGCGGAGACCGATGCGCAGCCCGATGCTCGCGGACACAGCCGCCTCGCGACCGCCGATCGACACCGGGACCTGCAGGGCCAGCAGTGCCCGCCGGGCCACCCGCATCGCCTCGCCCTCGGCGGTGTCGGGGAGCACGATGGCGAACTCGTCACCGCCCAACCGGCCGATGGTGTCGGTCTCACGGACCACGCCACGGAGCCGGTCCGCGATCTCCACCAGTACCGCGTCACCGGCGCTGTGGCCGAGGCTGTCGTTGATCACCTTGAACTCGTCCAGATCGATCAGGATGACGGCGGGTGGCAGGGCGCCACGCTCCGCCCGGGCCACCGCCTGGCCGATCCGGTCGGCGAGCAGGCTGCGGTTGGCCAGCCCGGTGAGCGCGTCACAGAGCGCGAGTCGCTGCAGGGACTCCTGCGCCTGGGCCAACTCCACCGTGCGCTCCCGGACGCGCGCCTCGAGGTGCTGGTAGACCGCGTTCAACTCGTCGGCGAGCAGGTTGATCCCGGTGATGACCGCGTCGATGGTGTCCCGGGCCGGCGACGGGGTCATCCGGGCTGCCAGATCGCCCGAGGCGAGCTCGACGATCAGGTCGACCAGCTGGTTCAGCCGCGGGTCCTCGACAGGGTCGGTCATCCGGTCGCGACGCTGCTCAACCATTCGAGCGCGGCCGTCTCGGAGGTGAAGAACCGCGTCGGACAGGGCAGATTGCTGACCCCGAGGACGAAGTTGGCGATCACCCGGTCCACCGGCGACCGGCCGAGCAGGGCGATGCACGACGCCGCCCCGGGCTCGAGGAAGACCGTCCGGGCCTGCCGGGTGACTGCGGCGGTCAGCGACATGTCCACCACCATCGGTCGACGCCGATCGCTGCTCAGCTGGTTGACGTAGGCCGCGGCGATCCGCGCGGCCGGTTCGCTGATGATGACGCCCTCGGTCCACCGCAACCGAATGACGTCGTCCACGACGGCGACGGTCACGTCGTCATTTGCGGCGGTCGTCATGACCTCATTGTCGTCGGGCATCCGGTTCCACCGGTAACGCATCCGACCGATCCCCCGAAATTTCGCCGATCGGGTGACCGCTGACACGACGGGATGGGCGTCGACATCTACCACCCCCACTGCACACGTCTCGGTCGCCCTCGTTCAGCCGGACGCCGGACCTCGATGCGCGACGGCCGCTGCGCCGGGCCCGCACCGTCCGCATCACCGGAGACGGCTGGTCGCCCCTCGGGGCGGCACGCGCCACCGCGACTCAGCTGTCGACGAACTCCAGCGACGCGGGAGTGGTGTCGCCGCCCACGTTCTCGCCGGTGACCAGGAAGATGACGCGACGCGAGATCGCCACCGCATGATCGGCGAACCGCTCGTAGAACCGACCGAGCAGGGCGATGTCGACCGCGGTCCCGGCGCCGTGATTCCAGGTCGGCGCGTTGAGCATCGCGAACATCTCCCGATGCAGGTCGTCCATCAGGTCGTCGTCGGTCTCCAGCGACCGGGCGAGCTGGACGTCGCGGGTGAGCAGGACCTTGCCGGCCTGGTCGGCGAGGTGAACGCCGACGCGGCCCATCCGCTCGAAGACCGGCCGCATCTCCGACGGGATGACCGCGTGCGGGTGGCGGCGGCGGGCGGCCTTGGCGACGTGGATGGCCAGCGCCCCCATCCGCTGCAGATCGGCGACGATCCAGAGGGCGGACACCACCACGCGGAGGTCGGAGGCGACCGGCGCCTGCAGGGCCAGCAGCTCCAGCGCGACGTCCTCCGAACTGGCCCGCATCTCGTCGATCTGGACATCCCGCGCGATGACCTGTTCGGCCAGCGAAAGGTCGGCGCCGAGGAGGGCACGGGTGGCGTCACGCATGGCGTCACTGGTGACCTGACACATACGGGCACCGTGCTCGCCCAGGTCGGCGAGTCGGATCTGATAGGCCTGGCGCATGTTTTCCACCTTAGGACGCGGTGCCGCGGTTCACCCGGTCCAGAGGTGAACGGGACGTGAAGGACAGGCGTGGACGCGATGAAGCCCGTCCCGAGTCGCGTTGACCAGCCCCGCGGTGCGGATCAGAGGCAGGTGGTGTCTGCGGCGTTCACACTGGACGTCGTCGTGGTGGCCGTCCCGGTGTCGGTCGGCGCGAGGACGTTGCCGGCCGAACCCGCCGGGACCTGCGCGAGCAGGTCCGCCGCGATCGGGTCGCCGACCGCGACGGCGGTGACGGACTGGTCCCAACCGGTGCCCACGCGCAGCGACACCCGGCTGCCCAGGCCGTCGACCGCTTCCAGGGTGGCCCCGGGGACGGCCGCGGCCACGGTCAGCGCGGCCGCCTCGTTGCCCGCGCTGTACTGCACGGTGACACCGGATCCGGCGGGATCAGCCGTCTTGAGGCTGTCGGGGCTGGTGGCGAATCCCAGGGCGTCGAGGGCCGCCGACGCGCTGGACGCGACCCCTGCGGACCCGGTCGCGTTGACAATCTCCAGGTCGACCGCGCCGGGGGCGACGGTGAGGGCCGTGACCACCTCAGCGGTGGTCGGCGCGGCCGTGTCGACCGGGGGGGTCTCGGAGCCCGGGACCGGCTCGTCGTTGCGCAGTGCGTTCAGCAGCGGCGCTGAGCCGGTCTCGTCGATGAACATGGACCCGCGTCCGGTGTCGTCCGGGTCGGGGACCGTCGGGATCGTGTAGAAGTTCACCCGCGCCGGGTCGAGGTTGCCCACCGACTCGGCCAGGTCCATCAGGGACTGGAAGGTCACGTTGCCGGTGGACGTGTTCTGGGTGAAGGCGTTGACGAACGCGGTCAGCTTGCCCGGGTCGAGCAGCGTGCCGGTTGACTTCACCTCCCGCAGGATCGCGGACAGGATGAGCTGCTGCCGGTGGATCCGGGACAGGTCGGACGCGGGATCGCCGATGACCTTGCGGGCCCGGGCCAGGTTCAGCGCCTGCGCGCCGTTGATGACCTGTTCGCCCCCGTTCGGCAGGATGGTCTGCAGCGTCTCGTCCACGATCGGGCCGCACGCGTTGACGGTGACCCCGTTGAGGGCGTCGACCATCGAGCTGAACCCGGAGAAGTCGATCTGGATGTAGTGGTCGATGGGCAGCTGGGTGAGGTTCTCCACCGCGTCGACCAGGCATTTCGGGCCGCCGACGCCGTAGAAGGCGTTCATGTGCATCTTCGTCAGGGATGCCCCCGGGGCCGCCCCGCCGTAGCTGTCGGTGTCCTGGTTGTAGGCCTGGCACGGCACGTTCGGCGCCCACATGTCGCGGGGGAGGGACATCGCATAGATGTGCTGACGGTCGCCACTGATGTGCAGCACCATCATCGAATCGGTGTTGGCGATACCTGCGAGCTCGGCCTGGCCGCCGTCGATGTTGTTGGCCCCGGCCCGGGTGTCGGACCCGACCAGCAGGAAGTTCTGCGGGGTGTAGGAAGTGGCCACCGTGGTGGTGGCCGTGGTCACGCCGTCGGTGCCGACCCCGGGCTTGCGGGTGATCAGCGAGGAGCCGTCGCCGAGGCCGATGTCCACCGAGCCGTTCGTCAGACCCTGGTCACCGAGGCGGACGATGTTCCAGTACACGCCCGTGACGGCCAGCACGAACACCGAGAACACCGCGACGACGATGTGCCACGAATAGTTCAGAAACGGGTGCCGGTGGGCGGTGGGGGTCGGGACACCCCGGTACCGGGCCGACGGGCGTCCGGCATCGTCGGCGCTGTCGTGGTCGGTCGGCCCACCCGTCACGCGGCACTCCTCAAGGTCATCGTCGTCGACGAGCCGTCGGGCGTGACGGCTCGTGGGCGTTGCTCGTGCGATTCGAAGATCCTGCATCCACTGATGGCGATCTGTTGATCCGTGACCTCAGCCGTGATCTCCGCCATTGTTCACCGTATCGTGTCTGGCGAGCGTGTCGGGAAAAACACAAACGGGTCAGGCAACCTACCCGGATCAGGAACGGGACGCGCATTCGGGTGGGGCCGGTGCCGGTCGTAGCGTCGACTTCGGATCAACGTAGGCACAGCGGAGCGGTGTGGGCCACTCCCTCCCGCAGGGTCAGTTCGAGGCCGGCCAGGTCGGTTCCGGTGCGGACAGCCCCGGTGTACACCTCGAGCAGCACCGGAAGGCGGTAGGCATCGCCGGTCGGTGACCCTGTCGCCCCGGTACCCGACGTGCTGCTCGATGTGTTGCCCATGCTGTCCGAAACGGCGGTCGGCTCGGAGTGGGCCGCCAGCGGAGACAGCCGTCCCAGCACCGGGTCGATCCGGATGGTGATGGTCGCCGGCGTGCAGGCTGCCTGCTCTTCGGCACGCGTCGGATCGACGAGGCGGCGCAGCACTGCCTGTTGAGCGGCCACGTCACCACCGGCGGTGGCGTTGATCGCGTCCACGGTGTGCTGGACGGCCGCGGACACGTCGGCGACCGGTATTTCCGGACCCAGCGGGTCCGGGTTCGACGACGCCACCGCGCATCCGGTCAGCATCAGGACCAAAACGGCCCCGGCGACGACGCCGCGGTCAGCCACCGCTGCTGTCGAGCTCGGCGTCCACCGGCACGACCAGCTCATCAGGGTCGTCGAGCCAGCCCTCGGGGAGGTGAACGCGCTTCTGCGGTGTGCCCTGCCGTCCGCGCGGGCCCTCGGCGGCGGCCGGGAACGGCTGGTGGTGATCGAGCAGGGCCAGCAGATCGTCGAGCTCGTCCAGCGTCGACACCGTCGCCAGCGCCGCTCGGATCTGCGAGCCGACCGAGAAGCCCTTGAAGTACCAGGCCATGTGTTTACGCAGGTCCCGGGGGCCACGATCAGGCCCGAGCTCGTCGCTGAGCAGCTCCGCGTGTCGGCGGACGATGCGCGCCACCGCGCCGAGATCGGGCGGTGTCGGGGAAGGGTGGCCGTCGAAGGCTGCCGCCAGCTCGGCGAACAGCCACGGCCGACCCTGGCAGCCCCGGCCGACGACCACGCCGTCGCAGCCGGTCTGCGCCATCATGACGAGCGCATCGGCGGCGCTGAAGATGTCACCGTTACCCAGCACCGGAACCTCGGTGACCACTTCTTTGAGCCGCGCTATCGTCGCCCAGTCGGCTGTACCGGAGTAGTGCTGGACCGCGGTACGGCCGTGGAGCGCGACGGCGGCGACGCCGGCGTCCTGGGCGATCCGGCCGGCGTCGAGGTAGGTCAGGTGCTCCGGGTCGATGCCCACCCGCATCTTCACCGTGACCGGCACACCGGCCGGTGCCGCGGTGCGGACCGCGGTGTTCACGATCGCCTCGAACAGTCGTCGTTTGTACGGCAACGCCGAGCCGCCGCCCTTGCGGGTCACCTTCGGGACCGGGCAACCGAAATTGAGATCGATGTGGTCGGCGAGGTTCTCGTCGACGATCATCTGCACAGCCCGCCCGACCACGTCCGGATCGACGCCGTACAGCTGCAGCGACCGCGGGTTCTCGTCCGGGGCGAACCGGATCATCTCCATCGTCTTGCGGTCGCGCTCGACCATGGCGCGGGTGGTGATCATCTCGCAGACGTACAGGCCAGGACTCGCCGGAGACCGCCGACCGGGTCCGGCCCCGAACTCTCGGCAGAGCTGCCGGAACGACGCGTTGGTGATGCCGGCCATCGGGGCCAGTACGACCGGCGGCCAGACCTCGAACGGCCCGATCTGCAACGACCGGGACCCGCCGGGGTCGGCATCGAGGCCCCCGGGGGCCGGGGCGAGCAGCGGGGTGGCGGTCGGCATTCCCCCATTGTCTCTCGACCGGGGGCTTGGTGGCTCTTTGCCAGCCCCGGTGAGAGCCTGTGCACATGAAACCTGGGCACCCGACCTCGGAGTACCCGACCCCTGAGCACCCGACCCCTGAGCACCCGACCGCTGAGCACCCGACCCCCGAGCACCCGACCCCGACGCTGTCGATCCCCACGCGCGGCTCACTTCGCACCGGTCCCGCCGCCGATCGGCCCGAGCTGCTCGCCGGGCCGGTGGCGACCGCCCTGGCAGCACAGCCCGAGATCGTCGCCGGGGTGGCGGCGATCGACCCCACGCTGTCCGACACCGACGCGTTCTGCGCCGCCTACGACGTCGACGCCGCCGAGTCGGCCAACTGTGTCGTCCTCCGTGGGAAGCGGGAGGGGGTCGTGACGTTCGCCGCCGCCGTCGTGCTCGCCACCACCCGGGCCGACGTCAACGGCGTCATCCGGCGGCTGATGAACGTCCGCAAGATCTCCTTCGCGCCGATGGACCTCGCGGTCGAGCTGACCGGCATGGAGTACGGCGGGATCACCCCGATCGGACTGCCCGACGACTGGCCGGTGTTGATCGACGCCGCGGTCACCGCCGCCGGAGCGGTGGTGATCGGCAGCGGGGTGCGGGCGTCCAAGCTGGTGCTCGACGGCGCTTCCCTGGCCGCGCTGCCGACCGCCCTGGTGGTCCAGGGGCTGGCCATCGCGTCGCCGAGCTGAACCCCCTCGACCGGGGCGGGTGCGGTGTCCATGCCCCGATGCCTGATCATCAGCAGGTGACCCAGACCAGTGAGGACCTGATCCCGGAATTGCTCGAACTGGCCGTGCGAGCCGCCCGGGCCGCCGGCGCGGAGCTGCTCTCGCGATACGGCAACGTGCAGGGCCTGGATTCCAAGACCTCCGCGACCGACCCGGTGTCCGACGCCGACCGGGCCGCGGAGACCGTGCTGGTGGACCTGATCAGTGCGCAACGGCCCGACGACGGTCTGCTGGGCGAGGAAGGTGCCTCCCGGGAGTCCACGTCCGGGATCACCTGGGTGATCGACCCGCTCGACGGGACCGTCAACTACCTCTACGAGCTCGACACCTTCTCGGTCTCCGTGGCCGCGCGCGATCACGCGGACGCCGTCCTCGTCGGCGTCGTCTACGAGCCGGCCCGGGACGTCATCTACACCGCCGCCCGGGGTCGGGGTGCGCACAAGAACGGGGTCGTGCTCCACGTCTCCGATGCCGTCCCGGCGGCGAGAGCCCTACTGGGCACCGGTTTCAGCTACGAACAGGAGCGACGGCGGCGGCAGGGGGCGTTGATCGCGGCGATGCTGCCCGAGGTCCGCGACATCCGTCGGATCGGCAGCGCGGCGCTGGACCTCTGTTTCGTGGCGTCCGGAGCGCTGGACGCGTACTACGAGGAGGGCACCCATCCCTGGGACGTATCGGCTGGTGGGTTGATCGTGACCGAAGCGGGCGGGACGTTCGCCGAGTGCGCGCCGCTCGGGGTGGCCAGCGGGAAACTCGCCGCCGCCCCGGGCCTCTTCGAGGAGCTCTTCCGGCTACTGCACGAACACTCCGAACGCTGAGCGTTCATCCCCCGGTGGCCCGGAGTTACCCATACGATTCACATCTGCTCTTTACCGAATACCCACGGTCATCTAGGTTCAGTCGGTCGGGTACGGCCGCTGCGCTGGCGTCCACCCGCTCCGTCGTCCTTCTCGACGAACCGATCCTTCGATCAGGGGTGTCTGTGGCGTTCTCGGTCCGACTCGATACCGCACGATTCGCGACCAGGCGGCCCGGTTGGTATCGGGCGACCCGGGCAGCCGCGGCGGCCTCGCTGCTGGCCGCCGCGATGACGGTGGGCGTGGTCACGCCCG
>JBDSLP010000102.1:0-36292 GCA_039916325.1 Nakamurella sp. | reverse complement strand
ACCGAGGTCCTCACCACCGGGGTGCCCCGGCCCAGCCGGTCGTGGCACCCCGCTCAGCTTTGGGCAGCACGCAGCAATGAACGCAGACAGACAGGAGGGAGGTTCCGGGTGAGCGCGCAGGACTGGATCGAGAAGGACTTCTACAAGATGCTCGGCGTCGACAAGAAGGCGCCGGCAGCAGACATCAAGAAGTCCTATCGCAAGCTCGCCCGGGAGCACCATCCGGACAAGAATCCCGACAACAAGGCCGCCGAGACCCGCTTCAAGGAGGTCTCTGAGGCCTATGACGTCCTGTCCGACGACAAGAAGCGCGCGGAGTACGACGAGGCCCGTTCGCTGTTCGGGTCGGGCGGCATGCGTCGGCCGGGGGCCGGGGGCGCGGGCGGCTTCGGCGGTCAGGGTGGTGCCGGCGGATTCGACGTCAACGACCTGTTCGGCCGCGGCGGCACCGGGGGAGCCGGTGCCGGCGGTCTCGGCGACATCTTCGGCAACCTGTTCAACCGTGGCGGTGACAACGGCCGCAGCGCGAACCGGCCCCAGCGCGGTGCCGATACCGAGACCGACGTGCGCATCGCATTCGTCGACGCCGTCCGCGGGGTCACGGTGTCCCTGCAGCTGGGGCAGCGCACCGGTTGCCCGACCTGCGCCGGGACCGGCGCCAAACCCGGGACCAGCGCCCACGAGTGCCCGGTCTGCAACGGCAAGGGCCTCATCACCCGCAACCAGGGTTCGTTCGCCTTCTCCGAGCCGTGCAAGAACTGCCGCGGCACCGGGATGGTCATCGACGAGCCCTGCCCCACCTGTCACGGCGAGCGGACCATACTCACCTCCAGGAGCCTGACCACCCGTATCCCGCCCGGGGTCACCGACGGTCAGCGGATCAAACTGGCCGGAAAGGGCTCGGCCGGTGTCCACGGCGGCCCCGCCGGCGACCTGCTGGTCAACGTGCACGTCGCGGCCCACCCGATGTTCGGCCGCAGCGGTGACAACCTGACGCTGACGGTGCCGGTCACCTTCCCGGAGACCGCGTTGGGGACGTCGCTGCGGGTGCCGACCCTGGACGCGCCGGTCACGCTGAAGGTGCCGTCGGGAACGACCTCGGGCCGCAAGTTCCGGGTCAAGGGTGCCGGGGTGCAACGCCGTGACGGCCGTCAGGGCGATCTGATCGTCACCGTCGAGGTGGCGGTGCCGACCCGGATGAACGACGCCGCGAAGGCGGCCCTCCGGACCTACGCCGAGGAACAGTCCGACGACCCGCGTGCGTCGATCACCGCGGCGCTGGCAAAGGCCGATGCGTCCGTCAGTACCGGGACGGGGGCGGCGTGAGGGGCGGTGCGCCGCGCCGCGACCTCCCGCTCGACGAGCTCGCGCCGCTGTTCGTCATCTCGGTGGCCGCCGAGCTCGCCGGTATGCACGCCCAGACCCTGCGCTCCTACGACCGCGAGGGACTCGTCTCGCCCGGTCGTACCCCGAGTGGTGGACGGCGCTACTCGCAGCGTGACATCCAGCTGCTCCGCGAGGTGCAGCGGTTGTCGCAGGACGAAGGCGTCAACCGGGCCGGTATCAAGCGCATCATCGATCTCGAGGCACAGGTGCTGGCCCTGCAGGCCCGGATGAGCGAGCTGGCCGACGAGCTGGCCCGGGCGAACGCCGAACTGCGGGTCGCCCACCAGCACACCGTCAGCTCGGTCGCCGAGGCGTCCGAGGCGGTGCACCGCTCCTACCGGCGCGACATCGTGCCATGGCGGGCGCCTGCCGCGACCATTGTCACCTGGCAGCCTCGCGGGCGCTGAGCGAGCGGACGAGGCTCCGGGCAATCGACGGACTGGTCCTCGGATCGGTCTCGTAGACCGTGGTCCCCACCACCCGACTGTGGGTCTCTCGCGGACGACCGGTATCGGGTCCGTCCTGAGGGGCCAGACTGAGGTGCGCCACGGCGGTGTGGAGGAGCTCACGAGCGGAGGACCAGATGACCGGCATCGCGATCGTCACGGGCGCGGGTACCGGGATCGGCGCCGAATCGGCCCGTGCGTTGGCTGCCGCCGGATGGACGGTGGTGCTCGTCGGCCGACGCAGGGAGGCGCTCGAAGCGGTCGCCGGTAGTGACGACCGGCTGCTGCCGATGCCCGCCGACGTCACTGACGAGCGGTCGGTGAGGGAGCTGTTCGACGCCGTGGTCCGCCGATGTGGCCGCATCGATCTGGTCTTCAACAACGCGGGACGCGGCTCGTTCGCCCGACCGCTGGATGAGACGCCGCTGGATGAATGGAGTGCAGTCCTCGCCGTGAACGTCACCGGCGTTTTCCTGTGCACCCGGGAAGCGTTCCGCGTCATGCGTCACCAGCATCCGCAGGGCGGCCGAATCATCAACAACGGGTCCATTTCGGCCCACGTGCCGCGGCCGCACTCGGTCGCCTACACCGCCACCAAACACGCCGTCACCGGGCTGACGAAGTCGACCGCCCTGGACGGTCGGCCCTGGTCCATCGCCTGTGGACAGATCGACATCGGCAATGCGGCGACGGACATGACGCAGCGGATGGGCGACGGCATTCTGCAGGCCGACGGCAGCGTCGCGCCCGAGCCGCGGATGGACGTGGCCGACGTGGCGCGTGCGGTGGTCTACATGGCGTCCTTGCCGTTGGACGCCAACGTCGCCTCGATGACGGTGATGGCGTCAGCCATGCCCTACATCGGGCGCGGCTGACCCTGGGCTCAGCCGGCGGGGGGCCAACCGACCCCCGCCACTGCGTCCCGGGGTGACCGGGCGCACAATGGGATCCATGGATACCTCTGAGAACCAGCTCGACCAGTTCGGCCTCGGCCCCGAGGACGACGCCCACGACGACACCGGCAAACCGCGTAAGGGCACCGCCGCCGAAGAGCCCGACGACAGCAGCGTCAACACCTACGGGATGGGTCCCGAGGACAAGGAGCAGCACCACCACTCCTGACCGCGCAGTCAGGGGCGACGTCGATGTCACTGTGGATCTGTCTGGCCTGTGGGTCCGAGCACCCGGACACCCGTCGGCCGCCTTCGGGCTGCGCGATCTGCCTGGACGACCGCCAGTACGTTCCCCGGGAAGGGCAGCGGTGGAGCACGCCCGAGGACCTCGAGGTCGGGCGCTCGTTCCGGATCGACGAGCTCGAACCCGATCTGTTCGGCATCGTCGTGACTCCGGAGGTGGCCATCGGGCAGCGGACCCTGCTGGTCCGGACCCCGTTGGGCAATGTGCTGTGGGAGCCGTCGGCCTTCATCAGCGCCGAAATGGTCGTCGCGGTCGAAGCTCTCGGCCCGGTGGTGGCGGTGACGGCCAGTCATCCACACCTCGCCGGGGCGGCCGTGTCGTGGAGCCATCTGCTCAGTGCGGGTCAGCACGGGGAGGTGCCCGTGCTGTGGAACGCCCACGACCGGCGCTGGGTGCCACGTCCGGACCCGGCCCACGTGTTCTGGAACGACAGGCACGAGGTGGTGCCCGGGGTGGCTCTGGTGCGGACGGGTGGGCACTTTCCGGGTTCAGCCGTTTTGCACTGGGCGGCGGGGGCCGGCGGGCGCGGCGTCCTGTTGGTCGGCGACACCCTGATGGTGGGCCCCGGCGGCCAGACGGTGTCCTTCATGCGGAGCTACCCGAACCTACTGCCGCTCCCGGAGCGGCTGGTCCGAGGCATCCTGACCGCACTCGCGCCGTTGGCCTACGACCGGGTGCACGGGGCGTTCCCGGGGCGGGTCATCGAGGCCCGAGCCGCGTCGGTGGTGGCGTCCTCGGCCGAGCGGTACCTGGGGTGGCTGAACGACGATATCCGCGACCCGGATGAAGAGGTCCGAGACAATACTCAGCAGGCTGGGTAATAGAAGGTCATGACCAGCGACCGCACCCGTCAGATCACCGTCACCGTCAGCGAGATCGTCTGTGTCTTCGGCACCCTCCTGGGTGTCGGGGTCTTCGGCGGCACCCAGGTCGCCCAGGCCGCGGGGGGAGCACTGTCGGCCCAGGCAACCCTCATTGCCCCTGGGACGCAGGCGTTCTCGATCTGGTCCGTCATCTACCTGGGACTCGCGGCCTACACCGTCTGGCAGTGGCTGCCGGGGCAGGCGAGCGCCGAGCGGCACCGTCGCATCGGCTACCTCGCCGCCGCATCGATGCTGCTCAACGCGGGCTGGCTGCTCGTGGTGCAGGCGGGCTGGCTGTGGGTCAGTGTGATCGTCATCGCCGCCCTTGTCGGCGTACTGGGGATGATCGTCGCCCGCCTCGCCACATCACCCCCGACCTCCCTGGCCGACACCGTCATCACCGACGGCACGTTCGGCCTCTACGTCGGGTGGGTCAGTGTGGCCACCGCCGCGAACGTCACCGCAACCCTGAAGGATGCCGGTGTCGACCCGTCGAAGAGCGTGTCGGAGATCCTCACCGTCGCGGTGCTCGTAGTGGCTGCCGCGATCGGCGTTCTGCTCGCCCGGGTCAGCCGCGGGAACCTCGGGATCGGTGCAGCCATGGTGTGGGGCATCGGCTGGATCGCCATCGCCCGGGCGACCGGCGAGCTCACGTCGACCGTGGTCAGCATCGGCGCGATCTCCGCTGCCGTGGTCATTGCGGTGGCCACCATCCAGTCACGGGTCGAGGCGTCGTCCCGGAGGCGCACCCTCAGTCGGGTGTGAGTCACCGGCCCGGTCCCGCAGGGTGCTCCGGCCCGGTTCAGGCCAGTGTCACCCAGGAACCCGAGGCAACCGATTCGACGATGGCGTCCAGCGTCTCGGCGCTGCGGACCGCATCGGCGATCGTGGCTCCCGACGGCCGCCCGGTCTCGATCGCGGTGAGGAAGTGGCGCAGCTCGATGACCTTGAGATCGTCGTAGCCCATCGGGTTCGCGGCACCCGGCTGGAAGGCGCCGAAGTCGCCGTGCCCGGGCCCGACGAAGACGGTAGCCACGTCCTGGTCGGCGTGACGGTCGCCGAAGCCGACCCTCAGCTCGCCCATCCGTCGGTAGTCCCAGGTGAGAATGCCTTTGGTGCCGTGGATCTCGAAGCCGTAACGGTTCTGCTCGCCGACCGCGACCCGACTGGCCTCCAGCGACACCCGGGCCCCGGACCCCATCCGGATGAGACTGCTCACCCAGTCCTCGTTCTCGACCGGGCCGAGCGCGCCACCGACGGCCCGCTGGTGTCCGCTGGTCACCCCGGCCGGCCGGGACCGCTCCGGTAGGAAGATGGTCGTATCGGCGACCAGGGACGCGGGATCGCCGAGCAGGTACCAGATCAGGTCGACGCCGTGCGAGGCCAGGTCCCCGAGGACGCCGTGGCCGCCACGGGCCCGTTCGAAGCGCCAGCTCAGCGCGCCTTCCGGGTGGGCCGCATAGTCGGACAGGAAGCGAAACCCGGCGTGCGTGACCGCACCCAGCTCCCCGGAATCGATCAGTAGCTTGGCGTAGCGAACGGCCGGTGCGTTGCGGTAGTTGAACCCGACCGCGCTCTGTACGCCGCTTCGGGTCGCTGCCGTCTGGACGGCGCGGGCGTCGTCGGCGGACAGCCCGACCGGCTTCTCGATCCAGATGTGCTTGCCGGCCTCGGCGAGGGTCACCCCGATCTCGCGGTGCAGGAAGTTGGGGGCGGTCACGCTGACCGCCAGCACCTGAGGATTCGTCGCCAGATCGCGCCAGTCGGTGGTGGCAGCGGCGAAGCCGAACTGGTCGGCGGCCGCATCGGCACGGCCGGGGACGTCATCGGCCACGGCGACCAGGGTCGGGTGCAGGGCGAGGTCGGGGAAGTGATGGCGCACCCGGGCGTAGGCCTGAGTGTGCACCCGGCCCATCCAGCCGAACCCGGCCACGGCGACTCCCAGGGGTCGGGCGGTCGATGGCTGGCTCATGATGCTCCTCGGCGAGGCGTGGTCTACGGTGATTGGACGGAGTTGGACCGGTCCAATTGATCCAGGGTCGCGCATCGAACCCGGCCCTGTCAACCAATGGCCGGTAGGACGGCACCGGCGGTGCCGACGGAAGGTGGATCCGATGCTCGAGACGCCCGGCACCCCGCCGCGGGCGCCGACGATCCGTGACGTGGCCGCGGCTGCCGGTGTGTCCAAGTCGCTGGTCTCGCTGGTCGTTCAGGGGTCGGACAAGGTCGGACCGGCCAAGCGGGCCGCCGTCCAGGCCGCCATCGCCGCCCTCGGTTACCGGCCCAATGCGACGGCTCGACACCTGAGTCAGCGACGCACCTCGACCGTCGGAGTGCTGCTCAACGACCTGCGTAACCCCTGGTACGTCGACTGTCTCGAAGGACTGGCCGCGGAGCTGGGCGAGCGCGGTTACCGGATGTACCTCGGCGACTCACGGTTGGACAGCCGCACCGACGACCCGCTCACCCAAGGCTTCCTCGACCTCCCGGTGGACGGTCTTGTTCTGGTGGGCACGATGCCGCTGACCGAGCGGCTGCACGAGGCGGCCCGACTCGTGCCGACGGTAGTGGCGGCCAGCCGGGACGTCGGGCTGCCCGGGGTGGACGTCATCGCCGGCGACGACCGGGCCGGCGCGACGCTCGCGGTGGACCACCTGATCGCGCTCGGCCATCGACGCATCGCCCACATCGCCGGAGAGACCGGACGTTTCGCCGAGATCCGACGCGAGAGCTATCTGGCGGCGATGGATCGCCACGGGCTGGCGCCACAGGTCGAGACATCCGACGCGACCGAGGAGGGCGGGTACCGGGCGGCGGTCCGGCTGCTGTCCGGCGCGGATCGGCCGACCGCGGTCTTCGCCGTCAACGACGTCGCCTGCATCGGGGCGATCTCCGCCGCGGACGAGCTCGGACTGGATCTCCCCGGGCAGCTGTCGGTCGTCGGTTTCGACAACACCCACCTCGCCCGGTTGCGGCAGCTGTGGCTGACCAGCGTGGACATCGCGAGCCACGCGGTCGGCCGGCGGGCCGGCGAGGCGTTGCTGCGGCGGATCGAGCGGCCCGACGGCGCCCCGGCGACCGAGACGTTGCTGCCGGCCACCCTGCACGTCCGTGGCTCGTCGGTACGCCCGGGTTGACCCGGTCCCGGTACCCGGCCCCGCGTCAACGCAGCCAGCTGATCAGCTCCCCGTCGTCGGCCCGGTCCCAGGCGTCGGTGAAGTCGTCGACCGCGGAAAGGACGTTGGCGCCCGCGACCGCATGCAAGCGCCCGTAGAGGAATCCGGCCCGACCCGACGTGCGGACGTCCGCAGCCAGCGCGACCAGGAACTCTCCGACCAGCAGCGCGTTGCGGTGCTCACCGAGGACCTCCTGGATCTCCTCGACCGCCGCCGCGAACACGATGGCCGCGTCGCCGAGGGCGGTGCCGGCCAGCTCGGCGGCGTACCGCACCGACTTCGCCGCTCGCCGCACCCGTTCCAGCGCCTTCACATCCTCCGGATCGGCCAGCGCGATGTCGGCGAGCTTACGGACCCGGCTCCAGGCGCCGGCGATCATCGCCGGCAGCAGCCGACCGGCCTGACCGTGCTGGGATCGGTCCAGCGGCGGCTCGGCCAGGAAGGCGTCCAGGCGATGGATCAGCCGCAGCGCCTGCGGCCGGTCCAGCCACACCTCGACGTCCTCCCACGCGGTGGCGTTGCGGTCGGCGAGTGCCCGCCGCAGCAGCACCTCGGCCGGTCGGGCGAACTCGGCCGGCTCCTCACCGATCTCACTGGTCAGGCGGGCCAGTAGCACGTCGTTGTCGCGCACCGGCTGTAGCACCTTGTCCATCGCGCGCAGGCCCTTGAGCAGCCGGTCCACCGGCTCGACCTCGAACAGCGCGCGGAAGACGGTCAGGGCGCTGCGCAGCCGACGAGCGGCCGCCCGGCTGGCGTGCAGCGATTCCGGTGAGCCCAGACGGAGTCCGACGTCGGCCCCGACGAGGGCGTCCCGGTGCCGGGCCAACCCGCGCAGGACCACCTCCTGGGCGGAGCTGCGGCGGTTGGGTTCGGTGCCCGTGGGCGACGCCCGCAGCGGCGCGCGGCCGGCGGCCGCCAACGCGGATGCCAGCTTGGACGGCGACGCCGCCGCCTTCGCGCCGGCCTTGGTCAGGCGGGCCGCGGCGAGCCGAACGGTGTCCTCGTCGCCGCTGAGCAACTCGACCTCCAGCTCCCGCCAACTCGGCGAGCCCGCGGTCGTCCGCGGGACGCCGACATCACCGAACACCTCGGTGTCGACCGCGTCGTCGGCCAACTCGACCAGGGCGGTACCGGCCTCGTCCCGCAGCTCGACGATCGTCCGGAGGGTGCGGATCGAGGCGACGGGGACCACCGGGCAGCCCCGGGTGACCCCACGGATCAGCTCCGACAGCTCGTCGGGAAGATCGTCGCCCAGCGGGAAGGCCAGCTCCGTGCGGTTGCTGGTGCCCACCCACGACGAGCCCGGCCCGGTACCCGGGAGCTTGAGGTGCCAGCCCTCGTCCTTGCCGCCGACCCGGTGCCGCAGCGTCATGCGGGCCTGCATGAGGTCCAGTGCGGTGGTGTCGTAGTACGTCGCGTCGAGGGGGTGCTCGACCGGCTCGGAGGCCGAGGCCACCCCGCGGATCGACGTGAGGTCCGGAACGGTGAAGTCGCGTCCGGCTTCGAGCTTGACCTCGATCTCCTGGTGCAGGGTCATGCCGGTTGCGCTCATCGCACCTTGCTACAGGCTTCGACCGAGAAACAGCAAGCACCCCAGGGGCGCGTCCCCGATCACCCGGCGACCGTTTCGATCGGGGCTCCGGAGCGGAGTGCACGGGGTCGGAAGACTCTGGTGGGCCATACCTGAGTCGGATACACTCAACTTACCGTGCCGCCCGCACTCAGGTGGCCGACTCATCACCGGGCGACCGTCGACAAGAGGATCATGAACACCGACAAGTTCACCACCCGCAGCCGCGAGGTCCTCGCAGATGCCATCTCGACCGCCACGACCGCCGGCAACGGCACCGTCGAGCCGGCCCATCTGCTTGCCTCGCTGCTGGTCGTCCAGGGCTCCACCGCCCCCGAACTGCTCCGCAGTCTCGGCGCCGACCCGGCCGCGATCTCGGCGCGGGTCAACGCCGTGCTCGACGGCTTCCCGCGCGCCACCGGCACGACGGTGGCGACCCCGCGTCTGGCCCAGGCGCTGGCCAACGTGCTGACCGCGGCCGAGCAGATCATGCGCACCACCGGTGACGAGTACCTCTCCACCGAACATCTGCTCGCTGCGCTGGCGCGTAAGAACACCGACACCGCCGCGATCCTCAACGCCGCCGGGGTCACCGAGGAGGCGGTCGTGGCGGCCTTCCCGATCGTCCGCGGCGGGGACCGCAAGATCACCTCGCCGGATCCGGAGGGCAACTACCAGGCACTGTCCAAGTACGGCATCGACCTCACCGAGCGGGCCCGCGAGGGCAAGATCGATCCGGTCATCGGTCGCGATGCCGAAATCCGGCGGGTGGTCCAGGTGCTGTCCCGTCGGACCAAGAACAACCCGGTGCTGATCGGTGAGCCCGGCGTCGGCAAGACCGCCGTCGTCGAGGGCCTGGCCCAGCGCATCGTGGCCGGCGACGTACCGGAGTCGTTGCGCGGCAAGCGGTTGATCTCCCTGGACCTCGGTGCGATGATCGCCGGCGCCAAGTACCGCGGTGAGTTCGAGGAGCGGCTGAAGTCCGTCCTCGAGGAGATCACCGGCTCGAACGGTCAGGTCGTCACGTTCATCGACGAGCTGCACACCGTCGTCGGGGCCGGGGCGACCGGCGAGGGGGCGATGGACGCCGGCAACATGCTCAAGCCGATGCTGGCCCGCGGTGAGCTCCGGATGGTCGGCGCCACCACTCTGGACGAGTACCGCAGTCACATCGAGAAGGACGCGGCTCTGGAGCGCCGCTTCCAGCAGGTCTTCGTCGGGGAGCCGTCGGTGGAGGACACCATCGGCATCCTGCGCGGTCTCAAGGAGCGCTACGAGGCGCACCACGGGGTACGTATCTCCGACGCGGCCGTCGTCGCCGCGGCAACCCTGTCCGACCGTTACATCACCGCCCGCTTCCTGCCCGACAAGGCGATCGACCTCATCGACGAGGCGGCGTCCCGGCTGCGTATGGAGATCGACTCACGGCCGGTCGAGATCGACGAGCTGCACCGGATCGTCGACCGATTGAAGATGGAAGAGCTGGCCCTGCAGAAGGAGTCGGACGCCTCGTCGAAGGAGCGACTCGAGCGGCTGCGCCGTGACCTGGCCGACCGCAACGAGCAGCTGGGCGAGCTCAATGCGCGTTGGGAGCGCGAGAAGTCCGGGCTGAACCGCGTGGGTGAGCTGAAGAAGAAGGTCGACGAGGCTCGCATCCTGGCCGAGAAAGCCCAGCGTGAGGGTGATCTCGCTCAGGCGTCGGAGCTGCTGTACGGCCGGATCCCGGTCCTGGAGCGCGAACTCGCGGACGCGTCGCAGACCGATGACGCGGCGAAGGCAGCCGACCCGGCGATGATCAGCGAGGAGGTCGGGGCCGACGACATCGCCACCGTGATCTCGGCCTGGACCGGCATCCCGGCCGGTCGGCTACTGGAGGGTGAGACCAGCAAGCTGCTGCGGATGGAGACCGAACTGGGTACCCGGGTCGTGGGTCAGAAGACCGCCGTACGGGCTGTGTCCGACGCCGTCCGGCGCGCCCGCGCCGGTATCTCCGACCCGGACCGTCCGACCGGATCGTTCCTGTTCCTCGGGCCGACCGGGGTGGGCAAGACCGAGCTGGCCAAGGCGCTGGCCGACTTCCTGTTCGACGATCCGCGGGCGATGGTCCGCATCGACATGAGCGAATACTCCGAGAAGCATTCGGTGTCGCGGCTCGTCGGCGCGCCTCCGGGGTACGTCGGGTACGACCAGGGCGGTCAGCTGACCGAGGCGGTCCGGCGTCGGCCTTACACCGTGGTCCTGCTCGACGAGGTCGAGAAGGCGCACCCGGACGTCTTCGACGTGCTGCTGCAGGTGCTGGATGACGGGCGACTGACCGACGGACAGGGCCGCACCGTCGACTTCCGCAACACCATCCTGATCCTCACCTCGAACCTGGGCTCCGCGGCCCTGATCGACCCGTCGCTGACCGACACCGAGAAGCACGACAGGGTGATGGATGTCGTCCGCCGATCGTTCAAGCCGGAGTTCCTGAACCGGCTCGACGACGTCGTCTTCTTCGATTCGCTGACCATCGATGACCTCGTGTCCATCGTCGACATCCAGATCGCCGGACTGGCAGGGCGTCTCGCCGCCCGCCGGCTGACCCTGGACGTCCGTCGCCCCGCGATGGAATGGCTGGGGCTGAACGGTTTCGACCTGCTCTACGGGGCCCGGCCACTGCGCCGGTTGGTCCAGTCCTCCATCGGTGATCAGCTCGCCCGGGCGTTGCTGGGCGGCGAGATCCGGGACGGCGACATGGTGGTCGTCGACGTCGCCGACGACGGCGACGGCCTCACCGTGCGGGCCGGCAAACGACTGAGCGTCTGACCGACCACCCCGACGGTCAGGTCAGCGCAGCGGTCCGGTCCCGGTGGCGACCCCACCCGGACCGGACCGTCGCGGTGCCGTCGGTCGTACCAGGGCAGCTTCGGCCCGCGCGATCAGAGCCCAGACGCCGGCCGCGTCGTCAACCGGCCCTACGGCTTCGCCGACGGACACCGATACCTCGACAGGGAAGGCCCTGACGGCCCGGCGGAGCCGGTCGGTCAGCGCCGGGGTAGCGGGATCGCGGTCGATCACGATGAAACGGTCGCCACCGGTCCGGCCCACCAGCGGCGGCCGCCATCCGGCCACCGGGGCGGAGGCGGCGAGGGTGGCCGCGACCGTGCCGGCCAGGGTGCTCGCCAGGTGGGCCAGCACCTCGTCGCCGAACACGTGACCGTAGGTGTCGTTCAGCGCCTTGAAGCCGTCGATGTTGTACGCCTGCACCCGCACAGTCTCGCCGCCGAGGTCGCGCAGCACCTCGTGCTCCAGGCCGACCCGGTTGAAGACCCCGGTGAGCGGGTCGATCGCGACCAGGCGGCGCAGGCGGCGGTTGGCCTCCTCGCGGCGTTGCCGCAGCCAGAAGAGCACCCCGGGTGCCGCGGAGATCACCGCGGCGAGCCCCAGGGTCCGCTGCATCCATGCGGCATCTAGCGGGGTGCCGGGACTGCTTGCCGCCAACCCCACTCCGACGAAGACCAGCACGATCTGGCTACCCAGCCACGGCAGCGGCATCGCGTGTGCCGACACCAGGACCGGGACGGTGAGGATCGAGATGATCATCAACCGTTGCTCGACGTCCGCGGTGGCGAGCACCGCGCTCAGCGTGGACAGCTCGATCACCACGCAGCTGACGACCGTGACGACCGGCGGCGTCCGCCGCCCCCGGGCCAGTGCGAGTAACCCCAGCAGAGCCATCGCCGTGACCCCGACGAGGAAGACCGGAACCCACCGCGACGAGGTGTCGATCGCCACCGGAATGGCCCAGGCCATCAGCCCGATCACGGCGAAAACGACGCAGTAGGCGCCGAAGAGTCGCGCGTCGGTGGGCTCGTCCGCGCCCACCGGGTCGAGGTCGTCGCGGAGCGACACCACCGGCAGCGCGGGACCGGACACTGCCGGCGACCACCGCGGGATCGGTTGTGGCGTGGCGGCCCGTGACGATCGACGGCTCGGCGTCGCCGACGTCTCGGCACCGCCTCGTGGCGCAGCCCGGACGTGACGACTACGGCCGAGTTCCTTCGCCCGGTACATGGCGGCGTCGGCCAGCGTGACCACCCGCCACATCGCGTCGGGATCGGCACACTCGGCGGGCTCGGCATCGCAGATCCCCATGCTCACGGTGAGTCCTGGGTGCACCGAGGCGCGCGCCAACTCCGCCTCCAACGCCAACGCGACCGGCTCTGCCGGTCGCGGCACCACGACGATCAGCTCCTCGCCGCCGATCCGGGCCGCCAGGCCGCCGGCCAACTCGGGAAGCTCCGCGACGAGGGCGCAGATCCGCTGGAGGACAGTGTCGCCGTAGGCGTTGCCGTGGGCCTCGTTGATCCGGCTGAAGTGGTCGATGTCGATCATCACCACGCCGACCGGCTCGCCGGCGGCCAGGCAGAGCCGACGGACCTCGGGGAACTCGGCGACGAATCCCCGCCGGTTCAGCAGTCCGGTGAGCTCATCGGTACGGGAGCGCCGCTGCCACTGGAGGAAGCGGACGTCCAGTGCCGCCCGGTCCCGCCGTGCCAGGCTGGCGCAGATGACCATGAACAGGGTGAACCCGATACTGGTCAGCAGGCCCTCTTCGGCCCCGTTCGCGGCGTCGATCAGGATGACCGTGCCCACGACACAGCCGGCGATGAGCTCGGCCTGGTACCACCGGGGTGGCAGGGTGGCCGCCGCGATCAGGACCGGGATGAGCAACAGGCTCGACCACTGACGCACCGGGGCATCCTGGGTCAACGACGCCGCCAGCACCAGCGGCAAGAGGTCCAGTAGGACGAGCACGCAGGCCACGTAGCGGGTGTTCTGCAGCTGATGGGTGGCAAGCGGTCCGATCCCGCAGAGCAGGGTGACGACGACGGTGAGTATCAGCAACCCGCGGGGCGCCCCGTCGCGCACGTTCTGCACCACGAACAAAGGGACCACACCGGCGAGCACCACGACCAGCAGGGTGCCGCCGAAGAGCAGCGCGACGTGCGGGTGCCGGGGGGAGGGTTCCGCCTCCCAACCGGTAGTTTCACCGTCGTGGCCATCGAGCGCTTCCGGTGCCGTCACCGCGCCCCCCTTGCCCGTGAGCACTATCCTGCCGGCGGTGGTGACCGAGCCGAGGCCGGTGACCGGGCTGGACCTGATGACCCCTTCCGTGGGCTGACGAAACCTTCCGACACACCCAGGCTGGAACCAGAGTAGTCATCCCGTGGTCAACGGCCCCCCTGTTCGGGACCATTGCCTTCCGATCGGACGCCACAGGGCAGCGCCGCGACCAGGTCGCTACGGTCGTTACGTGACTCTGCCACCCCGCGCGGCCCCCACCGCCCTCATCACCGGTGCTTCCTCGGGCATCGGAGCCGGCTTCGCGCGGGCGCTCGCCGCGCAGGGGTACCGGGTGGTGCTGGTCGCCCGCGACGCCGGCCGGTTGGGTGCGGCGGTGCCCGCTCTGCGTGCTGCGGGGGCAGTGGACGTGGAGGTGCTCCCCGCCGACCTCACCGACCCCGGCGACCGGGACGAGGTGTGTGCCCGGCTCGGCGCCGTCGACCACCCCGTCGAGCTGCTCGTCAACAGCGCCGGTATCGGTCTGGGCCGCCCGTTCGGCGAGGCCGGGCCCGACGACCTGCAACGGCAGCTCGATCTGAACGTCGCCGCAATTCTCGCGTTGACCCACGCGGTAGTGCCGGGGATGCGCTCCCGGGGCAGTGGTGCAGTGGTCAACGTGGCCTCGATCGCGGGTCTGTTCCCGAACCCCGGCGCCAGCTACGCCGCGTCCAAGGCGTGGGTGGTCGCGTTCACCGAAGGACTGGCGATGACGCTGCGCGGCTCGGGCGTCCGGGTGCAGGCGTTGTGTCCGGGGCTGGTGCGGACCGAATTCCACGACCGGGCCGGCATCCGGCTGGGCCGGGTTCCCGGCTTCGCCTATCTCGACGTCGACGCCGTGGTCGGCGCGTCACTGGCCGACCTGCGGCGGGGCCGGCTCATCTCGGTACCGGGGATGCTCTACCAGGCGCTGTGGTGGGTCACCCGGATGCTGCCCCGCCCGGCTGTCCGGGCCCTGGCCCGGGTGGTCTACGGAGCGCGGGAGTGACACCCGCCCTGTGCGAAGCTAGGTCGATGAGTACTCCCACCCCCGCGCCGCCCGTCGATCCGGCGGCGAAGGACCGCCTCGCCGCCCTCGTCGCCGAGCTCGCCGTCGTGCACGGTCGGGTCACGCTGTCGTCCGGTCGGGAGGCCGACTACTACGTCGACCTGCGGCGGATCAGCCTTCACCAGGAGGCGTCCGCACTGGTCGGACAGCTCTTGCGGGAGCTCACCGCCGACTGGGACTACGCCGCCGCGGGTGGGCTCACGCTCGGCGCCGACCCGGTTGCGACCGCGATGATGCACGCCGCCGGGCGTCCGCTCAACGCCTTC
The DNA here is from genome assembly GCA_039916325.1 of Nakamurella sp. GTDB lineage: Bacteria > Actinomycetota > Actinomycetes > Mycobacteriales > Nakamurellaceae > Nakamurella. The sequence continues at coordinate 21,234 of JBDSLP010000102.1, read as the reverse complement.
GTGGTGCGCAAGGCGGCCAAGGCTCACGGCATGCAGCGCCAGGTCGAGGGGCCCGACATCGTCGGCCGACGGGTGCTGATCGTGGAGGACACCACCACCACCGGCGGGTCGCCGATGGCCGCGGTGGCCGCAGTCCGGGCGGCCGGCGCCGAGGTCGTCGGGGTGGCGACCATCCTGGACCGCGGTGGCGAGGCCACTGCCGTGTTCGCCGACGCCGGCCTCTCCTACCGCAGCGTGCTGACCAGGGACGACATCGGTCTCGGTGACCGGTCGTCGGGAACCCGGTGACGGCCGGGCCGCCTCGCCGATGACCGGTCCCACCGAGTGGGAGCAGCCCGGTGACGACGAGGTCGGGGTCGGACCGCACGCGTCGCCATGGCCGACGGACGACCGCTACGACCCGGAGTTGCTGGCCGGCGGCGACCGCCGCAACGTGGTCGATCGGTATCGCTACTGGCGGCGCGAGGCGATCGTCGCCGACCTGGATCGGACCCGGTTCCCCTTCGAGGTGGCCATCGAGAACCTCGGGCACGACTACAACATCGGCACCGTGGTACGCACCGCGAATGCGTTCGCCGCCGCCCGGGTGCACATCGTCGGACGTCGCCGGTGGAACCGTCGCGGCGCGATGGTCACCGACCGCTACCAGCATCTCGAGCACCATCCGACGATCGCGGATCTCGTCGCCGACGCCCGGGAGCGCGGACTCACCCTGGTCGCAGTCGACAACGTGCCCGGTGCGGTGCCGCTGGAGACCAGCCGACTGCCCCGGCGGTCGGTGCTGTTGTTCGGCGCGGAGGGGCCGGGGCTGAGCGCGGCGGCCACGGACGCGGCCGACGTGCATGTGGCCATCGCCCAGTTCGGCTCTACCCGCTCGATCAACGTCGGGGTGGCCGCCGGCATCGTCATGCACGCCTGGATCCGCGACCACGCCGGCTGTTCCGGCCCCGACGGCTGAGCGTCCCCAGCGGGTCCGATCCGTCCGATGTGCAGGGTTCGCTCTCGCTGCGCCGGTAACCTCACCTGCGTGGACCTGGAAACCGTCAAGACCGTGTCGATGATCGCCATTGTCGCGATCGCCGTCATCGGACTGCTGTTCGCCATCGTCATCCGGAAGATCGTCGGCAAGATCATCAGCCTGGTGATCGCCGCTGTGCTCGTCCTCGTCGCGTGGCAACAGCGCGACAAGGTCGTCAGCTACGCCGAAGAGGTGCGAGGCAAGGCCTGCGATTCGGCGTCAGGGGCGGTCGCCAACCCCACCACCGACGAGGCGACCAGGTTCCTCGGCATCGGGATCAGCCTGCCGGACAACTGGTGCCAGCCGTGACGCGACCTGCCTGATCCGGCCCGAGGACGGCCTGGCCCCACCGACCGGAGGCAGATCAGAAGATACGGGCGTCGCTTTCGACGATGCCGTCGGCGGCGGCGTCCACCGCCTCATCGGACTCTGCCGGAGTGATGCTCTTCTTGCGACGTTGGATCAGGTGCATGGCGGCCGGAACGACCAGGCCGAGCACCACGACGCCCACCGCAGCCACGAAGATCAGGTTGACGTTGTCGCGGATGAAGGCGATCTGTCCGAGGAAGTAGCCGGCCAAGGTGACCACGGCGACCCAGAGCACGCCGCCGAGGGCGGAGTACGTCAGGTACACCTTGCGATTCATCCTCGAGGCGCCGGCCATCACGGTGGCGACCGTGCGCACGATCGGCACGAAGCGCGCCAGCACGACGGTGATCTTGCCGTACTTCTCGAAGAAGGCGGCCGATCGGTCGATGTGCTCCTTCTTCAGGAACTTGGCGTCGGGTCGGCTGAATACGGCCGGCCCGACCTGGTAGCCGATCCAGTAGCCCACGACGTTTCCGACGAACGCGGCGATCGACAGCAGCAGGATGAACACCCAGATGTTGATGTCGATGCCGGCGGCGCCTTGGGCGACCAGCAGCCCGGCCAGGAACAGCAGGGTGTCACCGGGTAGGAAGAATCCGACGAGGATCCCGCACTCGGCGAAAATGATCAGCAATATGCCGGCGACCGCCCATGACCCCAACGAGGGGATCAGGACCGAGGGGTCGAGCCAGCCGGGCAGGAGGGCGAGTTCTGTCGTCGTCATCGTCGACGAGTTTAAAGGAGCAGGCCCGTTCGTCGGGGGGTTCGCGAGCAAGACCACACCAGTAGGGGTGCCGAGCGCTCGGATGGTCGGCCGGTCTCACCGTCGGTCACGCCGGGTCGCGCCGGGCGTGACAGGCACACCCGGCCTGGCCACCGGGAGTGCCATCCCGGGTACGTTCCTGGTCTGCGACGGCCGGGTTCGACCGTCGGGTTCGAGGATCTGAGACCGACGTCCGGCCGGGAGGGCAGGCATGAACGACGGCGCTCCGTGGGGTGACATCGCCGCTCGGGCCGCGACGGACGCCGGAGGCCTGGACGCCACCCTGCTGGACGATTTCCTCGAGGTGCTCGTCGCTGCCGTCGCCTCCGGTCGTCGGCTGGACCGGCGGGAGCTGGCGCGCTTCCGCGACGCGGGCCGGCGGGCCGCCGACCGCGGGGCCGCCCCGCGTGCCGTGGTCGACCTGTATCTGAACGCCGCCTGGCGACTCTGGCGGCATCTGCCCGAGGTGACGGATGCGGCCCGGGATCCGGCGGCGGTGGTCCGTGCCGGTGAGGTGATGCTGCGGTCGGTGGACGACGCGGTCGTCGTGCTCATCGAGGGTTTCCAGCTGGCCCGGCGTGATCTGGTGCGGGGCCAGGCCGCCGCCCGACGGGAGTTCGTCGACGACCTCCTGCTCGGGGGCGCCCAGGCGCTGCCCGGCCTGGTGCAGCGGGCGGGCCTGTTCGGTCTCAGGCTGGTGGGTCCGCAGGCCGTGATCGTGGTGCGCGCCGAGCGCCCGTTCACCGACACCTCGCCACTGACCGCGCTGTTGGAAAGGTCGATCCAGGGCGGTAGCGCCGATTCCGACGCCCTGGTCACCACCAAGGACGGGCAACTGGTCGTGGTGTTCGCCGCGCCCGACCGGGACGCGATCGACGAGGTCGTTGCCGGGCTCGCCGGGAGTCTGCCGTCCGACCCGGGGGAGCCGGTGAACCTGCGGCGGATCGCTGCGGTGGGGTCGTGGCGGATGGGGGTGGGCCGGGCGCACCCCGGGCCGGGCGGCGCCCGACTGTCCTTCGAGCAGGCGCTGGAAGCGTTGGAGTTGGGCGCCCACCTGGGCGGGACCACCCAGGTGCTGGACGCTGCCGACCTGCTGATGCACCGGGTACTGGTCCGCGACCGGGCCGCGATGCTCGAACTGGTGGAGGCCGTACTCGCCCCGTTGGTGCAGGCGAGAGGGGGCGCCGAGCCGATGCTGGCGACCCTGGAGGCCTACTTCGGGGCGGGCGGGAACGCCTCGCTGGCCGGACGATCCCTGCACCTGTCGGTGCGCGCGCTGACCTACCGGCTGGCCAAGATCGCCGAACTCACCGGTCGTGACCCGGCCGACCCGGCCCAGCGCTTCGAGTTGCAGACCGCGGTGACCGGTGCCCGGCTGCTCAGGTGGCCGGAATCGGGCTGACGGTCAGGAGGTGGCGGGCGGGCGCAGCCGGATGTCGTTGCAGGCCCCGCACACCGTCGCCGGGATGACGCCGAGCGCCTGCAGGCGCCCGAAGACCAGGCACCCGAGGCAGACCGCGAACACCGATTCCAGGAACGCGGCCACGGTGATCAGCCCGACCAGTACCCAGGCTGCGGTGGGCGCGCCGGTCAGGTAGGCGACGAACGCCGCGATCGACAACGTCGTGCCGATGGCCTGGGCGAACCGCTTGGGCGGCCCGGGCACCGGGACCGCGGGGCCCAGGCGAGGCGCGATCACGTGGGTGGCCAGCCGTCCGAACACCGAGAATCGAGGTCCGGACGCGACACGGGCGGCGAATCCGAGGGCCAGCAGGGCCAGTAACCACGGGCTGCGGGTGATCAGGACGAGCAGGGTCAGCAGCACGACGAGGCCGGCGACGGTACGGGCCGCCTTCTCGTTGACCGGATCGGGGAAGCTGAAGAGCGAGGTCATGGAATCTCCGGGTGGGGTGCCGGCAGCCGGTCAGCGCTGACCCGTTGGCACTGCGGAAAACGATAACAGCGGGCCGTGGGCGTATGCCGTGATACGCGAAAGTCCCCGTCGGTGGTCGACTCTCTTTCGGCGTTGGTCCGACCTCCTTGACATGCATTTACCATGTTCGATGGCGACTTGCCGAACATCGGCAGTCAAGCGGAGCGTTGATGGCGTGATCTGTGATAGGTCGGGCAACGCCGAGACGGCACTCTGGAGGCATCGCAGCGAACACCTCCGGTGCAGCGCTGCGCTTCTGCCTCCCCGAGATCGCCCCGTCGATCCGACCCGTAAGGACTGCTGTGAACGTTCCGCTCTGGGCATGGGCCGCTTTCGGCGCCGTGATCGTCATCATGTTGGCCATCGACCTGCTCGCCCACCGCGGTGCGCACGTCATCAAATTCAAGGAAGCCGCCATCTGGAGCGGCGTCTGGGTCGGCCTGTCGCTCGTGTTCGCCGTGGTCGTGTGGCTCACCCTCGGTGGCGGCGCGGCGATCGACTTCACCACCGCCTGGCTACTCGAGAAGTCACTCAGTGTCGACAATCTGTTCGTCTTCGCCCTGATCTTCGCCTACTTCAAGGTGCCGCGTGAGTACCAGCACCGGGTGCTGTTCTACGGAGTCATCGGTGCACTCGTGTTCCGCGGCATCTTCCTCGCCGCCGGTGTGGCCATCGTCAGCCAGTTCACCGCCATCCTGTTCGTCTTCGGCGCCATCCTCGTCTACAGCGCCATCAAGATGCTCAAGGACGATGACGACACCATCGACCCGAACAGGGGCCTCGCCGTTCGGCTGCTCCGCAAGATCGTCCCCGTCTCGGACACCTACCACGGCACCAAGTTCTTCTACAAGGAGGCCGGCAAGCGCATCGCCACCCCGCTGCTCGCAGTGGTGGTGGCCATCGAGGCGGCCGACCTGATCTTCGCGGTCGACAGTGTGCCCGCTGTGCTGGCCGTCAGCGACGAACCGTTCATCGTCTACACCAGCAACGCCTTCGCCATCCTGGGTCTGCGCGCGCTGTACTTCCTGCTCGCCGGCCTGCTCAAGAAGTTCCACTACCTGAGCAAGGGCCTCGCCTTCATCCTGGCCTTCATCGGCGTCAAACTGTTCCTGCAAGCCGGCCACAAGACCATCTCGACCTCCATCCCGGAGATACCGTCGCTGGTGTCGCTGGCGGTCATCGTGGTGGCGCTCACCATCTCCATCGTGTGGTCGCTGAAGAAGCCGCTGCCGCCGGAAGACCCGGCGCACGCGGTGGTCGACGACGCCGAACTAGGCGCCCACGATCGGCACGACATGATCGACGCGCCCGACCGGACCTGAGCACACCGACGCCGCGCCGCTCCAGCGACCGCCGCCGTCAGATCAGCGTGAGGACGGCGATCAGGATCCCGACAACCAGACCACCGACGGCGGCGGTGAGGACGAGCTGGACGAGGGTCAGCAGTGGGCGCGTGGCCACCGGTCGGCTCGACGGCGGGGGGCGGGTGACGATAGCGGGAGCGCCACCGGCCCGGGCGCGCAACGCCTCGGCGAGGAGCTGCTCGGAGCTCTTCCCGCGGTCCCCTGACGGTGGTGGGCCGGTCACCGGTGGCGCTCCTTCCCGTCGAGAACCAGGGCGACTGCGTCCCGCGCGGTGCCCCACGACCATTGAACCCCGTTACCGCCGTGGCCGTAATGGTGCACCACGCATGCGCGGTTGACGGTCTGCGCCTCGAGACGCATCCGGGACCGACGCGGCCGCAGTCCGACCTCGACGCCGAGGACCTCCGCGTCACGCAATCGTGGCTCGCGTCGCGCCGCCCGTTGAAGGATGGCGGTGGTGACCTGCGGATCCGGGGTGCGGTCCCAGACGCCGGGGACGGACACGCCGCCGAGGACGACGCGGTCACCGTAGGGGAACCAGCTGGTCCACGCCGGCGCGTAGCCCTCGTAGCAGAATTCGTCCAGACCAGGGTCGACGACGATCACGTGCTGTCCACGGACGGGATGCAGGTCGTCGTCGGCGCTGAGCCTGCCGGCGGCGACACCGGTGCAGTTGACGACGACCGGGGCCAGGGCCGCGGCCTCGGCCAGCGACACCACCGCTGTGACCTCGACGGCGCCGCCGGCGGTCCGCAGGCGTTGCGCGAGATACGGCAGGTAGACGCGCATGTCGGCGATCGGGAGCTCGGCCCGGTAGGTGGTGCCGGGCCGCGGAATGGCGTCACCGCCGGCGCACACGGCGTACCCGGGGGTGGCCCGGATCGACGGCTCGGGATCGCCCGGATCGAACAGGCGACCCCGGCGCACCCGGATCCCGGTGGCCGGATCCTTCGCCAGCCCACGGAACACGGTGTCGCCGTGCTCGAGCCAGCGGCGCACACGCGGGTCGTCGGGCTCGCCGTGGATCGGTCCCAGCAGGGCGCCGGCCACCATCGAGGTGGTCGCCGCCGTCTCGTCGGCGGTCCGGACGAGAACGTGCGCCCCCTGCTCGGCGAGCAGGACGGCCGTGGTCAGGCCGGTCACGCCGGCACCGATCACCAGGACATCGGTCATGGGATCGATCCTGCCGGACGCCAGCGGGGACGCGCGGCCGAGTGCTTCGGGGACGGGCGGCAGCGCCGCTCAGCCCATCGACCCGGTCGGCTGACGACTGCCGTCGGGAGACAGGATGGTGACCACGGCGGAGTCGTCGGCGGCGCCGAGTCCGGCGGCTTCGGCGATGAGATAGAGCTGCTCGGCCGCCGCCGCGAGCGGCAGCGGGACATGTGCGGCCCGACCTGCGGTGGTCACGATGCCCATGTCCTTGACGAAGATGTCGACGCGGGATTTGACGGCCGCACCGCCGTTGTAGGCCTCGACCATGCGCGGACCGCGGTCGGCGAACATGAACGACCCGGCGGCACCGGACGACAGGGCGTCGAGGACCACGTCCAGATCCAGGTGCAGGGCCCGGGCCAGCGCGATGGCTTCCGCGGCGGCCGCGATGTGGATCCCGGCCAGGAGTTGATTGATGGTCTTGAGCGCCTGCCCGTCGCCGGGATGGGGGCCGACGATGACCAGAGTCGCGGCGAGGTGCTCCAGGACCGGGCGGGTGGACTCCAGAGCGGCCCCGTCGGCGCCGACCACGATCAGCAGGTCACCGCGACCGGCCCGGACCGGACCGCCGCTGATCGGTGCATCCACCAGCGGATGACCTGTCGCGCCCAGCTTCTCGGCCAGATCGCGAGCGACGTCGGGTCCGACGGTGCTCGTCAGGATGATCGGCGAACCTCCCGCCAGGGTCTGCAGGATCCCGTCGGGCCCGAACAGCGTGGCGTGGGCCTGTTCCTGGTCGCGGACGGCGAGCAGCACGATGTCCGCGGCTGCGCCGGCCTCGGCCGGGCTCTCCGCCACGGCGATCCCGCTGTGCCGGGCCTGGTCCCGTCGGGGAGCGTGGGGTTCGAAGCCGGTGACCGGGAACGCAGTGGCGAGGTGGGTCGCCATCGGCAGTCCCATGGCCCCCAGCCCGAGGACCGCGATCGTCGGAGTGTCGTCGCTCACGGTGCAGGTTCTTCCTCTGGGTCGGTGGATCCGGGTCGAGCGGGTCCCGTCGTCGCTACCGACCGGCCGGTGTCGGTGCCCGGGAACCGGTCAGGCGCTCCGTAGGGTCGCCACGACGGCGGCGAGGGCGTCATCGTCGCCGACGTTGCCGGCGAACACGACGTACGGGATGCCCGCGGCCGGGCCGTCGACCGGCTCCCAGACGGAGACGATGCCAGGGAGCAGGGTGCCGCGGGCCCAGGCGCGCCTGATCGCGAGGCCCTCGGTCGCGGTGTCGGACGAGGTGATGCCGCCCTTGGCGACGACGAACGCGGGCCGGACCGCACCCACGACGGTCCGCACGGTTGTGACCAGGGCGGCACTGACGGTCCGGGCAATGACCAGACTGTCGTGGGCGTCGACGCCGGTGACCAGGGTGCGGCTCGTCCGGATCACGACGTCCGTGGTCGCGTCCGCGTCACACAGCACGGCACCGGCGCGTCGGGCGACCTCGGCGATGTGTTCGTCGTGCTGGGCGGGGTCGAGCAATGTCGGGACGTCCAGCTCCAGCTCCACGATGTTCCCGTCGGCCCGGAGCCGATCGAGCTGGCGGGACGTCAGCCCGACGTGGGATCCGACCACGATGACCCCACGGCGGCTGCGGGGCCGGGTGTCGTCGGCATCCGCGGGGGCGCCGCGCCGGATGTCGGCGATCCGTTCGCCGGTGATCGGTGGGCTGGCGTGCTGCCCGCATCGGATACGGACGAACGAGGGCCCGGTGCGGTAGACGAAGTTCTTGCCGTCGGACTCAGCCCGGATCAGGGCCGAGGCCAGCACCGCCAGGTCGTCGTCGCACACCGCGTCGACCACCACGGTCCGGGCACCGGTCAGCCCGCTCAGGATGGCGTGGACCCGGTCCGGGCCGCCGGTCCGCAGGTCGTCCAGGGTGATGGGGACGACGTCGACCGCCCGCACCCGGCCGCCGGTCTTCTCCTCGACCCAGTCGCGGAGATCCGAGTGCCGGTAGCCGAAGCTGGCGTCGCGGGCGAACTCGCTCTGCCCGACCGGGATCATCCCCTCGGGGGACTGCATCCAGTGCACCGAGTTCACCGTGATTCGGCCGGGTTCGATGTAGGCGGGCACGATCACGACGCCGTCGGTCGGAGTGCCCTGCGCCGCCAACTCGGCGACGAGGACGTCGGTCTCCAACGGGTAGTGGCCGCGCAGGGTCGAGTCGCCGCGGCTGGCCAGGACGCAGGTCACGCCTTCGGCGAGGGCGGCGTCGGCCAGCGCGCGGGCGATCCGCTGATTGCGGACCGTGGCGTCGGACTCGCCGAGGCTCCGCGAGTTGGTCAGGATGAAGAAGCCGGTCGTCGGTTGCTGCAGCGCCCACCGCAGATCGGACACCGACCACCGGGTGAGGACCGGCAGGTCGGCGATCGTCTGCGTCCCGGTGGGATCGTCGTCCAGGACCACCACCCGTTTTCCGGCGGCGACGTGGGCGGCCAGGGTTCCTGCGTCCATCCGGCGGGGTGGTGGCAGCGCGGCCGTCAGTTGAGCAGCAGTGACGGCGGTGACGGTGGGTACCGCGGTGCTGACGAGATCCGGCTCGGTCATGTGGTCCTCAATGGGTCGGCGCCGGCGGTGACCGGCAACGCGTGACCTGCGGGCGTGTTGAGAATATTGACATCAGACATCTGATGTCAATTGTCAGAGGTGTCTTGACAGTGTGACCGGCAACGCTCATAGTCATCAGAGGTCAGCAGACCTCAGTCCAACGGATCAGTGTTGATCAAGGAGTGGCATGGCGAAAGTTGCAGTGCTTCATACGAGTTTCGTGTTCGTCACGGTGGAACCGGTCATCACCGACCTGATCTCGGAGCTGATCCCTGACGCGGAGATCCTCCATTTCGTCGACTCGGACGTACTGGCGACCGTGGTCCGGGAGAACGGCATCTCCCCGTCGAGCGAGCAGCGGATGGTGCACCTGGCCGAAGCGGCGGAAGCCGCCGGGGCGGACGTCATCTTCTCCGCGTGCTCGTCGCTCGGACCCACCCTCGACGCGGCCCAGCGGGCCGTGGGCGTACCGGTGGTCAAGATCGACCAGGCGATGGCGGAAACCGCCGCCGCCGCCGACCGGATCGGCATCCTGGCCACTGTTCCCACCACACTGGGTCCCACCGCGGACCTGATCACGGCTGCAGCCGAGACCGGCGGCCGAACGCCGCGGATCATCAAGCAGCTGTGCGCCGGCGCCTTCGACGTCCTGATGGCCGGCGATCGTGAACGTCACGACCAGATGGTCGTCGACCAGGCCCAACAGCTCGTCGGTCAGGTGGACGTCATCGTGCTCGCTCAGGCGTCGATGAACCGACTCGCCGACCGGCTGGGCGAGCAGACCGGTCTGCCGGTGTTGAGCAGCCCTCGGTCCGGTGTCGAGAACCTGGCGCGCATCGTCCGGGAACAGACCGCCTGACGTCCGACCGCCGGGACGCCCACGTCCCTCCGGTCTCCGACCGACGCCGCCGGGCAACCGACCCAGATGTCGGACCAGGCGGTTCACCCCACCCGTTCCACAGCACCCGACCCACGGGTCTGCTGCCTTCACACCCTGATCTCAACGAGGAGAACTCATGCGTCCCTTCATCTCCGGCGCCGCACTGATCGCCGCCACCGCCCTCGCCCTCGCCGGTTGCAGCACCGGCGCCGGCGACACCGCCACCGTCGCGGGCGGGTCCGCCACCGCAGGCAGCTCGGACGCCACCGGCACCTACGTCTTCCTGCCGAAGTCCCTCAACAACCCGTACTGGGTCGATGCCCGTAAGGGCATGGAGGCCGAGGCGACCAAGCTCGGGGTGAAGGCCCAGTTCCTCGGCCCAGACACCGACGACGCAGGTCAGCAGGTCGCCATCTTCGAGCAGATCCTCGCCACCAAACCGGCCGGCATCGCGATCTCCCCGAACGATCCGGCGAGCGTGAAGAACATCATCGACCAGGCGCGGGCGGCCGGGATCCCGGTGATCGCGTGGGACGGCCCCGTGCCCGACAGCAAGGTGCAGGGATACATCGGAACCGACAACGTCGCCGCGGGCGCCCAGGAAGCAGAGGCCCTGGCGACGGCGATGGGCGGCAGCGGCAAGATCGCGGTCGTCATCGGCTCCCTGAGTGCGACCAACCTCAACCAGCGACTGGAGGGCCTCAAGCAGGGCCTCGCCAAGCACCCGGGCATGGAAATCGTGGCCACCGAGGAATCCGGTGAATCCATCGCCGACGCACAGGGCAAGGCCGAGACCATCCTGCAGGCCCATCCGGACATCACCGGCATGGCCGGAATCGGCGGGTCCGATCTCCCGGGCATCGTGGGAGCGCTCACCGCGGCCGGCAAGTGCGGCACCATCAAGGCCGTCGGCTTCGATGTCGTCCCGCAGGGCGTCAAAGGCATGCAGGACGGTTGCGTCGACGCCCTCATCTCGCAGAAGCCGTTCGGGATGACCGCCCAGGCACTGGACATCCTCGTCGACCTCAACAAGGGCAGCTCGAAGCTGGGGGACAACTTCAACGTCGACACCGGCGTCGAGGTCGTCACGCCGTCCACCCTCGACACGTTCACCAGCTCGGCCCCCCACTGACGCCCGTCCGACAGCGGACGCGACGGATACACGAAGGGCGGGGTGGGATGGCAGAGCAGCCGTTGATCCACATGCGGGGCATCGTCAAGAGCTATCCAGGAGTCAAGGCGCTGAGTGGGATCGACCTCCGGGTCGACCCTGGGCAGGTGATGGCCCTCGTCGGTGAGAACGGTGCCGGCAAGAGCACGATCATCAAGGTGCTGGCCGGGGCGACCACCGCCGACGCGGGCACCATCGAGGTGGACGGTGCACTGCGGACCATCCGCTCCCCACGGGATTCCCAGGACGCCGGTATCGCGGTCATCTACCAGGAGCTCATGCTGGCCGAGCACCTGAGCATCGCCGAGAACGTCTTCGCAGGTCGCGAGCCTACACGGCGATGGCGGGGAGTGGATTTCGGCGCGATGCGTCGGGCCACCGCGGTTCTGCTCGCCGAGCTCAACATCGACGCGTCACCGGACCAGCAGGTCGGTCGGCTGAACGTGGCGCGTCGCCAGATGGTCGAGATCGCCAAGGCGCTCTCGATGGATGCACGGGTGATCGTGATGGACGAGCCGACGTCCTCGCTCACCGAGGACGAGGTGGCGACCCTGCTCGACCTGGTCCGGCGGCTGCGGGCGCGTGGCGTCAGCGTCGTGTACGTGTCGCACCGGATGCGGGAGATCTTCGCGGTGGCCGACGCCATCACGGTGATGCGGGACGGCGCCCTGGTCGGCGTCCGCCAGGTCGCCGACGTGACCCCGGGGGAGATCGTCAACATGATGGTCGGTCGGGATCTGGTCGATATGTACGGGCAACGCCCGGCGCCTCGACCGGTGACCACGCCGATGCTGGAGGTCCGCAACCTCACTGCGGGGCCGCGGGTCCTGGATGTCAGCTTCTCCATCGGTGCTGGCGAGATCGTCGGTATGGCCGGACTTGTCGGGGCGGGTCGGAGTGAGACCGCACTGGCGGTGTTCGGTCACAACCGGGTCACCGGCGGCAGTGTGCTCGTCGACGGCACCCAGGTCTCACCGCGCAACCCCCGGGAGGCGATCGCCGCCGGGATCGCCTACGTGCCCGAGGACCGCAAGCGTGAGGGCCTCTTCCTCGGTCTTCCGATCCGGACGAACATCACCTCAGCCTCGTTGAGTGAGATCTCCCGGGGAGGAGTGATCTCCCGCAGCCGCGACCGGACGATCGCCGCCAGGCTCGCGGGCGAACTACAGGTGAAGGCGCCGTCGGTGGAAACCGCCATCGGGACCCTCAGCGGTGGCAACCAGCAGAAGGCGGTGATCGCGCGGTGGCTGGCCCGCCGGCCCCGGGTGCTCATCCTGGACGAGCCGACCCGCGGCGTCGACGTCGGGGCCAAAGCCGAGATCTACCGGCTCGTCCGGGAGATCGCCGCGGACGGAGTGGCTGTCCTGGTCATCTCGTCCGAACTCCCGGAGGTCCTCGGGCTGTCCGACCGCGTGCTGGTCATGCGCGAGGGGCGACTGGTCGGTGAGCTGGCCGCTGCGCAGGCCGACGAACAACAGGTGATGGCCCTGGCGACCGGGGTCCACCACGAGATGACACGAGACAGGGACGAGCGACCATGAGCGACACCATTCAGCCGATTGCGCCCCCGCCGTCGAAAGCCCCACCCGGCAGGCGATTGGACCCCATTGCCCGCACCCGGAAGGTGCTGGCGGCCCGAGAGGCCGGTCTCGCCGGGGTACTCGTCCTGGTCATCCTGTTCCTGGCGTGGCGCTCGCCGTACTTCTTCACGACCGACAATCTCATCGTGGTGGCCCGACAGGCGTCGCTGTCGTTGATCATCGCGGTCGGAATGACCTTCGTCATCCTGACCGGTGGAATCGACCTGTCCGTCGGGTCCACGGTGGCCCTGGTCAGCATCCTCACCGGCACGTTCATGGTCGACCTGAACCTTCCGGTGGTGGTGGCCGCGGTGGCGGCGCTGCTCTGCGGTCTGGTGGTCGGACTGGTCAACGGGATCCTGGTCGGTGCGACACCGATCCCCGCCTTCGTCGTCACCCTCGGCATGCTCGCCGTGGCCCGGGGGCTCGCGCTGGGCATCACGCAGGGACAGTCGATCAGTGGCCTACCGTCGGGGTTCCTCCCCCTCGGTCAGGGGTCCCTGCTGGGCATCCCCATCCCGGTGTGGATCGCGGCCGCCATCGCCGTGGTGGCCCACCTCGTCCTCACGAGGACCCGCTTCGGCCGCAACGTCTTCTTCATCGGTTCCAACGAGCAGGCGGCGGTGCTGTCCGGGATCCGGGTGCGACGGACGAAGATCGCCATCTACGTCATCGCCGCCGGACTGGCCGCGCTCGAGGCGATCATCGAGACGTCGCGGCTGAGTGTGGGTCAGCCGTCCGCCGGCGGCGGTTACGAGCTGGTGGCGATCGGGGCGGTCGTCATCGGCGGCACCAGTCTCTTCGGTGGTGAAGGAAGCATCCTGGGCACGGTGTTGGGTACCTTCCTGCTGGCCCTGATCCAGAACGGTCTGATCCTGCTGGGTATCTCGGCCTACTGGCAGCAGGTGTTCAGCGGCACCATCATCGTCGCCGCGGTGGGCCTCAACATCTGGCGTCAACGGCGCAGTGGCGGTTGACGGTGGCCACTCGATTGGCTCATGAAACACTCCTCAGACCTCAAAGGAGAAATCATGGGTGCACGCCCCGCACTGGCAGACGGCCTGGCCGAGCAGCTCGTCGACGACGTTCTCAGCGGCAGGTATCCGACCGATTCGTGTCTGCCCAGCGAGACCGAGCTCGCCCAGCAGGTCGGATTGAGCCGGCTGACGGTGCGGGAGGCGGTGAAGAAACTGGCCGCCAAGGGGGTCGTGAGAGTGGTCCACGGCCGAGGCACGTTCGTCAACGCTCCGTCCCAGTGGTCGGCCTTGGACCCGGTGCTCTTCCTGGCCCGGTCGGCGTCGGACACCGACAACTTCGCGCTCCCGCGAAAGTTGCTCGAAGCCCGACGGGTGGTCGAGGTGGCCGTGGCTGAGCTGGCGGCCCAGCGACGCACCGAGGCCGATCTGAGCAGGATGGGGGGTGCGCTGGAGCGGATGCGGACCTCGGCGGCGGCGACCGACGTGCCCGGATTCGTGGCCGCCGACATCGCCTTCCACCAGCACATCGCCGACGCCGCGGACAACAGCATCATCGCGGCCCTGTTCGACCCCATCTACCAGATCCTGCACCTGACCCGTCATCAGACGTCGTTCCATGCGTCGGTCCGGGAGAACGCCATCGAGCACCATGCGCGGATCCTGGACGCCATCCAGCGCGGTACCCCGTCGAAAGCGGGCCGAGCCATGCGTGATCACCTCCAGCAGACCGAACGCGACCTGGACACCTACGTGACGGTGTCCGGCGACGAGTTGCTGGGCATGAACGCCGCGGACTTCCGCCTGGCGGAAGCGCGGCGCGCTCCGCAATCCTGACCGGGCCCTGACCCGGCCCCTGTCCCGCCGATGCCCTCCCGGGCACCGGCTCCAGCCTCCACCGAAGGACATCCAGTGAAGATCGTCGTCACCGGCGCGCACGGCAAAGTCGGCCGCGCCGCCACCACAGCACTGCTCGCCGCCGGGCACGAAGTGCTCGCCACCGACCTCAGCCGCCCGGGGTTCGAGCGCAAGGAGCCCGGTACCGCGCAGTATCAGATGGCCGACCTGACCGACGCCGGTGAGGCGTTCGCCGTCATCCGGGGTGCCGACGCGGTGGTGCACACCGCCGCCATCCCGGAGCCGACCGGCAACCCGCCGCAGGTCGTCTTCCGGACCAACCTGATGGCCACCTTCAACGTGCTCGAGGCGGCCGTCCGTTTCGGCGTGAAGCGATTCGTCAACATCTCCAGCGAGACGGTTCCCGGGTTCTTCTTCCCGGAGCGGGACTTCCTGCCCGATTACGCCCCGGTCGACGAGCTGCACCCGATCCATCCGCAGGACCCCTACGCGTTGTCCAAGCACTTCGGCGAACAGCTGATGGACGCCGCGGTCGCGCGGTCGGACATCCGTTGCATCTCCCTGCGTCCGAGCTGGGTGCAGTACGAGGGCAACTACGAGCAGAACCTCGGACCCCAGATCCGCGACGCAGCGGTGCTGAGCCCGAACCTGTGGAGCTACATCGACGCCTACGACCTGGCGGACGCCATCGTGCTCGCCGCAGAATCCGATCTCCCGGGTCACGAGGTGTTCTACATCGCCTCACCCGACAACGTCGGCGGTCACGATTTCGCGGCCGTCCTGGAGAAGTACTACGGCGATCAGATCGAGCTGAGGCCGTTGGAACGGACCGACGCGTCCGGGATCACCTCACGCAAGGCGATGGACCTGCTCGGCTGGACACCGAAGCGGTCCTGGCGTGACTACCTCGACGAGAACGGTCACGCACTTCCCCAGGCCTGACCGTTCCCCGGCCGGCGCCGCGTCGCCGGCCGGGCCCCCCGCTTCAATCGACCAACCAGGAGTGTCATGAAGACCCGTAGCATCGGAACCCGGACCGTCAGCGCCATCGGGCTGGGCGGCATGCCTGTCTCCATCGAGGGACGACCCGACCGGGCCCGGGCCATCGCCACCGTGCACGCCGCGCTGGACGCCGGGGTGACGTTCATCGACACCGCCGACTCCTACCACATCGGTGCCGACGAGGTAGGCCACAACGAGACCCTCATCGCCGAAGCTCTGCGCACCTACGGTTCCGACACCTCCGGAGTGCTGGTGGCGACCAAGGGGGGCCACCTCCGCCCCGGCGACGGATCGTGGACGGTCAACGGTGCGCCCGACTACCTCAAGGCCGCGTGTGAGGCCTCCGCACGACGACTCGGGGTCGAATCGATCGGGCTGTACCAGTTCCACCGGCCGGACCCGAACGTGCCCTACGCCGACTCGGTCGGGGCGTTGGCCGAGTTGCTCGACGCCGGCACGATCAGGATGGCCGGTATCTCCAACGCCGATCCGGACCAGATCCGGCTGGCCGACGAGGTTCTCGGCGGCCGGTTGGTGTCGGTCCAGAACCAGTTCTCGCCGCAGTTCCGGTCCAGCGAACCTGAGATGGCGCTCTGCACCGAACTCGGGATCGCCTTCCTGCCGTGGAGCCCACTCGGCGGCATCGGCCTGAGCCGGCGGCTCGGGCCGGCCCCCGCGGTGTTCGACGAGGTCGGTCACGCGCTCGGGGTGAGCCCCCAGCAGGTGGCGCTGGCGTGGATGCTGGCGAAGTCACCGGTGGTCATCCCGATCCCCGGCTCGAGCCGTCCGGAGACCGTCCGGGACTCTGTCGCCGCTGCTGATCTGCAGTTGGACCAGGACCAGCTCGATCGGCTCGACGACGTGACGAACACCGACTGACCCCCGGCTACAGGTGCTTGTTCCGGATGATGTCGCCGAGCTTGGACACCGCGCGGCTGGCGGTGGACTTCACGGTGCCGGCGGTCAGTCCGGTCGACGCGGCGATCTCAGCCTCACTGAGCCCGCCGTAGTAGCGCAGCACGAGGATTTCGCGCTGCCGCGGCGCCAGCTCGCCCATCGCACTGATCACCGACTGGTGTTCCGCGGTCAGCATCGCCATCGACTCCGCCGACCTGGCGTCGGCACTGTGCGGGGGTACGTATGCCCGCGCGGTGCGTCGGCGGCGCAACATCGACCGGGACCCGTTGACCACCGCGGTGCGCAGGTATCCGATGGCGGCCTGGGTGTCGCGGAGCTGGTCCCAGTTCCGGTACAGCCCGGCGAAGGCATCCTGGACCACGTCCTCGGCGCTGCTGATGTCGTCCACCAGCAGGATCGCGAGCCGCACCATGCTCATCCGGTGCGTCCGGTAGATGTCGTCGATGGTCTGCGGCTGGTCGGGCGCCGGCGCCGCTGACACCGGTGTGCCACGCACCGGATTGAGGACCGACAGCGAGGTCAGGGTGCGCTCGACCCCGGTCCCGTCGCCGCCGATGGTCTCGCCCGTACCTGGCACCATGTCCGCCGTTCTCTGCTCGCTCCACCTGGGTGACCCGCCCGGTCGGTGTGTGTGGGCCGGTGCCCCATTCTCCTCCGCCGGGCGGGTCCGCGCAGACAGGCCACGGTGGCGCCGGCCGACCCGACCTCCCGGGGGCATCGAGCCGGGCCGGTGCCGATGGGCGATACTGATGCTCAGCTCCAGAGCGCCGCGCGCAGTGATGGCGCGCCCAGAGTTGTGAGTACATCCGATCGCGAGAGGACCGTCCCAGATGCCCATTGCCACCCCCGAGGCCTATGCCGACATGCTGAATCGTGCGAAGGCAGGAGGTTTCGCCTACCCGGCGATCAACATCACCTCCTCCGAATCGATCAATGCGGCGATCAAGGGATTCGCCGACGCGGGAAGTGACGGCATCATCCAGGTGTCGACCGGCGGAGCCGAGTTCGCGTCGGGTCTCAACGTGAAGAACATGGTCGTCGGCGCTACCGCGCTGGCCGAATTCGCGCACGTCGTCGCGGCCCGCTACGACATCACCGTCGCCCTGCACACCGACCACTGCCAGGCCGACAAGCTCGACACCTACGTCAAGCCACTGATCGCCATCTCGCAGGCCCGCGTCGACGCCGGCGGCAACCCGCTGTTCCAGTCGCACATGTTCGACGGTTCGGCCGTGCCGCTCGAGGAGAACCTGGCGCTGGCCAAGGAGCTGCTGCCGCTGACGAAGGCGGCCAGGATCGTGCTGGAGATCGAGGTGGGGGTCGTCGGCGGTGAGGAGGACGGCGTCAGCCACGAGATCAACGACAAGCTGTACACGACGCCGGAGGACCTGATCGCCACCGTCGAGGCGCTGGGTGCCCCGGTCGACAACAACTACATCGTGGCCGCGACCTTCGGGAACGTGCACGGCGTGTACAAGCCGGGCGGCGTGCAACTGCGCCCGAGCGTGCTCAAGGACATCCAGGACGCGGTGGCGTCGGAGCTCGGCCAGCCGGACGGGTCCAAGCCGTTCGGCCTGGTCTTCCACGGTGGGTCCGGCTCGACGGCCGAGGAGATCGCCGAGGCGGTGTCCTACGGCGTCATCAAGATGAACATCGACACCGACACCCAGTACGCGTTGACCCGGCCGGTCGTCGGCCATTTCTTCTCCCACTACGACGGCGTGCTCAAGGTCGACGGCGACGTCGGCAACAAGAAGCTGTACGACCCGCGTACCTGGATGAAGTTGGCCGAGGCCGGCATGGCCGCTCGTGTCGTGGAGGCCGCGCAGCAGCTCGGCTCGGCCGGAAAGTCGTTGGGCGCCAAGTAATTTCATCATTCAGACGACTGCGGCCGGGAGCCCGGGTCACGGTTCCCGGCCGTTCGCCGTCGTCAGCTCGGTGAAGGGATCGCCATGGCGGAGTACACGGTGAACCAGGCGGCGGTGGAACGCGCCCGCGGCTTGATCGAGAGTCGTCAGTACGTGCTCGAGAGTCAGTGGGGTGACGCCCAGCCCGATGCCGAGGCGGAGAACGCCTACCTGGAGAAGCATTCCTGGGACGAGTACGCGGCCTGGCACCTCGGGCTCACCGAGGGCGCGAACGACGGTACCAAGGCCCGATACGCGTTCGGCTACGGAGACTTTCGTCGACTGCACCGCTCGGGGCTCCTCGCGGTGATCTACCGGGCGGGTGAATGGAAGCACAAGGACGTGGAGCTGGCCGCGCACGAGTTGCTCCAGCACCTGGACGCGACGTCGGGTTGAGTAGGGCACAGCCGCAGAGAAGACCCGCACGGTCCCTGTGAGCTGTTCGGTAGCGTCATACCGATGGAAGCCGGTACCGACAGGCTCGGCCGGATCGTGGTGCCGGGCGGCGTCGCGGTACCTCTCCCCGTCCAGACCTGTACCGCCGGTACCGCGGTGACGGCTCGGTGGGCCGGTGGAACTGCGGCACGCATCGGCTGCGCCGTGGCCGAAGGCGATCCGTGGGTGCCGAGGTCGTCATCGTCGGTTGAGCAGCCGTCATCCGGAATCCCGAGACCGGTGCCAGGCGGCGGGAATGGCGGGGCGCGGCGGCGTCGTCGTAGAGCCCAGCCAACAGCGTGGGCCCGCCGCACTCGGTGGGCCGCTGAGCGAAACCGAAGAGCCTCAGGTGTTGTCGGTGACCCAGGCCCCGAGCAGGCCGCGGAAGTGCGGGATGAAGCGGTCGTGTTCGTTCACCGGATAGGTGGACTTGACGGTCTCCACCAGCAGGGCGTCGAACTCGGGGGAGTCGACCCATTCGTGCACCAGGGCCGGCAACGACGCGAGTGACGTCGCGCAGAACTCCCGATACTCCTCGACCTGGAAGTAGTCGTCAGCCATCGTCTGGTAGATCGCGAGCTTCGCCGGGAAGTCCAGGTCCGGGTTGTCGGCGACGTCGAACCAGGCCCGGGTGTTGGTGTCCACCCTGGGCTTTCGTCCGGTGACGGCGCAGAAGGCGCTCCACGACAGCAGATTCTGGATTGCCCACGGGAAGTAGTAATGGAGCGAAGTGATCGCGATGTCGGGGCAGGCGTTCGCGTAGTCGATGGGCTGCACCCGGTCACCGGTCACCAACGCCTCGCAGGAGTTGAACTCCCAGCGGAAGAACGCGTTGATCACCTTCGACAGGGTGAGGATCTCCGACCCCGCCGACGCCGGCAGGAAGTCGTGCGAGACCTCGTATCGATCGTGCATCGGCAGCTCCGGGCGGAACTTCATCACCTGGGTGTTCGGTCCGATGGTCAACGACCGGGCGAAGGAGTCGTAGTCGTTGACCGCCCCCTGCAGGTGCATGAGCATCTGTCCCGAGGCGTCGTAGGCGGTGTGCAGCGCGGCCGAGTCGTCGATCCGGCTGACCCCGCGCCAGGCCCCGCCGTCGAACGGCTTCATGAACAACGGGAACCCGACCCGGCCGGCCACCTCGTCCAGGTCGAACGACAGGTTGTACTGCGACGCGGTGTACTTCCACTTCTCGCTGTCGATCGGGTTCTTGTACGGCACCAGGACCGTCGTCGGGATGTCGAAGCCCAGCCGCATGATCGCGCAGTACGCGGAGTGCTTCTCCATCGCCTGGAAAGTGAAAGGGTTGTTCAGCAAATAGGTGTCGTTGACCAGGGCGGCCTTCTTCAGCCACTCCCGCGGGTGGAAGTACCACCACGCGAGCCGGTCGATGACGAGGTCGTGCCGAACCGGGTCCCGCAGGTCGAACGGCTCGATG
Organism: Nakamurella sp.; assembly: GCA_039916325.1. Classification (GTDB taxonomy): domain Bacteria; phylum Actinomycetota; class Actinomycetes; order Mycobacteriales; family Nakamurellaceae; genus Nakamurella. The sequence continues at coordinate 868 of JBDSLP010000102.1, read as the reverse complement.
GTGATCCGCTCGGTGCTCAACGTGTGGTCGCGGCCTTGGTGCGGGATGGGCCCCAGCCGGCGGGCCAGCGTCTCGAAGGCGCGCGGCCAGTCGTTCTCGGTGCCCAGCAGCAAGCCGATGAGGTGGGTGGTGGCGTCGGTGCTCATCCGCTGATCCTGACACTCACCCCGGGGTGGCCGCTCGGCAGGACCGGCCTCGACGCGGCGGCCCGAGGTCGGTGGGCCTCAGCCCAGTGCCGTCAGGTACACCGCGGCCTGCGCGCGCCAGCTCCACCAGTCGTGCGGCCACTCCCCGCCCCAGTCGTGGCACTCGTGGGGGATGCCCTTCCAGGCCAGCAGCTCGTTCATCGCGTGGGTGGACGCATGGGCCCCGGTGGTGTCCTCCCACTGCCCGCTTCCGACGACCAGCGTGATGAACAGCGTCCGCTGCAGGTGTTCGAGGTGCCCACCCTCGAGCCGGGGCAGGAACTCGAACGGATTCGTCAGGTAGGCCGCCTCGTCCGCGTCTCCCCAGCCGCGCCACGTCCGCGGGTCGAAGCCCCCCGAGAAGGCCACCGCCCGGGGAAAGACGTGCGGGTGACGCAGGGCGAACAGCACTGCGTGGAACGCGCCCATGGACGGCCCGGCCACCGCGATGTCGGCCCGACCCCCGGAGGTGTCGCGCACGAAAGGCACGACCTGCCAGAGGATCCACTCCTCGTAGGCGTGGTGGGCCCGCGCCCGGTCACCCATCGGCTTCCAGTCCGCCGACCACGATTCGTGGTCGTAGCCGGACACGCAATAGATCTTGATCCGACCGCCGTCCACCGCGTCACGGACGGCGTCGAGCATGCCCTTCTCGGCGAACTCGTGCGGCGACTCGAGCTCTG
>JBDSLP010000101.1:0-15128 GCA_039916325.1 Nakamurella sp. | reverse complement strand
CGGCGCCACCCAGGTGATCTACGAAGGCACCCCCAACACCCCCCACGAGGGCCGGCACTGGGAGATCGTCGACAAGTACAAGGTCTCCATCTACTACACCGCCCCCACCCTGATCCGGACCTTCATGAAGTGGGGTGCCGAGATCCCGGCCCGCTTCGCGTTGACCTCCCTGCGGCTCCTGGGCAGCGTCGGTGAGAACATCAACCCGGAAGCCTGGATGTGGTATCGCAGCACCGTGGGCCACGAACGCTGTCCCATCGTGGACACCTGGTGGCAGACCGAAACCGGCGCCATCATGATCTCCCCGCTGCCCGGGGTCACCGCGACCAAGCCCGGATCGGCGATGCGGCCGTTGCCCGGTATCAGTGCCAAGGTCGTCAACGACGAAGGGATCGAGGTTGCGTTCGGACAGGGTGGCTACCTGGTGATCGACCGGCCGTGGCCCGCCATGCTGCGCACGATCTTCGGTGACGACGACCGCTACCGCGACACCTACTGGTCCCGATTCGCCGAACAGGGCTACTACTTCGCCGGGGACGGGGCGAAATACGACGAGGACGGCGCGATCTGGCTGCTCGGTCGGGTCGACGACGTGATGAACGTGTCGGGGCACCGCATCTCGACCACCGAGGTCGAGTCGGCGCTGGTCAGTCACCCGGCGGTCGCTGAAGCGGCCGTGGTGGGTGCCGCCGACGATCTCACCGGTCAGGGCATCGCGGCGTTCGTCATCCTGCGCAGCTCCTGGACCGACACCGGCCCCGACCTGGTGGCCGCGTTGCGGCAGCACGTCGCCACCGAGATCGGGCCGATCGCGAAGCCCAAGAGCATCCTGGTCGTCCCGGAGTTGCCCAAGACGCGATCCGGCAAGATCATGCGCCGGCTGCTCCGCGACATCGCGGAGGGGCGTGTGGTCGGTGACGTCAGCACCCTGCAGGACGGGGCGGTCATGAGCCAGATCAGCACCGGCCTGGCCGAGACCGCCCCGAAAGCCTGAGATCCGCTCATCCGTCAGCACTGTCGCTCAGCAAGGAGCTCACCATGACCGTTGTCCACCGGTGGCAGGTCGAGATCTTCATCGACGACCACGAAACCCGTACGCGTGCCGAAGCACGCCTGCACAGCCTGGACCGGACCTCACTCGTTGGGGTCGGAGTGGCCGACCACGCGGCGGCGGGGGTTCCGGAGATCGCCGAGGAGTTGGCGGTGTCGCGGGCACTGGTCGATCTGGCCGCGCGGCTCTTGGACTCAGCCTCCGGCGAAGCCGACGGAGACGATGCCGCCACCGGCACCCCGGCTGAGATCGGCGCCGGCTGAGATCGTTGCCGGCCGAGATCGCCTGTGCTCGTCACGGCTCTGCTGACACTGTGACGCTCGACGCTGTGACGTTGCGGACGGAAATCTCTGGTTGACCGCCCGGGCGGTGCGCGACGATGGCCGCGCACCGCCGCGGGTCAACGGGCGGTCAGCCGCCGGTCAGGGACGTCGACCGGTCGCCGGGACGACCGAGGTGACCGGGGCGGCGGTCGGCTTCTTTGCTGCCTTGGGTTTGCGGACTTCGCGTCCACCCTTGTTCTTGGCCATGCGAACCTCCGGGGCGTGATGGGAGTGCGGGACCGTACGGAGGTGCTCCCTGTGCCTCGTTAGGTGACTTCACCGTACGTCGTGTCGGCCCCGATACCTAGAGCCTTCATCCACCCGCCGACCTGCAGCGATACCGTCCCGGGCCCCGTCGAGCAGGCGTTGGGAATTGCGCGGTCAGCGCGCACCTTCGATCTTGCGCTCCCGCTGCTGCTCACCCAGCTCACCGTACGGGTAGTCACCGACGACCGTCTTGCTGGCCGCACTCAAGGCCGCCGTCTCGGTCACGTCCAGGTGCAGGTCGGCCGCGGCCAGGTTGTCGTCCAGTTGCTCCAGTGTCCGGGCCCCGAGGATGGTCGAGGTGACCGCCGGCTGATCGGTCACCCACGCCAACGCCACCTGCGCCATCGATGCCCCGCGGTCCTCGGCGACGTGCTGTACCGCATCGATGACGTCCCACGTCCGGTCGACGTTGCGACGGTCGTAGGCCTCGACGCCCCGGTTCGGGTCCTCACCCAGTCGGGTCGTCCCGGTCGGACGCTGGTCCCGGCGGTACTTCCCCGACAGCCAACCGCCGCCCAGCGGCGACCACGGGAGCAGGCCCAGCCCGGCGTCCAGGGCCGCCGGCACGACCTCCCACTCGATCTCACGGACCAACAGGTTGTACTGCGGCTGCAGCGTCACCGGCGCGGACAGCCCGAGCGCCTGCGCCCGGTGCACCGCCTTGGTCAGCTGCCAGCCTGTGAAGTTGGAGAAGCCGTAGTAGCCGACCTTTCCGGACCGGACGAACCCGTCCATCGTTCGTAGGGTCTCGTCGATCGGGGTGAGGGCGTCCCAGGCATGCGCCTGGTACAGGTCGACCGAGTCCACGCCGAGCCGCTTCAGCGATGCATCCAGCGCGCGGGTGAGATGCCGGGCGGACAGCCCCAGCCCATTGGGGGTCTCGTCCATCGGGAACCGACCCTTGGTGGCCAGTACCACCCGATCCGTGACGTCGGCCGGCCGGTCCTTGAGCCACCGCCCGATGATGGCCTCGGACACGCCCGACGAATAGACGTCCGCCGTGTCGACAAGGGTTCCCCCGGCCTCGATGAAGCGGTCGAGTTGGGCGAACGACACCTTCTCGTCCGCTTCGTCGCCGAAGGTCATCGTGCCGAGCGCGAGGTTGGAGACGGCGCAGCCGCTGTTACCGAGAGTCCTGTATTCCATGCGGTCACTATTGCCCGGTCCGGCCTAGGGACCCGCGCTGTTGCGCTGAGTGCGAAACCGGCCCGGCGATTCCGATCAGCGCAGGCCGGACTCGAGCCGTCGGCGGAGAGAGGAGCCGGATCGCCGCATCCCGGTGCCGGCGGCGCGCAGGGCAGTCACGACTTCGCTGCGCACCGGCCGTTCCCGGGTAGGTACCAGCTGGGCGACCTCGCGGCCGTGCACAGTGATGCTGATGGTCTCGCCACCCTCGACGTCGCAGAGCAGTCGGGCCAGATTGGTATTCGCCTCATAGGCGCCCACAGTTCGCATCTGAGTCACGCTAGCCACCCGAACCTCCCGAATCGGTCAGCCCACCGCCGTGTCGTCCGCTGTTGTTACAGGTCCGCCGGTCGGGGGGATCGTGGGGTTCTCGCGGGGATCGCGGGCCTGTCGCGGGCCGGGCCCGGGTCGGTGAGCGGAATCACCCAGCCCGAGGGGCTGGATCTCTGGCAGACGGGCGGGAACGGCACCGGAAGCGGGCATAACTGTCACAGCGCGTGGAAGCGGTGAGGGGTTTTGTTACTCAGCGTCACACTTGACGGCATCGGGTGATGTTCAGTTCGTACAGCAGGGCAGACCGCAGCTCTGGATTCGACTGATCGCTACCAAAAGTGACAGGCATCCGGCAATCGGGTGACATTGTCGCCCAAAAGTGTGGCACCAATGTGCCTACAACCGCTTTCAGTAGTGGTGAACGGATGACGAGCACCAGCTTTCCACCGTCCGATCCGTAACGTCGCGACTCGATCGAGCGACTGAGTCACCAGATCCATCAGGACCTCGGTGGACAACGACCAGAACGGACACTGCCCTCCGGCGGGGTGACGCCCCGCCGAGCGAGTGGATATTCGCCGGCGCCGCGCCGGTGGACCAGGTATGACCGTGTTGATGTAGGGGAAGTCATGACCGCTCCTGAGGTGGCGCGCCGCGCGACCGAGCTCGGTGCGCTCGATGTGTTCGTACTCCGGCACACCGAGGCCGGCCAGTGGGTCAACCTCGGTGGCGTCGGACGCGGGGAGGTCTGGATCGGGCCGTTCGGGGTCCAGGACGCCGACCCGGTCGGCTTCCTCGCCATCCCCGCCGAGACCGGTGAGCTGCGCTGGTTCCGGCATCGCGAATCCACCCGCATCCTCGGGCCGTACTGGGCCTGGGCCGCGGTGCTCGTCCGGCTCGACGCCGACACCCTCGTCATCGTCGGGAACCGACGTGGACAGCTGGTCGGTGACGCCGACGACCGGCAGCTTCGAGAACTCGCCCAGTGGGCCCGTGAGGCGTTCGACGTGCCCGGCGCGGGTTCGCCGGCGCGCCGCAACGACGTCCACCCCGCCGTGCAGACCATCACCGCCAGCGGGCGGTCCGACGTCTGGAGCATTCTCTCGTTGGCCGCCGACGTCGCCGCGGCAGCGCTGCGCTGCGAGGTCGCCATCGTCCAGGACGGCACCGGACGCTACGGCGCCACCAGCACCTGGGGGTCGGTAGACGTCTGCGACAGCGAGGTTCTCGGCGCCGCACTGGAGACGTTGGGGGCGCTCGGCGACGGACCGCTCTGCATCCAGGACACCCGGTCGGTGCCGTTGCCCGACCACTTCTCCTGGGAGCAGGGCACCCGATCCCTGTTGGTCGTACCGCTGCCGGGGCCGGTCGGTGGCCGGCTCGTGGTCGCCCACACCATCCGATCGCCGCGCGGCTTCACCGACGAGTGTCGCAAGATAGCCGGACAACTCAGCGAAGCCGTCGGAGTGATGGCCTACGCCGCGATGCTGCGGGAGGCCGGCCTCGAGGTCGCCGACTCACACGGCCTGGCTGCCTGAACCATAGGTCGCGGACAGGCCGTGGTTGATCCGGATCAGGTGGCGGTGAGGTTGCCGCCGAACACCGATCGGATGAATTCGAGGACATTGCTGCCCTGAGCGCGGACGAATTCGCCCGCCTGGGTGGGGGTCACGCCGACCAGGGCGGCCAAGAGGAGCAGGATCACGGCCAGCCACACGATCGAGCGAATACTTGTCTTCACCATGTCAAACGACCTTTCGAAACGAAGCTGTTGTCAGTGAGTGTGGCGGGTGCCGACGGAGCTGTGGGTCACGCGGGCCTGGGTCGTATCCGTGGGCCACCTCAGTCAGCCTGCGATGCGGCCGCCGCCGGCGACGAGGTGACCTTGGGTAGCGTGGCCTCCCGGAGGAGCAGGGCTGCCCACTCGTTCGGTTGACCGATCAACCCGAAATTGTGCAGCATGTCGTCCTTGTCGGACGGTGTGTCGACGGTCACGTACCCGAGCCCCACGAAGGGGCCTTTGGTGTTTGCGATCCGGATGGACGTCAACGGTGCCGTCACCGTCCGCTTCATCAACCAGAGGCCCCGGGTGCGTACCAGTCGGCCGCCCTCGGTGACCAGCTCCATGTCGACCTGCCAGGCGAGGACCGTCAGCAGCATCATCAGCAGGGACGCGACGATCAGCAGCGTTCGCAGCAATCCCTCGGCGACGAAGACTCCGATCAGCAGGCCGATCACCAGTTCGGTGCCGCCGACCAGGGCGGCGGTCTCCCGTTTCACCCCGCGTCGCATCCACAGGACGCCGGCGTGCGCGGCGGCCAGCAGCACCAGTGACAGATAGACCGGCGACACGACGATGGCGACGATGAATGTGACCAGACCGGCCGCCAGTCGCATCACGAGGCCGATCCAGTGCCGGTGCACCAGCGCCCGGCGGGGACCGTCCGGGGTATCGACCATCCGGACCGAGGAACCGTCGAGGATCGGAGCAAGGCGGCGGGCCTCGACGCGGTCCAGCAGAGGGCCCAACCGAGGGGCCTGCGGCCGCCAGAGACTGCGCTCGGAGGCAGGCGGGTCCGGTGGGGCCTGCCGGGTGCTGCGCGACCACGAGAACAGCCAGTCCGAGTCTTCCTCGGCCGGCGGCGACCGCGGCACCCAGACGGGTTCGTCGGGCGGGCGGGACTCGTCCGATTCGCTCATCACCACTCCGCCGGGACCCGAGAGACGACCGGACAGGAGCGACCGGGCGAGGCACTGCGACATCTCCTGCGACCTCCGGCCGAGCGCACGGCCGGGGTCAGGAGGACACATGTGAGGCGGACACTAGTCAGCGCTGCCTGGTCACCAGGGTAGACCCGCCGACTACGTAGGGCGATTCTCATTCGAAACATCAGTCCCATCAGTCACAAGTGACCCATCGGCAACCACGTTGGGGTCGATACCGGAGGTGCGACATTCGACGAAACGACGAAACTACGAACTACGAAGGACGAAGGACGAAGGTCGAAGGACGAAGGACGAAACCCTCGGACCGGACGGGAATGGTCGGATGACCGACAGGTCGACCGACCGGCCGGACTTCGTCGTCCATGACCACCGACGCCCGCGACCGCACTTCGACCTACGGCTCGCCGAGGCCGGGGTGCTCCGGTCCTGGGCGGTGCCGCGCGGCCTGCCGAGGCCGGGGGAGAGCCGACTCGCCGTCGCCGTACCGGACCACGAGCTCGACCACCTCGGTCACACCGACGAGGACAAGACCATCGCCGACCACGGCTGGTGGGAGGAGCACGACCGCGACGACCGGCGGATGGTGTTCACCCTGCACGGGGCATCCGAGGTCGTGCGGTACGTGCTGGTCCACACCGGCGGGGTGAACTGGCTGCTGCGCCGGACCCTCGCACAGCCGGGAGTCGAGGATCACCACTGACGACGGGGAATGGCCGGACCGAGCCGGGCGGTACCACCGGGCGCGATCGGGCCGCGCATGATCGGCCGGAGAAAGGAAGCGGTCTGGCGTGTATCGCGGACGCGATGGTGCGCGACATCGAAGGCATCGAGCAACCGTTCCGCGGCCGCCTTGTGCCGGCTGTACGGCGAGGTCGGGATCCCGGTGGTGGGGTACGACTCGTCGACGGCGGCCCCGTAGGAGCCCGGCGCGTACGCACCCACCGACGACATCTGGACGACCTGTGGCCCACCCGCCGCGACCACCGCCGAGAGCAGCGCGCGCAGCCCGCCGACCCCCAGCCGCCTCCAGTAAGGCCTCGTCCCGGCCGGGCTGGAATCCCCGGGCCAGGTTGATCACCGCATAGGCGTCAGGGAACACCGCCGTCGACGCGTCCGCCGCGTTCGGCCCGGCGATGTCCAAACCCACCCGGTCCGCCGTGTCGTACGGCACGGAGTCCGGCGGGCGGCGCCGGCTCACACCGGTCCCCGACGTTCCGGGTTCAGCGGCACGCCGCCGGGGATAGGCCGTTCCGACGTTCCCCGATGCTCCCGATCACGACCAGCTTCATGGCCCGGCTGCTGCCCGGTCACAGGTGCGGCGAGTCCACCCGGCAGCAAGCCTCGACCGTAGGCTCAGCCGATGCCGACGCTGACCGTGATCGCCGAGCAGATTCTCGCCCCGGTCCCGGGGGGGACGGGCCGTTACGCCCGGCAGATCCTGCAGGCGCTGCACGAGGCGGCACCGCGCGGCTGGGACGTCCGGTCGATGGTCGCCTGGCACCGCGAGACGGCGGCCGCGGCGGTCCCCGGAGTGGACGGGCCGCACCGGCTCCCGGTCGGCTCACGGGTGCTCGCGCAGGCTTGGCTCGCAGGTATGCCGCCCTGGCCGTGCGGTGACCGGGTGCACGCCACCACGCCGTTGGCCCCGGGCCCGCGGTCCCCGCTGCTCCGGCGTCGGCCGATGGTCGTCACCGTGCACGACACGGTGCCGTGGACGCACCCCGAGACGCTCACCCCCCGAGGGGTGTCCTGGCATCGGACGATGGTCGGCCGCGCCGCGCGGCAGGCAGATCATCTCGTCGTGCCCACCCGGACGGTCGCCGACGAGCTGGCTGTGTTGTTCCCGCAGACCGCGGATCGCATCGTCGTCGTCGGGCACGGCGTCACGGCCCTGCCCGTCGGCCCGGACGCCGACGAACGGGCCGCCACCCTCGGCCTGCCCGAGCGCTACGTGTTGAGTCTGGCCACCGTCGAGCCGCGCAAGGGGTTGGACCTGCTGATCCTGGCGATGGCCGACGTGCCGGGTGATCTGGTCGTCGTCGGTCAGGCCGGCTGGGGTGACCTGGACCTGCAGCGATGGGCTGACGCGGCCGGTGTCGAGCGGTCCCGGCTGCACCTGCTCGGGCGGATCTCCGACGCCGATCTGGCCGTGGCGCTGACGCGCGCTGCGGTGCTGGCCGTCCCGTCGCGGGCGGAGGGGTTCGGTCTTCCCGTCCTCGAAGGGATGGCGGCCGGCGTCCCGGTCGTGCATTCCGACACGCCGGCCCTGGTCGAGGTGGGCGGGGGAGCAACGCTGGACTTCACCCGGGAGGACGTCAACGGGTTGGCCGACCGGCTCCGGGCGGTGCTCACCGACCCGGTACTGGCCGCCGACCTCGCTGCCCGAGGTCGACTTCGCGCCGCAGACTACAGCTGGGAGCGGGCCGCCGAACAGCTCTGGGCCCTGCACACCGGCTGACGGGTGCTCTGCGACCGTGCGGGGCGTTGACGCAACGACGACTGTCTGGATAACCACACCCGGTGGTGGACCGGCCGGTTCCGACAGCCGGTAGGTTGGCGGACAGTCCGCATCATCGACGTCACGATGCCGACATCGGGTCCACCCGATGGGTATCGGGTGCATGATCGGACTAAGCTCGTGGCATTCCGGATCCACCCGGGACGTCAGTGCGCCGATCAGCTGGAGGAACCGTCAGTGACCGCCGTCGCTCCTCGCCCCGTGGTGAGCAGGCCGATTCCTGTACATCGGCCGTCCCGAGGGACCAAGTTCCTCAGCCTGTTGAAAACGACCGACCACAAGACCCTCGGTCTGATGTACATCACCACCTGCATGGCCTTCTTCATGGTGGGCGGCTTCCTCGCCCTCATCATGCGGGCCGAGCTGGCGCGTCCCGGGATGCAGTTCCTGTCGACCGACCAGTACAACCAGATGTTCACCATGCACGGCACGGTGATGCTGCTGTTCTACGCGACCCCCATCGTGTTCGGCTTCGCGAACTTCGTGATGCCGTTGCAGATCGGTGCTCCCGACGTCGCGTTCCCGCGTCTCAACGCCTTCTCCTACTGGTTGTTCCTGTTCGGTGCGATCACCGCGCTGTCCGGTTTCTTCACTCCCGGTGGGGCGGCCGCCTTCGGTTGGACCGCCTACACGCCGCTGTCGAGCATCCAACACTCGCCCGGCGTGGGCGGTGACCTGTGGATCATGGGCCTCGCGGTCGGCGGTCTGGGCACCATCCTCGGTGCCGTCAACATGATCACCACGATCATCTGCCTACGTGCGCCCGGTATGACGATGTGGCGGATGCCGATCTTCACCTGGACCATCCTGGTCACGTCGCTGCTCGTGTTGATCGCGTTCCCGGTGCTGACCGCCGCGCTGTTCGGTCTCGCCGCGGACCGGCACTTCGGCTCACACGTCTTCGACCCTGCCAACGGCGGAGCCATCCTCTTCCAGCACCTGTTCTGGTTCTTCGGTCACCCCGAGGTGTACATCCTGGCGTTGCCGTTCTTCGGCATCGTCTCGGAGATCATCCCGGTGTTCGCCCGCAAGCCTGTCTTCGGCTACCGCGGACTGGTGTTCGCGACGATCTCCATCGCGGCGCTGTCGGTGGCGGTCTGGGCGCACCACATGTACGCCACCGGTTCGGTGCTGCTGCCGTTCTTCTCGCTGATGACGTTCCTCATCGCGGTGCCCACCGGGCTGAAGTTCTTCAACTGGATCGGATCCATGTGGAAGGGGCAACTGACCTTCGAGACGCCGATGCTGTTCGTCGCCGGCTTCCTGGTCACCTTCCTCTTCGGTGGTCTGACCGGTGTCATCCTGGCCGCGCCGGCCCTGGACTTCCACGTCTCGGACAGCTACTTCGTGGTAGCGCACTTCCACTACGTGCTGTTCGGGGTGATCGTGTTCGCCACCTTCGGCGGGATCTACTTCTGGTTCCCGAAGATGACCGGACGTTTCCTCGACGAGGGGCTCGGGAAGTGGCACTTCTGGTTGACCTTCATCGGCTTCCACGCCACGTTCCTCATCCAGCACTGGCTGGGCAACGTCGGTATGCCACGGCGGTACGCCGACTACGCCGCGAGTGACGGATTCACGTTCATGAACACCTTCTCCACGGTGGGCTCGTTCATCCTCGGGGCATCGACGCTGCCGTTCATCTGGAATGTCTTCAAGTCCTTCCGTCACGGTGAGATCACCCACGCCGACGACCCGTGGGGCTACGGCAATTCGCTCGAGTGGGCCACCAGCTCCCCGCCGCCGCGGCACAACTTCATCTCGCTGCCGCGGATCCGTTCCGAGCGCCCGGCGTTCGAGCTGCACCACCCGCACATGATCGAACGGATGCGCTTGGAAGCCCATCCGAGTCGGGAGTGGAAGGGCCTGGAGGCCGCAGAGGCCAGCGACCATCTCAAGATCGCGGAAACGCCCGGAACCTGACCTGCCCCATCGAGTCCCGCTGCCGCAGTCAGCAGCGGGACTCGATGCTGTCCGGCCCGTGACGTCGTGCTCGCCGGCCGTCCGGGTCCCGATCGAAGGAGCGCGCATGGCGCAGACCGCCGTGCTGATGACGGTCACCGGCCGCGACCACCCCGGGGTCACCGGCGCCCTGTTCGCGGTACTGGGGGCCCACCGGGTCGAGGTCCTCGACGTCGAGCAGGTGGTGGTCCGCGGGCAGCTGACGCTGGGGGTGCTCGTTGCCACCGAGGGGGGCGGCGACCGTCTGAAGGCAGACGTCGAACGGGCGATGGCCGTGGTCGGCACGGCGGTGTCGGTCCGGCTGGACGTCGGGGTCGACGATCCGAAGTCCGGCGGCACCCACGTGCTGGTGGTGATGGGGAGGCCACTGCAGGCCTCGGCGATCGCCTTGCTGGCCGGTCGGTTGGGTGAGCTGGGCGTCAACATCGAGACCATCCGACGAGTCGCCGACTACCCGGTCACCGGCCTGGAGCTGACCGTGACCGCCGTCGACGAGGACCCGCTGCGGCGGGCGGTGGTCGAGATCGGTGCCTCCGCAGGGGTCGACATCGCCGTGCAGCGGGCCGGGATCGCGCGGCGCTCCAAACGGCTCATCGTCTTCGACGTCGATTCCACCCTGATCACCGGAGAGGTGATCGAGATGCTCGCCGACCACATCGGCCGCCGGGCCGAGGTAGAGGCCATCACCGAGCGCGCGATGCGCGGCGAGCTGGACTTCGCCCAGTCTCTGCACGAGCGGGTCGCTATGCTCGTCGGCCTGGACGCCGGCGTCCTCGACGAGGTGGGCCGGTCATTGGAATTGACCCCCGGAGCTCGGACGACGATCCGGACGCTGAAGCGGCTGGGGTACCGCTGCGGCATCGTTTCCGGCGGCTTCACCCAGGTCGCGCGTCACCTCGTCGAGGACCTGTCGCTGGACTTCGTCGCGGCCAACACCCTCGAGGTCCAGGGCGGGAGACTGACCGGGCGGGTCGTCGGTGACGTCGTGGACCGGCAGGGGAAGGCGCGGGCGCTGGCGCGGTTCGCCCTCGAATTCGGGGTGCCGCTCAGCCAGACCGTCGCCGTCGGCGACGGGGCCAACGACATCGACATGCTCACCGCAGCCGGCCTGGGTATCGCCTTCAACGCCAAACCCATCGTGGCCGAGTTCGCCGACACGACTTTGAACCAGCCGTTCCTGGACCCGGTGCTGTTCATCCTGGGGATCACCCGGGCCGAGGTGGAGGCTGCCGACGCCGCCGACGGGACCCTACGCCGGGTTCCGCTCGGATGAGTGCCGCCGGTACGGACCCCGCAGGTGTCCACCCCGACGGTGTGTGCCCCGCAGGTGCGGGTGCTGTCGGCTGGGCCGCGTTGCTGGCGCCGCTGGCGGAGCGGCACGCGTACTGGATGGCCCTGCCCGACGACGAGGTCCGGACCGATCGTGACGAGGCCGCCGAGGACATCCGGGCGATGCAGCTCGTCCTCCGGATGGAACGCGATGCTCTGCCGAGCTGGTCAGCCGCCATCGAGGCGGCCTGTACCGCGGCGACCGCGGTGTGCCTGGACGAGAGGGCCGCACCCGGCGGCGAGTGGCACGACCCGGTCGCCGGCTACGTCCGGGCCCACATCCGGAAGGTCACCCGCCGGGCCAGGGGCGGCCAGTGGGACGCGGTGCAGGATCTGCCGGGGATCACCGTGACGCACGGCGACGCCGAGGTGCGTGCGCTGGTGCCCGGGCCGGTCACCGACCTGGCCAAGCGGGTGGCGAAGCTGCAGGTCGGGGGGACCGACGTGCCGCGGGACCGGCGCACCGTCAGTGTCGTGCGGGCGCGACCGGGGACGTTGTCGCTGATGGTGCCCGATGGCGTCCCGATGACCGTGGGCAAGTTGATGGCCCAGGCCGGCCATGCCGGGATGATCACCGCGGCGTTGCTGGCCGGCACCGACCCGGCGGCACTGGCCCGCTGGCACGACGCCGGGCTGCCCGCCGTCGTGTACCCGATCCGGGACGACGTCTGGCGGGCCCGGGTGGCGACGGCGTCGGACTCCACGGGCGGCCGTCGGCGGCAGGTCGCCGTCCGGGACGCAGGCTTCACCGAGATCGACCCGGGAACCGTGACTGTCGTCGCGGACACCGAGCAGCTGTGAGGTTCGGACCGGTCAGGCCAGCGTCACGCCCGCCTGCGTCATCTCCTCGGCGGCGCGGACCTCGTCACCCGGGTTCAGTTCGACGAAGCGGGTCAGCGCCAGCGGCACCGAGACGTCGTAGCCGAGCTTCACCCCGTCGGTAGCAGTGGCCTTGACGCACCAATCGCCGGCCAGCCCGACGACCACGACGGACATGACGCCGTTCTCGTCGAGGATGGTCGATAGTTCGGTGCCGTGGGTCTTGCCGGTGTCCAGGTCCAGGACGGTGAATCCGGAGTAGCCGTCCTCCCGCCCGGAACCCTTGCGCACCACCGGTCCCGCGATGGTGAGTCCGGGGAGCAGGGCGGCGCCGCCGGAGTCGATGACGCAGTGCACCGGCCAGAGCCCACCGTCCTTGGTGAAGTGCGGGGTGGACTCCGGGTGCCAGTCCTGGGTGTAGACGACGGTGGCGCCGGCGTCCCGGGCCGCGTTGATCTCGGCGTTGATCCCCGACAGGATCTGCTCACCACCGCGGACGTAGAGCGAGCCGGTCGGATCGGCGAAGTCGTGCTGCATGTCGACCACGATCAGGGCGGTGGCGGGGGAGTAGGTCTGGGTCATCGGTGGCTCGTCCTGTCTGCACGGTCAGGTGTGCACGGGTGCGGTCAGGGAATCAGGTTGGCGGTCGGGATCGCCGGTTCGCCGCGGGACAGCTTCAGGCCGGCCCACGGCAGCGAGACCAACGCCGCGGCCAGCGCGGCGCGGGATTCCGGCAAGGTCGGCAGACCCTCCACCGGGCGACCGTCGCGCATCAGCGGGCGGGGCAGCATCCGGTCGTGCGCCTCGGCGGGTGGGCCGTCACCGTCGGCGAGGAAGATGACCTCCTCGGTCGCGGTGCCCGTGGCCTTGTAGCGCCGCAACGCCGACTTCCGGCCGCCGGTGGACCGCTTGTTCTCGCTGCGCTTGGCGACCGGGCGACCGTCGACCTCGACCAGCTTGTAGACCATGTTCGCCGTCGGGGCACCCGATCCGGTGACCACCGACGTTCCCACGCCGTAGCTGTCGACCGGTTCGGCCCGGAGCGCGGCGATCGCGTACTCGTCCAGATCACCCGACAGTACGATCCGGGTGTTCGTGGCGCCGAGGGAGTCCAGCTGGCGTCGCGCCCCGCGGGTCAGGACCCCCAGGTCGCCGGAGTCGATGCGGACCGCCCCCAGCTCCGGGCCCACCACCTCTATCGCGGTGGCGATGCCCTGGGTGATGTCGTAGGTGTCGACGAGAAGCGTGGTCTGCGGCCCGAGAGCGTCCACCTGGGCGCGGAACGCGGCGGCCTCGGAGTCGTGCAGCAGGGTGAAGGAGTGCGCCGCGGTGCCACCGGTCGGGATGCCGTACCGGCGGCCCGCCTCCAGGTTCGAGGTGGCGGTGAAACCGGCCAGGTAGGCGGCCCGGGCGGCGGCGACCGCGGACTCCTCGTGCGTCCGGCGGCTACCCATCTCGATGAGCGGTCGACCCTCGGCGGCGCTGACCATCCGGGCGGCGGCGGAGGCCACCGCGCAGTCGTGGTTCAGGATCGACAGGATCAGCGTCTCCAGGATCCCGGCGGTGGCGAACGTGCCCCGCACGGTGAGGATCGGGGATCCGGGGAAGAACAGCTCGCCCTCCGGGTAGGCGTCGACGTCGCCGTCGAAGCGGTAGTCGGCAAGGTAGGCCAGGGTCGGTTCGTCGAGTACCCCCGCCAGTCGGGCCAGCTCGACCTCGCCGAAGGTGAAGTCGGCGATGGCGTCGATGATGCGTCCGAGGCCGGCGACGACCCCGTACCGGCGACCGTCGGGCAGTCGACGGGTGAAGGCTTCGAAGCTGCACACCCGCTGGGCGGTGCCGTCCCGCAGGGCCGCCTGCAGCATGGTGAGTTCGTAGTGATCCGTCAGCAGAGCGGTCGACCGCGGCGACGTTGCGGAGGGCGTCATAGAACCAGGACTGTACTGACCCGAGAGTGTCCCGCGTGCCCGGCCCGACCCGTCCGCGACCAGTCGAACGGCGTCAGGAGTGGAACACTGGTCTCCGTGAGCGCCCCGACGACCGAAGTGGTCCAGCAGACCGAGGAGGTCGTCGCGCCGCAGGCTCCGTGGGTCACCATCGTCTGGAACGACCCGGTCAACCTGATGTCCTACGTCACGTTCGTGTTCATGAAGCTGCTCGGGCACTCGAAGGACACGGCCGAGCAGCTCATGTCGGACGTGCACCACAAGGGCCGGGCCGCGGTCAGCAGCGGCTCGCGCGAAGAGATGGAGACCGACGTCGCCAAGCTGCAGGGGGCGGGCCTCTGGGCCACCCTGCAGCAGGACAGCTGAGGTGGCCGGTTTCCGCCGCCGCCGCGGCAAGCTCGTCGTCACCCTCGAGCCGGCGGAGGTACAGGTGCTCGCCGACGTCGTGGACCAGGTCCGGCAGCTGCTCGCCCAGCGTCGCGGCGAGGCGCCCGCCGATCCGCTGGACGCCATCACCGGTATCCAGACCGCCCCGTCGACGGCGCCGGCCGATCCGGCCCTGGCCCGGCTGCTGCCGGACTTCCACCGCGAGGACGACGAGCTGGCCGGCGGTCTGCGGGTGCTCTACGAACCGGACCTCATCACCGCCAAGGACCGAGCGGCCGTGGCGCTGCTCGACTCGTTGCCGCTTGGCGGGGGCACGGTCCGGCTGTCGGAGGACACCGCGG
>JBDSLP010000100.1:0-14141 GCA_039916325.1 Nakamurella sp. | reverse complement strand
TTGGCGATGGAAACTCGGGTCTGGTCATGGTCGAAGGTCTCGAAGTCCGGCACTCCGTACGAGTGGGTCCCGATAGAGAGCCGCCCGGACTTGATCAACCGGCGCCTCGTCAGTCGCCGCAGCGCTGCCGGGGTGAGCGTGAGGCTCAGCAGCCGTCGGGTCATGCCGACCTCCACGCCGGCACCGGGCGGTCGCCGACCGGGCGCCCGGTCGTCCGCTCGTAGAGGGCGGCGAGCTCGATTTTCTGATTCGCGTCGGTGCTGAGTAGCCGCAGCGTCTGGGCGGCGTCGACGGCACGCTGCGCATTCTCCGCAGAACACAACTCCACCACCGCCGCTGCAGCGTCGGCGGGAGTGACAACTGTGCGTAAGCCAGACCCGGCGAAGGCGGGAATGTCGCGGACCACGATCGGCGCCCCGAGGTGGCAGGCGTCGAGGACGCTGAGTGGAAGTCCCTCGTAGGAACCGCTGTGCAGGTAGCTGCCGCAGCGTGCGAGTTCGGCAGCGACCTCGTCCTTGCTCAGCCACCCGGTCACCTCGACACCGGCATCGATGAGCAACGAGGCCAGCTCGGGCTCACCATCGCCGAGCCAACGGAAGGTCACCGTCGGATCCAGCCGCGCCACACGTCGCGCGGTGTCGGCGAAAAACCGGGGATCCTTCTGCGCCGCGATCCGACCGCTCATCAAGACTGTTTTCGACCGGCCGAAACTCCACCGGTGAGGGCCGTCGGGATCGACCGACGAGGTATTGGTGACCAGATGGGTCTCGGCGCGGCGCTTGGCCAGGCCTTCCAGCAGGTCGGCCTCCCGGCGCGTCAGCGCGACGAACGCCGACGTCCGCCCGGACAGCGCCTGCTCAGCCCACCGGAAGGCGGCCCGCAGGTAGCGCGGCAGATCGGGCCGTTCGAAGCTCAGGCAGTGCGGTTCGTAGATCACCGGGACACCGACCGGAAGCAACCGGGCGTAAACCCCGGCCCAGCTGGAATGGGCGTGCAATGCGTCAGGGCGTAACCTCCGGACGGCGGCTTTGACCGCCTGGGCACGCGCCAACATGCCGTCCGGAAGAATGGCGGAGCTGACGAACAATTCCTCGGTCGGATCCATTGTCCCGACGTACAGCACGTGATGGTCGACCTCGCCGAGATTGCGGGCGTAGGCATTGATCACGGCTCCGACGCCGGCGCTGTAGCACTCGGTGACGTGGAGGATCTGCAATTTGCCGGTCATCGTCCACTCCGGGTTCCCACGACGAATCGAGTTCCCGATGTCCGCTCGTCAATGCTCACGATTCGTTCCCACCACGGCTCGGAGTCGTCACCAACGATGGACGGTGGTCGAGTTCGGACTGATCGGCATGACGGGGACCATCGGGCGCCTGCGACGACACCACCATCGGATCGAGCTTGGATCGAGAACCAACGTGATCGTCGCTCTGGTAGTACCCGTATCCGTATCCGTATCCGTACGCGTCCGCGCCCTTGGTGGGCGCCATGTTCAGCACACAACCCAGAATTCGTGCGTCGACTGCACGGAGCGACTTGATGGACGCCGCCAACTGCAGACGCTTTGTCGACCCATGGCGCGCGACGACGATCGCGCCGTCCGCATAGGTCGCGAGGATTGCCGCGTCGGTGACCGGCAGCAACGGCGGAGTGTCGATCACGATCAAATCGAATGAACCCTTCAACGACTCCAGCAATTCGATCATCCCGGCACTGCCCAGCATCTCGGACGGGTTCGGCGGGATGGACCCACTGGCCAACACCGTGAGGGTGGACCCGCCCCAGGACTGCAAGACCTCGGCGATGGCGACCTGGCCGATCAGCACGTTGGTCAGACCGACCGAACCTTCGATGCCCAGGTAGTCCGCCACCCGGGGGCGACGCAGATCCCCCTCGATCAGCAGTACCTTCTGGCCGGCGTCGGCGAACGAGATCGCAATGTTTGTCGCGGTCGTCGACTTGCCTTCGCCGCTCACTGACGACGTCACCACCAGGGTCCGGACCGGCGCAGCTGCATTGACGAACTGCAGGTTGGTACGGAGTTGGCGGAATGCCTCGGAACGGATCGACTGGCGTGTGTCCCCCAGGATCACGGGGTTCTTGCTGGCCTGCTCGTCGAAGAAGATGGTCCCCATCACCGGCACACCGGCGACCTTCTGGAGGTCCTCCTCGGTGCGCAGCGAGGTGTCCAGCACATCGCGCAGGATGGCCAGACCGATACCGATGATCAACCCGACGAGCAGACCCAACCCGATGTCACGTCCCACCCTCGGCTCCACCGGGCTCGGATCGAGGGCCGGTCCGTCGACGACCTCGAGTCGAACTGTGGAGGGGGTCGCGCTCTGGCCGGTCTCTATGCCGGAGACGAGTTTGACGAATTCGGTCGAGACGGCCGTAGCGATCCGCAACGACCGCTCGGGAGACGTGTCGGTGATGGTGGCCGTCAGCAGCACAGTGTTGAGGTCACCCTTCGCCGAGATGGTGGCGCCGATCTCGGCGGGCGACATACCGTCTCCGAGTTCGGTAGCGACCATGTTCACCAGACTGCTGGTGGTGATCAGCTGTACATAGCTGTTCACCCGCTTCTGGCCGAAGGTGTCGCCCTGCGCCGAGCCGGCAATGGTGTCCGACGGCGTGTTCACGAAGAAGGTCACGCTGCTGGAGTATGTCGGGGTGGTCGTCAATGCGACCAGACCGGCAACTGCAAGCCCGATGGCCAGCGCACCGACCACCATCAACCAATGTTTACGGATTGCCCGTAGATAGCCACGCAGATCCATGTGGATCACTCCTTAAACAATGCAGGTCGGGCATACGGGACATCGTGTTCATCCGGTTCGGAGCGCCGCGCTGAACCGCAGGCCGCGAAACGAGGCCCGCGCCAGCAGTCGATTCACCGTATTCACGAGAGCAAGAGAGCCGTTGTTCAGGTCCGAACTGTGTGGAACGTCCTTGAACGCCACAAGTCCATTGCGGCCCCCGGCGGGTTCGACACAAAAGAGCCTAGCAGGATGATTTCGTTACGACTACCCTCTGCACAAGAAAGCCCCATTCGAAGTAAGGATTCTTTTCGATTGTCACTGTGCGCTATAGAAAACCGGCTCAATTGATGGTCGCGCGGTAGTCCCCGTGGGAGCAAACCCTTTTGCCTTCCACCTGCTACCCAGAGTCAAGCGGCCGCTACGAGAGGTCGGCTCGTGTTCTTGACAGACGCGATGGGTCTGCACCTCGGCAATTCCCCACCAGCAGCGTACGAACCGAGGACGGCAGCCAGGCCGTTCTGTGTACTGAATCCGACGATGGGACGAACAGCACCTCACCAAGGGTGGTGTCTTCGAGCGCCCACTGAGCCAAATGGCGGATAGGGCGTCTCATCGGGGTGGTCGTGCGGCGGGGAAGTGGCATCAGGTCTGGTCGCAGGGCGAGCGCTTCTGTGGCCCCCGCTGCTGCGAGGCCCGGACCGCTAGACCGCTCCACCTTGACTGATCTTGACCGCGGCCAGTGGCCCGGAACACTGCCGCGGACAGCTCACTGTGAGCGACTGGGGACTCTGCGTGCATCATCGAACCTGCGAGGTGCTTACTCTTCTATCGGGCATCCCACGAGAGGAGCGACCAGTGGTCGGATCGACGAGGTCACACCAGAGAAACCTGCGCAGGTCATCGAGGCGGCGGTGGGGTGCTTTCGTCGTCGCGGTGCTGGTGCTCGGGTCCCTGACCGTGACTGCGGTGGCACTGCTGAAGCCGACCCGATTTGCGGACCACACGTCGCCGGGCGGCGATCCGCACCCCAGCTGGGGCAGCAATGCCGAAACGGTGGCGCAGGTGGCGCCGGCCCAAGCGATGGCAAGACTGAATGACGTCGGCCGGAAATTCACGATCCTGGTGTTCGGCGATTCCACCGGGATCTCGAGTTCCGGCTGGCAGGTCCTGTTCCCGAAGTGGATCGGCGACATGACCGACCGGCCCGTCACCGTCACCCCGTGGAACCGCGACGAAGTCCGATGGAACGCGTCATGGGGGATCCGGCTGACCGGCGCCCACGCCTCGGTGAACGTCTGGAACGGTTCCGCACCCGCACGCGATATCGCCTATGCACGAGCCCATCTCGAGGCGATGACGACGGCAGTAGATCCGGCGGACGTCGATCTGGTGTTCGTCAATTTCGGACACACCGAGGTCGAGGACGGCTTCGCGACCAGGTGCGGGCTGTTCATGCTCGATATGGCCGCGAAGTTCCCGGGGGCCGCGGTGATCTACCTGAAACAGAATCCCAACCTGTCTGGGTCGCCGCTGGTGGTGCAACAGCGCCACAACGTCGCCAACATGGAAGACAACGCGGTTCGCCTGCACTTCGCGAGCGTGCCGGTCTATGACGCCTTCATGGACCAGCCGGACACCGACGCTCTGCTCGACGTCCCCACCCAGGTTCATCCCAACACCGACGGCTACCGGCTGTGGACCTCGGTGATGGTGGACACCTTCACGCCGTGGATGCCCGGCCTGACCAGTGGTTGACCCGGCTGGGCCGACCAGCCCGGTCCCACTCTGAGCAAGGCACGTCATCGTGCGATGTGAAGCGCTCCCCCGAGCGCCTCGGGGGAGCGATCATCGTGTGAGCTACCGGGAGCACGCAAGAGTCGAAGAGCCTTATCACACCGAATTACTGCCGAAACGTCGCTGACTTCGCAACACCTGTGTGGTCACTCATGAAAACGCCGCCCGTAAGACTCGCTCATCGCAACCCGTCACACTCCTTTTGACAGTCTGGACCGCGCCCATTCCGGTGGACACCGGCGGGATTCGTGCAGTTCCTGAGCGTAGAAGACTGACGGATGGGTTCGACACGGCTGAGACGTCGATCCGGAGATGGGTGAAGTAGACCCAACCCCCGGGAGAACCACCAGGCCAGATCGACATCTCGTGCGCTCCAGCTGACATCTGATGCGGACCCTCAAAACATCAGATGCACGCGTACCACGGTCGATCTGGACCCACTGGTTCTCGTGGACGCATCCTGAGTGTCCGCCACGGTCGACACCAATGTCTTGGTCGACGCCTCCAACGTGGACGCGCCAGCAACTTCCAGCGTGCCGTGAGTTGGCCCGACTCATAGTCGGCCCGCGCTCGGGACGCTGTTCTGGCCAGTTCTCTCCGGCTGTGTCCGGATCGCGACGCATCCGAAAATCTTAAGGAGGCCCCTCACTGCATCGGAGGCAGAGGCCGGTATCGACGCCCTGCTCTCGTGGACCGCCGTCAGGGTCGTGGGTGACGACGCCGCATCATGATCGGCCGACAAGACCGCTCGCCTCGGCACCCGACCACGCGGCAACCTCGTCCTCGATGCCACGCGACCAAGATTCCCGGAGGCGACCACGGTATTGATCGCCCCTGGGAAACGCTCGCCTGCGGGCCAACGTCCGTCGGCAACCGACCAGACCGCCTACCATCCATCGTCATCCAGACACGCGAAGGCCCCGGGCTTTCGCCCGGGGCCTTTGCGTTCGACAGAACTACAGCAGGACTACTTCAGGATCTTCGTGACCGAGCCGGCGCCGACGGTACGGCCACCCTCACGGATCGCGAAACGCAGACCGTCCTCGATGGCGATCGGCTGGATCAGCTTCACGATCATCTCGGTGGTGTCGCCCGGCATGACCATCTCGGTGCCCTCGGGCAGCGAAACGACACCGGTGACGTCGGTGGTGCGGAAGAAGAACTGCGGGCGGTAGTTGTTGAAGAAGGGGGTGTGACGCCCGCCCTCGTCCTTGCCCAGGATGTAGACCTGAGCCTCGAACTCGGTGTGCGGGGTGATCGAACCCGGCTTCACGACGACCTGGCCGCGCTCGACGTCCTCACGCTTGGTGCCACGCAGCAACAGACCGGCGTTGTCGCCGGCGGTCGCCGAGTCCAGCAGCTTGCGGAACATCTCGATGCCGGTGACCGTGGTGGTCGACGACTTCTCCTTGATCCCGACAATCTCGACGGTCGAGTTCACGTTGATCGAGCCGCGCTCGACCTTGCCGGTCACGACGGTGCCACGACCGGTGATCGTGAAAACGTCCTCGATCGGCATCAGGAACGGCTTGTCGGTATCGCGCTCCGGCTCCGGAACGGACTCGTCGACGGCGTCCATGAGCTCCATGATGGTGGCAACCCACTTCGGGTCACCCTCCAGCGCCTTCAGACCCGACGTCCGGATGACCGGGGCGTCCTCGTCGAAGTCCTGAGCCGCGAGCAGCTCGCGGACCTCGAGCTCGACGAGCTCCAGGATCTCCTCGTCGTCGACCATGTCGGCCTTGTTCAGCGCGACCAGGATGTAGGGGACACCGACCTGGCGGGCCAGGAGCACGTGCTCCTTGGTCTGCGGCATCGGGCCGTCAGTGGCGGCCACGACCAAGATCGCACCGTCCATCTGGGCAGCGCCGGTGATCATGTTCTTGATGTAGTCAGCGTGACCCGGGGCGTCGACGTGAGCGTAGTGACGCTTCTCGGTCGAGTACTCAACGTGCGCGATGTTGATGGTGATGCCGCGCTGACGCTCTTCGGGAGCCTTGTCGATCTGATCGAACGCCGAAGCGGTGTTGATCAGGGGGAACTTCTCTGCCAGCACCTTGGTGATGGCCGCGGTCAACGTGGTCTTGCCATGGTCGACGTGACCGATGGTGCCGATGTTGACGTGCGGCTTGCTGCGATCGAACTTTGCCTTCGCCACTGCTATGTCCTCCTCGGACTGATCTGTTGGTGCCCCGCGGGTTTCAGAGGCCCGTGGAACTTGTTACTCGTGCCAGCGGAGGACCGCAGACACAAACCTGTAAGAGCCTAGTGCGAAATCCGCGGTCCGGTGACCTCCGCGGCGTATTACCGCGACATCACCGGACCCCTGGATCACGCTCCGGTCGCCTTGGCGACTCCTTCTGGCCAGCTCCTCGGCACCTTCCGGGCCTCGGTCGCTGACGCTCCCTCGTGTCCTCAGGCGCCGGTCGCCTTGGCGATGACTTCCTTCGCCACGTTCGCGGGGACCTCGGCGTAGGAGTCGAACACCATCGAGTACGAGGCCCGGCCGGCGGTCTTGGACCGCAGGTCGCCGACGTAGCCGAACATCTCCGAGAGCGGCACCAGCGCGGTGACCACGCGAGCGCCGGCGCGCTCGGACATGCCCTGGATCTGCCCACGACGGGAGTTCAGGTCGCCGATGACGTCGCCCATGTTGTCCTCGGGGGTGACGACCTCGACGTTCATCATCGGCTCGAGCAGCACGGGCTTGGCCAGCCGAGCGACTTCCTTCATCGCGATGGAACCCGCGATCTTGAAGGCCATCTCGGACGAGTCGACCTCGTGGTAGGCACCGTCGACCAGGGTCAGCTTGACCCCGAGCATCGGATAGCCGGCGAGGATGCCGTACTGCAGCGCGTCCTGAGCGCCGGCGTCGACCGACGGGATGTACTCCCGCGGGATGCGACCGCCGGTGACGGCATTGACGAACTCGTAGGTTGCGCCCTTGTTCTCCTCGGCCGACATGTCCAGCGGCTCGACCGAGATGAGGATCTTGGCGAACTGACCGGAGCCACCCGTCTGCTTCTTGTGGGTGTAGCCGTACTTCTCCACCTTGCCGCGGATCGTCTCGCGGTAGGCCACCTGCGGCTTGCCGATGTTGGCTTCGACGTTGAACTCCCGCCGCATGCGATCGACCAGGATGTCGAGGTGCAACTCGCCCATGCCGGAGATGACCGTCTGGCCGGTCTCCTCGTCGTTGCGGACCTTGAACGTCGGATCCTCTTCGGCCAGCTTCTGGATCGCGGTGCCCAGCTTCTCCTGGTCGGCCTTCGTCTTGGGCTCGATGGCCACCGAGATGACCGGGTCCGGGAACGTCATGGACTCGAGCACGATCGGCTTCGACGGATCGGCCAGGGTGTCACCGGTGGTGGTCTGCTTCAGACCCATGACCGCGCAGATGTCGCCGGCGCCGACCGAGGCCAGCTCCTCACGCTTGTTGGCGTGCATCTGATAGATCTTGCCGATCCGCTCCTTGCGGTCCTTGGTCGCGTTGACGACCTGGGTGCCGGAGATGAGCTTGCCGGAGTACACGCGGACGTAGGTCAGCTTGCCCAGGTGCGGGTCGGTGGCGACCTTGAACGCAAGGCCGGAGAACGGCTCACTCTCATTGGGCTGCCGCTCGGCCGGGGTCACGCCGTCGGTCAGCGTTCCGTGGGTGGCCCCGATGTCCAGCGGCGACGGCAGGTAGGCCACCACCGCGTCCAGCATCGGCTGCACGCCCTTGTTCTTGAACGCCGAACCACAGACGACCGGGTTGACCTTGCCGGCGATGGTCGCTCGACGAATCGCGGCGTTGAGCTGCGCGACGGAGAGCTGCTCACCGGCGAGGTAGGCCTCCATGGCCTCGTCGTCGTTCTCGGAGACGGTCTCGATGAGACGCTCACGCCAGATCTCGGCGTCGTCCTGCATGTCGGCCGGGATCTCCTCGATCGCGTAGTCCTCACCCTTGGCGGTCTCGCCGCGCCAGGTCAGGGCCCGCATCTGCAGGAGGTCCACGACACCGATGAAGTCACCCTCGGCGCCGATCGGCAGCTGCAACACCGCGGGGGTGGCGTTGAGCCGGTCGATCATCATGTCGATGCAGCGGAAGTAGTTGGCCCCGGTGCGGTCGAGCTTGTTGACGAAGCACATCCGCGGCACGTGGTACTTCTCGGCCTGACGCCAGACCTGCTCGGTCTGCGGCTCGACGCCGGCGACCCCGTCGTAGACCGCGACAGCACCGTCGAGGACACGCAGCGAACGTTCGACCTCGACCGTGAAGTCGACGTGGCCGGGGGTGTCGATGATGTTGATCTGATGGTTCTTCCACGTCGTGGTCGTCGCGGCCGAGGTGATGGTGATCCCCCGCTCCTGCTCCTGCTCCATCCAGTCCATGACGGCGGCACCTTCGTGCACCTCGCCGATCTTGTACGTGATGCCGGTGTAGAAGAGGATGCGCTCGGTCGTCGTGGTCTTACCCGCGTCGATGTGCGCCATGATGCCGATGTTGCGGACGCGTTCCAGGTCCTTTGCAGCCACGTGCGATGTCTTCTCTCGTCAGTTCGAGCTTCGTTACGTCAGTGCTTCCGTGCTGCGGCGCACACCCGGGGCCGGGGCGGTCGGTTCCCGATACGGGAGGTCCACCCCGGCCGGGTGATCACCAGCGGTAGTGCGAGAAGGCCTTGTTGCTCTCGGCCATCTTGTGGGTGTCCTCGCGGCGCTTCACCGCGGCACCGAGTCCATTGCTGGCGTCGAGCAGCTCGTTCATGAGCCGGTCCTTCATGGTCTTCTCACGGCGGGCCTTGGAGTAGCCGACCAGCCAGCGCAGGGCCAGCGTGGTCGCGCGGCCCGGCTTGACCTCGATCGGCACCTGGTAGGTGGCGCCGCCGACCCGACGGCTCTTGACCTCGAGCGTGGGCTTGACGTTGTCCAGCGCACGCTTGAGCGTGACGACCGGGTCGGTCTGGGTCTTCTCGCGGCAGCCTTCGAGGGCGCCGTACACGATGGCCTGGGCCACCGAACGCTTTCCGTCGATCAGCACCTTGTTGACCAACTGGGTGACCAGCGGGGAGTTGTAGACAGGGTCGGCGACCAACGGGCGCCGAGGAGCGGGTCCCTTGCGAGGCATTAGCTCTTCTCCTTCTTGGCGCCGTAGCGGCTACGAGCCTGCTTGCGCTTCTTGACACCCTGGGTGTCCAGCGAGCCGCGGATGATCTTGTAGCGGACACCGGGGAGGTCCTTCACCCGGCCGCCACGGACGAGCACGATGGAGTGCTCCTGCAGGTTGTGGCCCTCGCCCGGGATGTAGGCGGTGACCTCGGTGGCACTGGTGAGGCGCACCCGGGCGACCTTGCGGAGCGCGGAGTTCGGCTTCTTCGGGGTCGTGGTGTAGACGCGGGTGCACACACCGCGACGCTGCGGGGAGCCCTTCAGGGCCGGGGTCTTGGTCTTGGAGACCTTGTCCGTCCGGCCCTTTCGGACCAGCTGTTGGATCGTTGGCATGGAGCTGGGTACTTCCTTCTCGTTGGCTTGGTACCTGAATCGGAGGTCGTCGACCCCCGACGTCGGGCGTGTCGCGAACCGGGTCGCGCCCGGTGCCGCACTCGCCTGTGCAACGCTGGTGCTCGCACGCGATCCGGTCAGCACCTCGAACGAGGGCAGATCTGGACGCACACGAACGGCCCGGCGTGAGACTTCATCCGGGCCGACCATTGATGTTAGCAGTCGGGACCGCTCGTCTCAATCTCGTCACGCTGGGTCGGGCCCGGTCGGTGCCGCTCCCACCGCGACACCGACCAGGACCTGGGTCACCCGCGGGGCTCGTCCGGATCTTTCGCGTCTTTCGTCCACAGCCCGCGCAGCGGTGGCGCCGACGAGTGCCCGGGGACCCGAGCGCCCAGCGCCGACGAGAACGGTTCGGGACGCAGGCCCAGCCGCGCGATGATGTCGGCGGCTTCCTCGGCCGGGCGGCGCCCGACGTCCACGACGAGGACGTTCTCGTCCGGACCGGGCGGCTCGAGCGCGGCGATCTGGGTGTCCAGCAGACTGGGCGGCATGAAGTGGTCCAGTCGACTGGAGAGCCGTTGGCCGATCTGCTCTTTCGAGCCCGAGAGGTGCACGAAGACGACGTCGGCGCCGCGCATCACTTCCCGGTAGGTCCGCTTGAGCGCCGAGCAGGTGATGATCCCGGGGATACCGGCCATCGTGTGCTCGGTGATCCAGGATGCGACGGTGTCGAGCCACGGCCAGCGGTCGGAGTCGGTGAGCGGCCGACCGGCCGCCATCTTCGCGACGTTGGCCGGCGGGTGCAGGTCGTCGCCCTCCTCCAGGTCCCAGCCGAGCTGCCCGGCGAGGATGCCGGCGACGGTGGACTTGCCGGATCCGGAGACGCCCATGATCACCAGTACGGGCTGCTGCGGGCGCTTGGTGATGTTCTCGGGAGCGGTCATCTCAGATCACCAGGTTCAGTAGCAGTACACCCATCACGCCCACGGCGGAGATGACGCACTCCATCACCGCCCCCGTCCTCAGCGTCTGCACGACGCTCGTCACCATGAACTCCCAGACGAGCCGGAACCCGGATCGGACCCGCTGAGCCTCGACGCGCAGCGGTCACGCCGTCGGGCCGCCCGCCGGGACGTATTCCCCCGCCGGGTGTGGCGCCCCGGCCGCTGAGTCGGATTCCGCGGTCGGCACCTCGAGGCGGGCGGCCAGCGTTTCCAGGATGACGCTCAGCTCCTCCCACCACTGCTCGGTGGGACGGCGGAACTCCCAATCGGCGAGATCCTCTGACTGGCGGAGCGAGATGGTCCGGACCTTGCCCTCGGTCAGCCCGATCACCGCGCTCTGGGACTTACCCTCGGCGATCTGCTGGCTCAGGTAGTCGATGCTGTGCGAGGCCAACCGGGTGGCCAGGATCCGGTCGAACGGGGTCGGGTTGCCGCCCTGCTGGATGTGGCCCAGCACGACCTCGCGGGCGTCGAACATGCCCCCGCTCTCCTGCTCGAACACCCGGCACAGGAAGTCCGTCGAATACATCGACGACGCCTTCTCGTTACGGACCGCGAGAAACAACCGCTGGCCGATCTTGAAGGAGGCGACCATCCGGTCGACGTCGGCGGCCAGCTGCTTGAGGGTGATTCCCTCCTCGTGCAGGTACACCCGGACCGCGCCACCGGAGAGGCCGCCCATCGTCGCCAGGTAACCGCAGTAACCACCCATCACCTCGATCACGAAGCAGCGCTTGGCCGCGGTACCGGTCTGCCGGATCCGGTCGATGGAGTCCACGATCAGGTTCAGGGCGGTGTCTGCACCGACCGACAGCTCGCTGTTGGGGATGTTGTTGTCGATGGTCGCCGGCAGCACGATCATCGGGATCTGGAAAGCCGGGTAGCGCTCGCGTTCGCCGTTCATCTGGTGGGCGGCGTTGAACGCGTCCCAACCACCGATGATGAGCAGCGCGTCCAGCCCCTGACGCTCGATGCCGCGGCCGATCGCGTAGAGGTCCTTGACCGTCGGCACCTGCCGGCTGATGCCCAGCTCGGTCCCGCCGCGGCCGGTCCAACCCTCTACGTCACCCCATTGCAGCTCGGCGACGTCGTCGTGGATGAGGCCCTGGAAGCTGCCGTTGATGCCCACCATGGTGTGGCCCCGGTCGAGACCGAGCCGGACGGCCGCGCGGGCGGCGGCGTTCATCCCCGGCGCCAACCCGCCGACATTCACCACGCCGATCCGGCTCGGCCGGTGCGGCGGTCGGACGCTCGGCATGGCCCGCGACATCGCGTTGAAGATGCCGACCATCTCGCCGTAGCTGCTGCCGCGCAGCGCCATTGCCCCGGCGAAGTCCTTGGCCCTGATCCGGATGCCGACCTCGAGGGTCTGGGCCACGCAGTCGACCAGAGGCGATCTGCTCACCCGGTTGTACCGGATCCCGATGAGCTGCGGAATGCTCTCCGCCGTCGCCGAAAGCACCTCCTCGACCGCGTGGTAACCCAGGATCGACGGCATCGAGCGGTCGTACGCGCTGGGCGCACCACCACGCTGGACGTGCCCGAGGATCGTCACCCGGGTGTCTTCGTTGAGCCGGTCCTCCAGCACCGAACGGATGTGACTCGAGGTGATGGGGTTGCCCTCGGTGTCGATGGCCCCCTCGGCGATCACCACGATGCTGTTGCGACGACCGGCCTTGCGCCCGGTGCGCAGCAGCTCGCACATGTCGTCCTCCCAGCCGGGCTCCGGCGGGTTCTCCGGGATGACGACGTAGTCCGCGCCTCCGGCGATGGCGCTCATCAGTGCGAGGTAGCCGCAGTGCCGGCCCATCACCTCGATGACGAAGCTGCGCTGGTGGCTGGCCGCGGTGCTGCCGACCGAGTCGATGGCCTCGACGATGCGGTGCAGCGCGGTGTCGGCGCCGATCGTCATGTCGGTGCCGACCATGTCGTTGTCGATGGACCCGACGAGACCGGCGATCATCAGCGCCGGGTGCCGCGCGGCGTCCGCAGGCTCCACCAGCCCGTCGGCGACCAGCTCGTCCAGCAACGACTTCCACTCCGAACGGAGCAGGTCGGCGCCGGTGAGGCTGCCGTCGCCGCCGATCACGATCAGCCTGTCGATGCCGCAGCGGAGGAGGTTGTGCACCGCCTTGCGGCGGCCCGCGCGCTCGCGGAACTCGAGCGAGCGCGCGGTGCCGATCGCGGTACCGCCGTGCTGGAGGATGCCACTGACGTCGTCCCAGTCCACGGCCCGGATGAGGTCCCCGCCCTCGACGAGGCCCTGGTAGCCCTCGTAGACGGCGAAGATCTCCGCGCCGCGGTTCAACGCGGTTCGCACCACGGCCCGCACCGCCGGGTTCATGCCCTGCGCGTCGCCACCACTGGTGAGGACGGCCAGCCGGGGCACCTCGGTTGTTGACATCTGGCTCCCACCATCACATGCGGCCGCATCGGTCCAACGCCGATCGTAGAGCGCCCCGGAGTCCTCAGGACTCCGGTCACCCCCCGGCGCGCTCCGTCACGAGGTCCACGAGGTCGTCGTAGATCGGGTGTCCAGGCTGTAACCCGGTGATCCGGGTGGTGGCCTGGTCGGGGCTGTGGGTGTCCAGGATCTGCGCCATCTCGACGCTCTCCGGGTCGGCCGGGACGTCGAACCGCAGCGCCGCGGCTACCGTGGCCAGCAAATTCGTCGGGTGGTGGCCGCGTTCGGCGAGTTCCGCGGCCGGCCCGATCAGCCGCTCGTGCCTTGACAGCTTGCGCAGCGGCTGCCGTCCCACCCGGTCCACCGTGTCCGGCAGGTAGGGGTTCGCGAACCGTGTCAGGATCTTCTCCAGGTACGCCTGCTGGACCTCCGCGGGGAAGTCGTGCTTGGCCACCAGCAACGCCTTGGTCTCAGCCAACACCCCCTCCACCAGCGTCCGGACTTCCGGGTCGGCCAGGGCGTCGCTGAGCTTGTGAATGCCCCGGACGAAGCCGTGGTATGCCGTGCTGGCATGCCCGGTGTTGACCGTGAACAGCTTCCGCTCGATGTAGGGCGCCAGGTCATCCACCCACGTCACGTCCGGAATGACCGGCGCGGTACCCGCAGCGAACACCGCGAACGGGGGCTTCT
>JBDSLP010000099.1:0-8148 GCA_039916325.1 Nakamurella sp. | reverse complement strand
GGAGCCGGGGGCGACGAGTCATCCCGGGTGACCGCGCATCGGGGTTGCTGTAGCTCGTCAGAACTGCGGGGCGGCGTGGCGACCCACGGTCTACGGCATCGATCAATTCACCGGTTCCCCACCGGCGTCAAAGAGCCTCGTGTACTCTACGTAGTTATGAAGTTACGTAATGTCACATCGACGGGCGTCGACGCGACACCCGGGGTTTCCGGGCGGTCGGCTCCCACGTCGGCCACCCCGTCGGCCACCCCGTCGGCCACCGTCGACGGGACGGTGAAGACGTCGTCCCCGCGCTGGTTCCGCGTGTACGTGGCGGCGAGCCTGATCGGTATCACCGGATACTTCCTGCTGCCGCCGGCGGCTCAGAATCTCGCGCTGATCGCCTCCAACCTGGTCGCGCTGACCGTGATCGTGTGCTGCTTACGGGTACGGAAGCTCACGCCGGTGTCCGGATGGGTGCTGTTGGCCGCGTTCCCCGCCGCCACCGCCGCCGGAAACATCATCTACTTCATCAACGACAGCATCCTGGACGTACAGCCGTTCCCGTCGATCGGGGACGCGGCGTTCCTGGGCGGTTACGTGTTCCTCGCGGCCGGACTGCTCCGCCTGCAGCATGCCCGTTCCTCCGGACGTGACCTGGCCGCGGTGTGGGACACCGCGATCATCACCGTCGGTTTCGCCGCTGCGTCCTGGGTGTTCTTCATGGCTGACCTGCTCAAGAGCCCGGAGATGCCTCTGTTGGCGAAGCTGACCGCGGTCGGCTACCCGGTGGCCGACATCCTGGTCGTCGCCGTGACCGCCCGATTCTTCTTGACGTCCCGGCGGCGCGGGCCGGTGTTCGGCTGGCTGGCCGGCACCGTGGTCGTGATGCTCGCCGCCGACACCGGATTCGCGGTGTTGAACCTGCTGGGTGTCTACACCACCGGGAACCCGGTCGATGCGTTGATCCTCGCGTACAACCTGGGTTGGGGAGCGGTGGCCTTGCACCGCCGCTCCGGCGATCTCACGCTGCCCTCGCGAACAGCGGCGGCCCGACAGAGTTGGTGGCGCCTCGCCGCTCTGAGCGCCGCGTCCCTCGTCGCGCCGATCGTGCTGCTGATCCAGGGCATCACCGGGAATCCCACCGACGTCCCCGTCCTCAGCGGGTGTGCGGCGGTGCTGTTCCTCTTCGTCGTTGCCCGGATGGCAGGCCTCGTGCGGCAGGTCGAGGCCGTGCTGCGGCAACGCGAGAAGCTGGAATCAGAGCTGGAACATCACGCGCACCACGACGATCTCACCGGGCTGGCCAATCGACGGATGTTCGTCGAACAGCTCCAACGTGCCCTCGATCAACGCCCGGGCGGCGGTACCGAGGTGCTCTTCGTCGACCTCGACCGGTTCAAGGCCGTCAACGACAGCCTCGGTCACAAGGCCGGCGACAGCCTGCTGATCCTGACCGCAGCACGCCTGGTCGCTTCATTGACTCCGCGGGACACCGTCGCCCGGCTCGGCGGCGACGAGTTCGCAGTGCTGCTCGGCCAAGCGCGCACCGACCGTCCGCTCGGCGAGGTCGGTGCCGCGCTGGCCGACGCCCTCCGCCAGCCCATGCCGTTCCAGGGCCTGGACCTGCAGGTATCGGCCAGCATCGGGTTCGCGAAGGCTGCCGAAGGCGACACCCTGGAGGATCTCATGCACCGCGCCGACCTCAGCATGTACGCACAGAAGTCGCGGGTCGACCGACGGCGTTCGCGCACCGCTCCGATGACGCCGCTGCTCGCCGGCGCGAAGCCCGCGCCGATACAGGTGTGAGGGCACCCCCGGCTGCTCGAGTCGCCTGGACCGACCCGACACACGCAGGAACCCCCGCCGACCCGAAGGTCGACGGGGGTTCCCTTTGTCCCAGCGGAGCAACGCCAGATCAGTCGCGGTAGGACCGCTTGGCCGGAGCGGCGGTGGCGGCGTCCTCGTAGTGACGCTTGATGCGCAGCTCGCGACCGGAGACGCGGGCGGCACCGATCCGGGAAATCGCGGCGGGCGACAGCTCGCTGATGATCTCGACGATGCTGTGGTTGTCGAAGATGTCGATGCGACCGAGGTCGCGACCCTGCAGGCCCCCCTCGGCGGTGATGGCACCGACGATGCCGGCCGGGCGCACGCCGTCGGCGTGACCGACCGCGATGCTGTAGCGCTTGCCCGAGGGCCGGGTGGTGTCGCGACCGCTACGGTCGGACACCGGCCGGTCGGAGCGACGGTCCGTGCGGGGGCGGTCGTTGCCGAAACGGTCGCCACGGTCGTTGCCGAATCCGCGGCCACCGCGGTCGCCGCCACGGTCACGGTCGAAGCTGCGTCCACCGCGCTCCGGGCGGTCGTCGCGCGACCTCGGACCGGAGACCAGAACCTCGGGCTGGACGACCTGCTTGCCGGTGTCACCGGCCACCAGGGCGGCCAGCGCGCTCGCGAGATCGGCGACGGACAGCGGGCTGTCGGTCAGGAAAGTCTCGATGGCGGTGCGGTAGGACTCGATGTTGCCGGCCTCGGCGCGGGCAGCTGCCTTCTTCAGGACCTTCACGGCACGCAGTGCAGACACCTCGCTGGCGGTCGGCAGGGTGATCTCGATGAGCTTGTGCCGGGTCAGCTTCTCGATGACCCGGAGCCGACCGGTCTCCCGGGGGGTGAAGAAGGTCAGCGCCTCGCCGGTGCGACCGGCGCGACCAGTACGACCGATGCGGTGCACGTAGATCTCCGGCTCGCCCGGAGCGTCGTAATTGACGACCAGGTCGATGCGGTCGACGTCCAGCCCACGGGCGGCCACGTCGGTGGCGACGAGCACGTCGAGTTGGCCGTTGCGCAGCCGCTCGACGATGCGCTCACGCTCACGCTGGGCCACGTCGCCGCTGATGGTGGCGGCAGAGATGCCGCGGGCGATCAGCTCGGAGCCGACGTTCTCGGCGGCGTCCTTGGTGCGGGTGAAGACGATCGTCGCGTCGGCCGAGCTGACCTCGATGACGCGCGCGAGCGCGTCGGTCTTGCGGCTGAACGGGATGACGGCGTAGGTCTGCCGGACGTTCTCCACCGTGGAGGCCTGTCGGGTGACGGCGATGTCGATCGGGTTGATCATGTGCTGATCGGCGACCCGCTTGATCGGCGGCGGCATGGTCGCGGAGAACAGTGCGGTCTGCCGACCCGCCTTGGGGGCGTTGGTGAGAATGTTGTCGACGTCCTCGGCAAAGCCCATGCGAAGCATCTCGTCAGCCTCGTCCAGGACGAGGAACTTGAGGTTGCCGAGTTTGAGGGTGCCGCGGTCGAGGTGGTCGATGATCCGACCGGGGGTGCCGACGACGACCTGCACACCGGAGGACAACGCCTTCAGCTGCGGAACGAAGCTGGACCCGCCGTAGACGGCGAGCACGCGAACCTGCGGGAGGTGCTTGGCCATCGTCTCGATGGCTTCGCTGACCTGCAGCGCGAGCTCGCGAGTCGGGGTCAGGACGAGGGCCTGGACGTCGCGGGAGGACGGGTCCATCGCGGCGAGCAGCGGAAGCCCGAACGCGGCGGTCTTACCGGTGCCGGTCTGGGCGACGCCGGTGATGTCCTGGCCGGCCAGCAGCGCGGGGATCGCCGCGGCCTGGATGGCCGAGGGGGTGACGTAGCCGAGGTCGGCGACGGCCTTCATCAGTGCCTCGGGGAGTCCGAGGTCGGCGAAGGTCAAGGCGTCGCCGAGGTCAGCTGAGGCTGCTTCGACGGTCGGGTCGATGGTGGATGCGGACAGTGCGGGGACAGCAGGGGATACCATTGCGCCATTTCTCACAGGATCGGAGTTATCTGGCGCGAGCTGTCAAGCGATGCACCGGCGTCGCATCCGTGCGACGAACTCCGTGAACGTGTCCAAGTTACCCCGAACGGGTCGGCAAAGTCGAGGGTTCGGTCGAGGTTCGTGGGTCACACTCCCTGATCGCCGACGATTCGCCGCCCTGAGGCCCACATCTGCCGATGAAAACGCGGTGGCGACCATCTCTCGCATCAGGAAGAATGGTGCCCGCGCCGGGCCCCGGGGACGGGACCACCGCGCACCGCCGCCGGGCCGTCTACCCGGAGGTGGTCACCGCAGACCCACCGCGAGGAGATCCGCCCATGATCCGCACCCACGACGCAGGCACCCTGAGGGCCGCCGACGACGGGCAGACCGTCACCCTGGCCGGCTGGGTCGCCCGCCGCCGGGACCACGGCGGTGTCATCTTCGTCGACCTCCGCGACGCCTCCGGCACCGTCCAGGTCGTCTACCGCGAAGGCGCGATGGCCGAGCAGGCGCACCGGCTCCGAAACGAGTTCTGTGTCGCCGTCACCGGAACGGTCAGCCGCCGGCCGGCGGGCAACGAGAACACCGACGTACCCACCGGGGCGATCGAGGTGTTGGCCGATGAGCTCACCGTGCTGTCCGAGTCGGCCCCACTGCCGTTCCAGATCGACGACCACGTCGAGGTGGGCGAGGAGCCCCGGCTGAAGTACCGCTATCTGGACCTGCGTCGTTCCGGCCCGGCGGCGGCGCTGCGGCTGCGCTCGGCGGTCAACAAGGCGGCCCGCACGGTGCTCGACGGCCACGACTTCGTCGAGATCGAGACCCCGACGCTGACCCGCTCCACCCCCGAGGGCGCCCGCGACTTCGTCGTGCCGGCGCGCCTCAAGCCCGGCTCCTGGTACGCGTTGCCGCAGTCACCGCAGCTGTTCAAGCAGCTGCTGATGGTCGCTGGGATGGAGCGGTACTACCAGATCGCCCGCTGCTACCGGGACGAGGATTTCCGCGCCGACCGGCAACCGGAGTTCACCCAGCTCGACGTCGAGATGAGCTTCGTCGACCAGGACGACGTGATTGCCCTGGGCGAGCAGGTCGTCTCAGCGCTGTGGAAGCTGATCGGTCACGAGATCCCGCTGCCCATCCCGCGGATGACCTACCTCGACGCGATGGACCGCTACGGGTCCGACAAGCCGGACCTGCGCTCGGATCTCGAGATCCACGAGATCACCTCTTACTTCACCGACACCCCGTTCCGGGTCTTCCAGCAGCCCTACGTCGGCTTCGTGGTGCAGGCCGGGGGAGCGTCGCAGCCGCGGCGGTCGTTCGACGCCTGGCAGGAGTGGGCCAAGCAGCGCGGTGCCCGTGGGCTGGCCTACGTCACGGTCGCCGAGGACGGCAGCTTCGGCGGCCCGGTCGCCAAGAACCTGTCGGAGGCCGAGCGCGACGGCCTTCTTGAGGAGACCGGTGCGAACCCTGGCGACGCAATCTACTTCGCGGCCGGCGCCCGCAAGACCACCCAGGAGCTGCTCGGGGCGGCCCGTCTCGAAATCGGCCGCCGGGCCGGTGCGATCGACGAGAGCCGGTGGGAGTTCGTCTGGATCGTGGACGCCCCACTGTTCGAGTCCACCGCCGACACCACCGATGTCGCGGTGGGGAGCGGCGCCTGGACCGCCGTGCACCACGCGTTCACCTCGCCCAGGCCCGACAGCATGGACACCTTCGACACCGACCCCGGGTCGGCGCTGGCCTACGCCTACGACATCGTCTGCAACGGCAACGAGATCGGCGGCGGTTCCATCCGGATCCACCGCCGGGACATCCAGGAGCGGGTGTTCGCGGTGATGGGCCTGACCCAGGAGGAGGCCCAGGAGAAGTTCGGCTTCCTGTTGGACGCCTTCACCTTCGGCGCCCCACCGCACGGCGGCATCGCGCTCGGCTGGGACCGCATCGTCATGTTGCTCGCCGGGGCGAGTTCGCTGCGTGAGGTCATCGCCTTCCCGAAGTCCGGCGGCGGCTACGACCCGCTCACCGCCGCACCCGCGCCGATCACCGCGCAGCAGCGCAAGGAGGCCGGCGTCGATGCGGTGGTGCCGCCGACGAGCTGATCGCCATCGGGGTTGGGGGACCCTCCAGGTCCGCGCCCGGGACGTTGCGTCGTGGAAACAATGCGGCCCTAGAGTGACGCCGGCGACGGGACCGCGGGAGCGGGCCCGTCCCGGCGGTCCGGCCGGATACCGGCGACGACGAGTGGGGAGTTCGGGTGGGCATCACGGTCGCACTCGAACACCGGACGACGTACACCTTCGATCGGCTGGTGCAGGTTCACCCGCACGTGGTCCGGCTACGGCCGGCCCCGCACTCCCGTACGCAGGTCCAGTCCTACTCGCTCACCGTCGAGCCCGCCGCGCACTTCCTGAACTGGCAGCAGGACCCGTTCGGCAACTTCATGGCCCGGCTGGTGTTCCCGGAGAGGACCCGCGAGCTGTCGATCACCGTCGGGCTGGTCGTCGACATGGCGGTGCTCAACCCGTTCGACTTCTTCATCGAGGAGTACGCGGAGCAATACGGCTTCCGCTATCCGGGGGATCTCGCCGCCGATCTCGAGCCGTACCTGAAGTCCGTCGCCGAAGGCACCGGTCCGGGCGCACCGGCCCCGGGGCCGCTGGTCCGCGACTGGCTGTCCCGGTTCCGGGTCGAGCCCGGCACCCCCATCGTCGACTTCCTGGTCGCGCTGAACGGTGCGGTCTACCGGGACGTCGCCTACTCGGTCCGGATGGAACCGGGAGTCCAGGGCCCCGACCACACGTTGCGGACGGCGAGAGGCTCCTGCCGGGACAGCGCCTGGCTGCTGGTCTCGCTGCTGCGGGAGCTCGGGCTGGCCGCGCGCTTCGTGTCCGGCTACCTGATCCAGCTGGCTCCCGACCGGGAGTCGCTGGACGGCCCGTCCGGCACCACCCAGGACTTCACCGACCTGCACGCCTGGGCCGAGGTCTACATCCCGGGCGCCGGCTGGGTGGGTCTGGACGCCACCTCGGGGCTGCTCACCGGCGAAGGTCACATCCCGCTGTCGGCCACCCCGCACCCGTCGAGCGCCGCCCCCATCAGCGGCGCCACCGACCCGTGCGTGGCGACCATGGATTTCGCCAACGTCGTCCGCCGCGTCCACGAGGACCCGCGCATCACGCTGCCGTACTCGCCGGCGCAGTGGGATCAGATCGACGGCTTCGGCCACTTCGTGGACGCCTACCTCGCCGAGCAGGACGTCCGGCTGACGATGGGTGGCGAGCCGACCTTCGTCTCGATCGACGACTTCGTGGCGCCGGAGTGGACCATCGACGCCGACGGTCCGGACAAGCGGGCCCGCTCCGGCATCCTCGCCGACCGGTTGCGCACGATCTTCAGTCCGCGCGGCCTGGTCCAGCGCTCGCAGGGCAAGTGGTACCCGGGAGAGCCGCTACCGCGCTGGCAGATCACCCTGCTGTGGCGCACCGACGGACACCCGCTGTGGTCCCGCCAGGATCTTCTCGCCGACCCGTGGGCCGGTCAGCGTCCGGACACCCCGGCGCCGCACCGGCACCGTCCCGAGGCGTCCCGCCGGCTGGCCGAGGCGTTGGCCATCGGGTTCGCGTTGCCACTGACCCAGGTGCGTCCGGCCTACGAGGACGCCCTCGCCCGGCTGGCCGCCGCGGTTCGCCTGCCGGCCGGGGCCCCCGAGTCGCACGACCTCGACACCGACCGCCCCGACGTGCGGTCCGCGCTGGTCGAGGCGTTGGACGCGTCCGTGGACACCCCGACCGGGTACGTGATCCCGCTGCACCGGATGCCCGACGGGAGCGGCTGGGCGAGTGCGGACTGGCGACTCCGGCGGGGTCGGATCGTCCTGGGTACCGGCGACTCGCCGGCCGGGCTGCGGCTGCCGTTGGACTCGATCGCCTGGGACGAGGCACCGCCGGAGCCCGACGTGGATCCGTTGGCGGCGGTCACCGCCCTGCAGTACAGCGGTATCGCCAGTCCCGGACAAGCGGTGGTGGTCAGCGCGAAGGACGCCCCGACCACCGCCGTCGTGATCGAGCAGCGCGGTGAGTGCGTCTTCGTGTTCCTGCCGCCGCTGACCCATTTCGACGACTTCGTCGAACTAATCGGCGTGCTCGAGCAGGCCGCGTCGGTGACCGACACCCCGATCGTCGTGGAGGGCTACGGACCGCCGAACGACCCGCGACTGCAATCGCTGAGCGTGACGCCGGATCCGGGCGTCATCGAGGTCAACGTGCAGCCCACGACCTCCTGGGCCGAGCAGTCCGACCTGACCACGACGCTGTACGAACAGGCCCGACAGACCCGCCTGGGCACCGAGACGTTCGCCGTGGACGGTTCGC
>JBDSLP010000098.1:0-7983 GCA_039916325.1 Nakamurella sp. | reverse complement strand
TCGTTTTCGAACGCGCCACCGCCGATCAGGTGGTGATCGTCCAAGCGTCGCGGCGCGCACACGCGCCCGTCCCATGCCCGATGGCGGCTACCGGGCTGCTCGGATCCGAAGACCTCGCCGCCGGGACGGAATTTCCCGCCGACGGTCCGTTCCTGCGGCTCTGGACCACGACGAGAGCAACCGTCGAGGGGGACTGATCGTGCACCCCACCCTGCAGCGACTGGACGACCTGGCCGTGCATCTCGGCGCAGACACGACGGTTCTGGCCGTCCTCGGCCTCGGGTCAGCCGGCCAGCAGAACAACCGCTTCGACGACCACTCAGACATCGACTTCTTCGTCATCGTCGCCGACCGGGCCACCCAGCAGCGCTACCTCGACTCCATCCACTGGCTGAGCGGCTTCGGCGGACACGTCATCTACGACTTCGCCCACGATCCCAACGGTCGAAAGGCGCTCTTCGAGGACGGGCTCCTCGTGGAATACGCCATCTTCACCCCCGCGGAACTGGACAGCATCTCGTGCCGAGGCGCACGGCTGGTGTGGGGTCGCTCCACCTTCGTGCTGCGCGAGACCTCGGCCCGACCGGTGACAGCCTTCGACACCATCGACTTCCATCTCAACGAGGCCCTCACCAACCTGTACGTCGGTCTACACCGCGAAATTCGAGGAGAGCGGCTCAGCGCGATGAGATTCATCCAGTTCCATGCCGTTGACCGGATACTGGCTCTCGAGCGCCTCGACCCCACCACAGTCTGGCCGCAACCAGACCACTTCGACGCGACCCGCCGCGTGGAACGCGTCGTCGGCGACCGGACGCTACCCCTGGCCCAGATGGTCCCCGGATACAGCCACAACGCATGCGCCGCCACTGCGAGTCTGCGCTGGCTCCGACGGCGCCACGAACCCGCACCCGCGATCACCGCCGCAATAAAGGCACTCATTGAACGAGTGACGGTCATTGGTACCGCTTGTCCGGAAACGAGGGGGATGTCTTGAACGACCGAGTCGTGTGGATCGGAGGTTCGCCTCGCTCGTGAACAGTTCCCGATGATCTTGGACGATCTCAGGTCGATACCGGGTCCGGTCGTCGCAGAGGGGTCGGCGTTGCTGCCTGAGTTCTTGGCCAGCCATGGGGTGGGGGCGGATCGGGCGGTTTGGATGGTTCCAACCCCCGAGTTTCAGCGGTATCACTACGCTCAGCGACAGTGTGTGGCACGGCATCACCTACGTGTCGACCTGGTCCCAGGTCAGCGCACTTTTCTTCATCCTGCATACGTCCGCCCGTTGGAGACCCGGGGTCAGCGGGTGCGCCGTGTCGCGATCCCGGCCAGCTCGGTGAGGGCTGCCCGGGCGGGTTCGGGCACCGCCTCCAGCGCCGCGAGCGCGGCCGTCAGCTCGTCGGCGATCTCGTCCTCGATGACCTGCGGGGCGCCGGACGCGGCCACCAGCGCGGTCAGTCGCGGCACCTGCGCCGGGTCGCCGAGCCCGGCGTCGAGCTCGGCCCGGTCGGCCGCGGACAGCCGGTCCCGGGCGACGGCCAGCAACAGCGTCTGCTTGCCCTCGACGAGGTCGTCGCCGGCCGGTTTGCCGGTTACCGCTGCGTCGCCGAAGACGCCGAGCAGGTCGTCGCGCAGCTGGAACGCCTGACCCAGGTGGACGCCGTAGCCGCGGAGCGCGGTGACCAACTCCGCCGACCCGCCGGCCAACGCCGCACCCAGGTGCAGCGGCCGCTCCACCGTGTAGGCGGCGGTCTTGAACCGGTTGACCTGCCGGGCGTCGGCGGCCGATCCGTCGGCGGTCAGATCGAGCAACTGACCGGCGATCACTTCCGTGCGCATCCCGCGCCAGGCCGCGAACGCCTCGGCCGGGGCGCCGAGCGCGACCGCGCCGTCGGTGAACAGGTCGTCGGCCCAGGCCAGTGCCAGGTCGCCGAGCAGCAGTGCGGGGGAGACGCCGACCGCGACGTGCAGACTGGGCTCACCACGCCGGATGTCGCTGTTGTCGATGATGTCGTCGTGGGCCAGCGCGCTGGCCTGGATGAGTTCCAACGACGCCGCCGACGCCCACGCGGCGTCGGCCCGGGCACCCTCGGGGTCCCCGCCGGCGGCCCGCCAGCCCCACCACAGGAACTGGGGTCGCAACCGTTTCCCGCCGGTCCCGGCGAACCGGATCAGCCGATCCACCAGCGGTAACAGCCGGGTATCGACGGCGGCCACCTCATGGCGGTGCTGCTGCAGGACGTCCTGTAGGACGGCGTTCACTATGGTGCCGAGGGGGAGCGCGGTGGCAGGTGCGGACACCGCCCCACAGTAGGCTCCCAGGTCATGGAGACCGTGCGCGACCGCCTGGCGACCAGCGGCCCGAAGTTCTCCGTGGAATTCATGCCGCCGCGCGATGACGCCGCGGAGATCCAGCTCTGGCGCACGATCCGCGAGCTCGAACCGCTGCGACCGGCGTTCGTCTCGGTGACCTACGGCGCGGGCGGTTCGAGCCGTGACCGCACTGTCCGGGTCACCGGCCGGATCGCCGCCGAGACGTCGCTGCTGCCGGTGGCGCACCTGACCGCAGTCAGCCACACCGTCGCCGAGTTGCGGCACGTCATCGGCTCGTACGCCGCCGTCGGGGTGCGCAACATCCTCGCCCTGCGGGGCGATCCGCCGGGCGACGTCCGAGGCGAGTGGATTCCCACGCCCGGTGGTCTGAACTACGCGGAGGACCTGGTCCGGCTGGTCCGCTCGCTGGGAGACTTCTGCGTCGGTGTGGCCGCCTACCCGGAGACCCATCCGAAGTCGCCGGACCCGGACAGCGACACCCGCCACTTCCTGGCCAAGCTCCGGGCCGGCGCGGACTTCGCCATCACCCAGATGCTGTTCACCGCCGAGGACTACCTGCGCCTGCGCGATCGGATGACCGAGAACGGGGCGCTCACCCCGTTGCTGCCCGGCATCATGCCGATCACGTCCTGGAAGGGCATGTTCCGAATGGCGACGTTGGCCGGCCAGCAGGTCCCGCAGTCGATCATCGACCGCTTCGAGCCGATCGCCGACGACCCGGCCGCCGTCCGGGAGGAAGGCATCGCCTTCGCGACCGAGATCGCCCGACGGTTGCTGCCCGAGGACGTCCCGAGTCTGCACTTCTACACCCTGAACCGGTCGCGCTCGACGCTGGCGGTACTCGACAACCTCGGCCTGACCGCGCGTGTCGGTGTGCCGGGCTAGATGGACGGGCAGACGCTGGAACGCGCGATGGGGATCAGCGCCCTGGTCCTGCTCCTGGCTCTGGTCGCCATCCGGTTCTCCCGGAAGCTCGGTCTCCCGTCGCTGCTGCTCTACCTGGGCATCGGGATCCTGCTGGGCAACGCGGGCCTGGGCATCCAGTTCGGCACCACGCCGTCCAACACCCTGCTCACCGAGCAGGTCGGGTTCGGCGCCCTGGTCTTCATCCTCGCCGAAGGTGGGCTGACCACCCGCTGGTCGAACGTCCGGCCGGCGCTCGGGTTGGGGATCGCCCTGTCGACGATCTCGGTGGTGGTCTCCGTCGGGGTCGCCGGAACCGGTGTGCACTATCTGCTCGGACTCGACTGGCGGACGTCGTTCCTGTGGGGCGCGGTGTTGAGCTCCACCGACGCGGCCGCAGTCTTCTCGGTGCTGCGGGGGATCGGGGTCAAGTCCCGGTTGGCCGCCGCCCTGGAGCTGGAGTCCGGCCTCAACGACGCGCCCGTGGTCATCGCTGTACTGCTGCTGTCCGCACCGGACCCGCTGCACTGGACCGATCCGCTGCTGGTGGTCTACGAGCTCGCGGCCGGTGCGGCCATCGGGGCCGCGTTGGGCTTCGGTGGCGCCTGGCTGCTGCGGCGGGGCGCGCTGCCCGCTGCGGGGCTGTACCCGCTGGCGACCATCGCGGTGGTGTGCGGCGCCTACGCGGCCGGTCAGATCGCCCACGGCTCCGGGTTCCTGGCCACCTATCTGGCCGCGCTGATCCTGGGCAACTCCCGGCTGCCGCACCGGGCGGCCACCCTGTCGTTCGCCGAGGGGCTGGGCTGGCTCGCCCAGATCGGGCTGTTCGTGATGCTCGGGCTCTACGTCGACCCGACCCGGCTGCCCGCTGTGCTGGGGATCGGCGTCGGGGTCGGACTGATCGTGCTGCTGGTGGCGCGACCGCTGTCGGTGATCGCGGCGGCGGTGCCGTTCCGGGTGCCCTGGCGCGAGCAGGCGATGCTGTCCTGGTCGGGCCTGCGGGGGGCCGTGCCCATCGTGCTGGCGATGATCCCGCTGATGCAGCGCAACGACGACGCCTCTCTGCTGCTGCTGGACGCCGTCGTCATCGTGGTCGTCATCTTCACCCTGTTGCAGGGCACGACGCTGCCCTGGGTGGCCCGCCGGCTGGGGGTGCTACAGCTCGGCGAGGCGCACGAGGTCGAGGTCGACGCGTCGCCGTTGGAGGAGATGCAGGCCCAGTTGTTGCAGGTCAGGCTGCCGCCAGGGTCTCGGATGCACGGCGTCTACCTCGACCAGCTGCGGCTGCCGAACGAGGCCACGGTGTCGCTGGTGCTGCGCGACGGCAGGTCGATGCCGATCTCGGGACAGCTGCGGTTGCAGATCGGCGACCAGGTGCTGATCGTCGTCCCGGAGAGTGTGTTGACGGTGACCGAGCAGCGGCTGCGGGCGGTCGGGCGGGGGGGCGCGTTGGCCGGCTGGTTCGGTGAACGAGGGGATTCTGGGACACTGGGCAGGTGAAATCCCGCGTCCGTCTGCTGGCGACCCTGGCCCTGACGGTCGTCGCGTTGGACCTGGCCACCAAGATCCTGGTCGTCGCCGTCCTCAGC
The DNA here is from genome assembly GCA_039916325.1 of Nakamurella sp. GTDB lineage: Bacteria > Actinomycetota > Actinomycetes > Mycobacteriales > Nakamurellaceae > Nakamurella. The sequence continues at coordinate 3,157 of JBDSLP010000098.1, read as the reverse complement.
GAGACCACCCCGCCGGCCGAGCAGCCGCGCATCCTGGGCGGGTCGGTGTACTTCTCGCTCATCCGCAACCCGGGGGCGGCGTTCTCGATGGCCACCGGGATGACCTGGATCCTCGCGTTGATCGCGATCGGCGTGGTGATCTACATCATCCGGATCGCGCCCAAGCTGCGATCCACCTGGTGGGCGGTCTGCCTCGGCCTGGTGCTGGGCGGTGCCGTCGGTAACCTGATCGACCGGATCTTCCGGTCGCCGGGATTCCTGCGCGGCCACGTCGTCGACTTCGTCTCGGTCTTCGGACCCAACGCGGAGTACTTCCCGGTGTTCAACGTCGCCGACTCGGCGATCACCGTCGGGGGGATCCTGCTGGTGTTCACCGCACTGGTGCTGGGGATCGACCTGGACGGGACCAGGACCAGGGACTCGAAGAAGATCAAGGATGCCGATGTCTGACCTGCGTTCCCTGCCTGTCCCCGACGGACTGGCCGGTGAGCGCGTCGACGCGGCGCTGGCCCGGTTGCTCGGGCTGTCCCGCACCACCGTCGCCACGATGAACGATGCCGGCGCCGTACTCGTCGACGGGGTGTCGGTGCCGAACTCGTTCCGGTTGTCGGCCGGCTCGTGGTTGGAGATCACCCTGCCGACGCCCAAGCCGGTCTCGACGATGGCCCAGTCCGACGTCACCGGGTTGGTCGTGCTGCACGAGGACGAGGACATCGTCGTCATCGACAAGCCGGTCGGGGTCGCGGCCCACGCCTCACCGGGCTGGGACGGTGCCACCGTCACCGGGGTGCTGGCCGCCCGCGGGATCCGGCTGGCCGACTCCGGTGCCGCCGAGCGGCAGGGCATCGTGCACCGCCTCGACGTCGGGACCACCGGCGCGATGGTCGTGGCCAAGACCGAGCGGGCCTACCGCAGTCTCAAGGCGGCGTTCAAGGCGCGGACGGTCGAGAAGATCTACCACGCGATCTGCCAGGGCCACCCGGATCCGTCCACCGGCACCGTCGACGCGCCGATCGGCCGGCACCCGAAGTCGGACTGGAAGTTCGCCGTCGTGGCCGGGGGCAAGGACTCGATCACGCACTACGACACCGTCGAGGCGTTCCCGGCGGCGACGCTGCTGGAGATCCGTCTGGAAACCGGTCGAACGCACCAGATCCGGGTGCACATGGCGGCACTGCGGCATCCGCTGGTCGGGGACCTGACCTACGGTGCGGATCCCACCATCGCCACCCGGCTGGGGTTGAGCCGGCAGTGGCTGCACGCCTACGCGCTCGGTTTCGAGCACCCGGGGACCGGGGAGCACGTCCAGTTCGACGCGCCGTACCCGGCTGATCTGCAACACGCGCTGACCATCCTGTCGACTCCGTAAGGTCAGGGGAATGGCACCTACGAACCGGTTCGTGCGATGGCACTGACGGACTCCTTCGTCCACCTGCACGTGCACACCGAGTACTCGATGCTCGACGGTGCGGCCCGCCTCACCCAGCTGTTCGAGCGGGCCAACGACTTCGGTATGCCGGCGATGGCGATGACCGACCACGGCAACGTGTTCGGCGCCTTCGACTTCTACACCCAGGCCACCGCAGCCGGGGTGAAGCCCATCATCGGCATGGAGGCCTACCTCACGCCGAACACCTCCCGCTTCGAGCGCAAGCGGGTGCGGTGGGCGTCCGGCGGTGAGGACGACGTCTCCGGCGGTGGCGCGTTCACCCACATGACGCTGCTGTCGACGTCTCGCGAGGGCATGCACAACCTGTTCCGGCTGGCCTCGCGGTCGTCGCTGGAGGGCTTCTTCTACAAGCCGCGCGCCGACCGGGAGCTGCTGGCCGAGTACGCGAAGGACCTGATCGGCACCACCGGCTGCGCGTCGGGGGAGATCCAGACCTGGCTGCGGATCGGCGACTACGCCCGCGCCCGGGAGGTCGCCGGTGAGTTCCGGGACATCTTCGGCGCCGGCAACTTCTACGTCGAACTGATGGACCACGGCCTGGGCATCGAGACGAAGGTGATCCCGGACCTGCTCCGGCTGGCCAAGGACCTCGACCTGCCGATGGTCGCCACCAACGACCTGCACTACACCGACGCCGCCGACGCCGACACCCACGAGGCGCTGCTCTGCGTCCAGTCCGGCAAGACGCTGGACGACCCGAACCGCTTCAAGTTCGACGCCCGCAGCTTCTACGTGAAGTCCCCGCGCGAGATGCGCGACCTGTGGGAGGGCAAGTACGAGATCCGCGAGGCGTGCGACAACACGCTGCTGATCGCCGAGCGCTGCAGCACCGCCTTCGACACCGGCTCGTCGTACATGCCGCGCTTCCCGTTGCCCGACGGGGAGACCGAGAAGTCGTGGTTCCAGAAGGAGGTCCAGCGGGGGCTGGCGTTCCGCTTCCCGGCCGGCATCCCCGAGGAGGTGCAGACCCAGGCGGACTACGAGGTCGAGGTCATCCTGGGGATGAACTTCCCCGGTTACTTCCTGGTCGTGGCCGACTTCATCAACTGGGCCAAGAACAACGGCATCCGGGTCGGCCCCGGCCGTGGGTCCGGCGCCGGTTCGATGGTCGCCTACGCGATGCGCATCACCGACCTCAACCCGCTCCAGCACGGCCTGATCTTCGAACGGTTCCTCAACCCGGACCGCGTCTCGATGCCCGACTTCGACATCGACTTCGACGAGCGCCGCCGCGGCGACGTGATCCGGTACGTCACCGAGAAGTACGGCGACGACCGGGTCGCGCAGATCGTCACCTACGGCACCATCAAGGCCAAGCAGGCGGTCAAGGACTCGGCGCGGGTGCTCGGGATGCCCTTCGCGGTCGGCGACCGGATCACCAAGGTGATGCCACCGCCGGTGATGGGCAAGGACGTCCCGCTGGCGAAGCTGTTCGACGCCACCCACGACCGTTACTCCGAGGGCGCGGAGTTCCGGGCGCTGGTCGAGGCCGACTCCGAGGTGAGCCGGGTCGTCGAGATGGCCAAGGGCCTGGAGGGGCTCAAGCGGCAGTGGGGCGTCCACGCGGCGGGCGTCATCATGTCGAGCGAACCGCTCGTCGATCACGTCCCGGTGATGCGGCGCGAGCTGGACGGCGCGATCATCACCCAGTTCGACTACCCCACGTGTGAGGCGCTCGGCCTGCTCAAGATGGACTTCCTCGGTCTG
>JBDSLP010000097.1:0-10314 GCA_039916325.1 Nakamurella sp. | reverse complement strand
GAGCCGGGAGTCGAACCGATGAGCACTGTGACGTACACACCTCCGCAGATCGTCGAACGGGCGCTGGCCGCGTCCCGGTCGGACGGGTGTGTGGTCGCGGTGACCAGCACCCGCACCGCCAACATCCGCTGGGCCAACTCCACGGTGACCACCAGCGGCGCCACCGAGGCGTTGAGCTGGTTTGTCGTCGCCATCGTCGGGAAGGCCGCGGGGACGGTGGAATCCACCTCCACCGACCCGGCCGACATCGAGGACGCGGTACGGGCGGCCGAGCAGGCGGCCCGGGATGCGGGCCCGGCCCGGGATGCCGCCGACCTGGTGACCGGTACCGCCGACGACGACTTCGCGGCCGCCCCCGAACCGCACAGCTTTGCCGTCTATGACCAGCTGATTCCCTCGCTGGCAAGGGCTTTCGATGCCTCGAAGACCGCGGATCAGATCCTCTACGGCTTTGCCCGACACGAGGTGAGCACGGTCCATCTGGGGACCTCGACCGGGCTACGCCGTCGGTGGGTCCAGCCGACCGGCACCGTCGAGGTCAATGCGAAGTCGGCGGATCTGTCCCGGTCGGCGTGGGCCGGGCAGTCGACCAACGATTTCTCCGACGTGGACGTCGCGTCGCTCGCGGAGTCGCTCTCGGTGCGGTTGGGCTGGGCGCAGCGGTCACTGGATCTGCCCGCCGGTCGTTACGACACCGTGCTGCCGCCGACCGCGGTCGCCGACCTGATGATCTATCAGGCGTGGTCGGCCGGGGCCCGGCCCGCTTTCGAGGGTCGGTCGGCGTTTTCCGCTCCAAGTGGTGGCACCAAGCTGGGGGAGCGGCTGACGGATCTGCCGCTGACCCTGTTCGCGGATTCGAGCGTGGACCCGATCCGGGCGACCCCGTTCGTGGTGGCGGCCGGCTCGGGCGACGAGGTGTCGGTGTTCGACAACGGCGCGCCCATCGGACGAGCCGAGATGGTCACCGACGGGGTGATCAGCGGGCTGCTGCACACCCGCGCCTCAGCGGCGGAGTACGGGGCCGCCTTCAGCCCGATGGCCGACAACCTCGTGCTCGCCGGCGGCGATCCGGGCCTCTCGCCGACCGACCTGGTCGCCGGCGTGGAGCGTGGCCTGCTGCTGACCTCGCTGTGGTATATCCGCACGGTCGATCCGATGACGCTGCTGCTCACCGGTCTTACCCGGGACGGTGTTTTCCTCGTCGAGAACGGCGAGGTGGTGGGGGCGGTGAACAATTTCCGCTTCAACATGTCGCCGCTGGACGTGCTGCGCCGGGCCCACACCGTCAGCGCGCCCGAACGGGCCCTGCCGCGTGAGTGGTCGGACTGGTTCACCCGGACGTCGATGCCGGCGATGCGAATCGACGGGTTCAACATGTCGTCGGTGTCGCAGGCCCGCTGACTGTCTCGTCGATGTCACCGTGTCCTCCACCGGCGTTCGTGGTGGTCTCAAATGTCGGAGTGCGAGCGGGTCCGCCCCCATCGTCGCAGGTCGCACACCCTTGACCAAGATCAAACGAAAGTGAACAGACAAAACCGAACATCTTCTTCTGAATCGATTTACTTTCTCGATTCTGTGGGGTGAGCCATAGGAATTGCGGTCGGTTCTTCCTATTCGGCGTGGTTAGGTCGTTGATCAGCTCCGGTGGAACGCATTTCCCGGAAACCCGATCCCCCGCCGCCGCCGCCGGGAATGTGATCCCGTCCCCCCGACATCCCGAGGAGAACCCCCCGCTCATGACCGCAGTCATCGCCACGCCCGCGTCAGCCGTCCGGAAGACCGTTTCCGAGGTCAGGAGGACCGCTCCCACGACCCATGACGGCCTCGCGCAGTGGGTGGCCGATGTCGCGGCATTGACCACGCCGGCCGCGATCGTGTGGGTCGACGGCACCGAGGCGCAGTGGCTGACCCTGGCTCAGAAGCTCGTTGCGGCAGGTACCTTCACCACGCTCGAGACGGTGCCCGGCTCCTACCTGGCCGAGTCCGATCCGTCGGACGTGGCCCGCGTCGAGGATCGGACATTCATCTGTTCGGTCTCCGAGCGCGACGCCGGCCCGACCAACAACTGGATGGCCCCGGCCGAGATGAAGTCGCTCATGACCGACCTCTACCGCGGGTGCATGGCGGGCCGCACGCTGTACGTCATCCCGTTCTGCATGGGCCCGCTCGAGTCGGCCGATTCCAAGCTCGGGGTCCAGATCACCGACTCGGAGTACGTGGTCGGGTCGATGCGCATCATGACCCGGGCCGGCACCGAAGCCCTGCGGATCATCGAACGCACCGGCAGCTACGTGCAGGCCCTGCACTCACTCGGCGCCCCGTTGGGGGCCGACGAGACCGATGTCCCGTGGCCGTGCAACACCACCAAGTACATCAGCCACTTTCCGGAGGAGCGGGCGATCTGGTCGTTCGGCTCCGGGTACGGCGGAAATGCCTTGCTGGGCAAGAAGTGTTACTCGCTGCGGATCGCCTCGGCGATGGCCCGTGACGAGGGCTGGCTGGCCGAGCACATGCTGATCCTGAAGCTGACCAGCCCTTCCCACGACGTCAGGTACATCGCGGCCGCCTTCCCCAGTGCCTGCGGCAAGACCAACCTCGCGATGATCGAGCCCACCATCCCGGGCTGGAAGGCCGAGCTGCTGGGCGACGACATCGCCTGGATGCGGTTCGGCGAGGACGGCCGGCTCTACGCGACGAACCCGGAGTTCGGCCTGTTCGGCGTGGCGCCGGGCACCGGCTGGCACACCAACCCGAACGCGATGCGCACCATCGCGGCCGGCAACTCCATCTTCACCAACGTCGCGGCCACCGACGACGGCGGTGTGTGGTGGGACGGCATGACCAAGGAAGCCCCCGAACACCTGACCGACTGGAAGGGCCGCGACTGGACCCCGACGGGGGTGGACGGTCAGGGTGTCGCCCTCGAATCCGCCGGACAGCCTGCCGCCCACCCGAACTCGCGCTTCTGCACCCCGATCACCCAGTGCCCCATCCTGGCCGAGGAGTACAACTCTGCGGACGGCGTGCCGATCTCGGCCATCGTCTTCGGCGGCCGCCGCAAGACCACCGTTCCGCTCGTCGCCGAGGCCTACTCGTGGCAGCACGGGGTGTTCATGGGGGCGACGCTGTCCTCGGAGACCACCGCCGCGGCCACCGGCAAGGTCGGCGTCGTCCGTCGCGACCCGATGGCGATGCTGCCGTTCATCGGCTACGACGCCGGTGACTACCTGGACCACTGGTTGAGCATGGCCGACCGCACCGAGTCGTCGCTGCTGCCGAAGGTGTTCTACGTCAACTGGTTTCGCCGCGACGCCGACGGTGGCTTCCTGTGGCCGGGCTTCGGGGAGAACTCCCGGGTGCTGAAGTGGATCGTCGACCGGCTCGACGGTACCGCCGACGCCGAGCCCACGGCCATCGGCCGAGTACCGACGCCGGGTGGCCTGGACGTCGAGGGGCTGGACCTGACCGCCGCGCAGGTCAAGGAAGCGCTGCGTGTCGACACAACCGAATGGAACGCCGAACTCCCCCTGATCAAGGAGTGGTTCGAGTTCCTGGGTGCCACCGTTCCCGACGCGCTGCGCGAGGAACTGGCGGCGTTGGAGACCCGGCTGGCAGAGTAGCCCGCCGGGTGTCGTGATCCCGGGTCGGCAGCGTCGCCGGCCCGGGCACGCACCCCACCCGTGATCCGGGCCGACAGCGTCGTCGGCTCGGGGCACGAGAACCCATGACACCGGGCCGACAACGTCGTCGGCCCGGTGTCAGGCGTTTCTGGGGGAGTGTGCGGTCGGCGGCGCATCCACTCCGGCAGCTTCGCATCGCCCGTGCAACCGGCGCAGCTGTTGCAGCAGGGGCCCCGGTCACAAAGACGATGCAGAGCTGTTGAACTGGATGCAGGGTGGGCCGTTGACGGTCAGGGCAGCCGCCCGAGAACCGGCGGGACTACGGCTTGGGCTTCTTGCGCAGGATGAACACGGCGAGCACCACCGCACCGACGATCGGGGCGATCTGCTGCAGGAAGGGCCCCTTCGCCGCCGTCAGGACCTCGACCGGCGGGTTGGCGATGGAACGGGGCAAGCCGCCGGACGCGCGGGGAGCGCCCGCCGGCAGGCCCCCGACGGGGGTCGTCGGGTGCGCCGCCGGCTCGACCGCGGTGCCGAACTCGTCGGCGACGACCTCGGCCGCGACCTCGTCCGGGTTCACGACGCTGAGCAGCTCCGCCTCGGGGGCCGACTTGCCGGCGAGCTTCTGTGCCATCGCCTCGGCGAAGCGGTTCACCGACTCGTTGCCGACGTCGATCATCACCTGGCGGCTGAAGCTGGACTCGCGGCCGGTGATCGACAACGTGGTCAGCAGGACCACCGCGGTCCGGTTCGGCATCACCGCCGTCGCGGTGGCGGTCACCAGCATCGTGGCCGACGAGCCGGACCGGCTCGCCCCGCCCGTCGCCTCGATCACCGCGCGGTGCGCGACCGGGTCACGCTCGACGAAACGGGCGGTGCCCTTGAACGTCCGCGGGATACGGCCCACCTTGATCTTCAGTGTGCCGCTGAACTCGTCACCGGTCTTGCTGTCCAGGGTGGCTCCGGGCCAGGACTCGGCGACCAGGTCCAGGTCGGTCAGCGCCGGGTACGCCATCTCGACCCCGACCGGCAGTTCGAAGCGGTGCTCCAGTTCCACGACGAACCTCCAGTGATCACGCTCGGACGGGCCCGCGGGGACCCGCGCACACACTCGCGATGATCGTAGAGGGCTCCGACCCCCCCGAGGGCTGCGGCGTCGAGGCAACTCCGAGGTGGCCATCCGACCTGCGGATTTCCGACGTTCGCCGGGCCGAACATCGGGTGGCGCGGGTCCCCGGGCCCGGCATTCCGTGCCAGTATGAGGATCAACTGAGGAGGGGTTCATGCCATCGCAGCCGTCCGCCGTCCACACTGAAACCGAGAGCACCGACTCCGCCAGCGCCGCTGCCGCCCGGGGAGCTGCCGGCACCTCCGCGTTCCCTCAGCCGCACGAGGTGATGGCCGGTCTGCGGGCCACCATGACCGCGCCGGGCATCTTGTCGATGCTCAGTCCGGAGGGTGAATTCACCCCCTCCGCCGAATTCCCGCTGGACGTCACCCCCGAGTTGGTCAAGGGCCTGTACCGGGACATGGTGCTGGTCCGGCGCTTCGACCGGGAGGGCAACGCCCTGCAGCGGCAGGGTCAACTGGGCCTCTGGGCGCCGCTGCTCGGGCAGGAAGCTGCGCAGGTCGGGGCCGGCCGGGCGATTCGCCCGCAGGACATGGTCTTCCCCTCGTATCGCGAGCACGGCGTCGCCTACTGCCGCGGGATCGCGCCGGTCGAGATCGCGTCGATGTTCCGCGGCGTCGACTACGGCTCGTGGAACCCGCGGGAGAAGCGGTTCAACAAGTACGCGATCGTCATCGGCAACCAGGTCATCAACGCGGTCGGCTACGCCATGGGTCAGCGGCTCGACGGTGCGCTGGGCGACGAGGACGACGCCGAGGCCACGATCACCTTCTTCGGCGACGGTGCGACCTCTCAGGGTGATGTCCACGAGGGCATGGTTTTCGCAGCAGCGTTCAACGCCCCGGTCGTCTTCTACTGCCAGAACAACCAGTGGGCCATCTCGGAGTCGATTCATCGGGTGGCCAGGATGCCGCTCTACCAACGGGCGGCCGGCTACGGCTTCCCGGGGATCCGGGTGGACGGTAACGACGTGCTCGCCTGTCTGGCTGTCACCACCTGGGCGATGGACGAGTGCCGCTCCGGCAACGGGCCGGTCATGATCGAGGCCTTCACCTACCGGATGGACGCCCACACCACCTCCGACGACCCGACCCGCTACCGGATGCAGGACGAGACCGAGGCGTGGAAACTGCTCGATCCAATCGAGCGGGTGAAGGCCTACCTGGCCCGTAACGGCCTGGCCGACGCGGCGTTCTTCGACTCGGTCGCCCGCGATGCCGACCGGCTCGCCGAGGACTTCCGCAGCAAGCTCGTCAACCTGCCCAACCCGCCTGTCGCTGCCATGTTCGACCACGTCTACGCCACCCCGCACCCGTACCTCGCGGGTCAGCAGGCCGAACTCGAGGACTACCTGGCAGGCTTCGCCGACGGTGCTGACGGAGTCGGTGCGGACGGCGCCGACGGGGGTCGACGCTGATGGCCACGATGACCCTGGCCAAAGCGCTCAACACAGCCCTGCGCGACGAGATGGCCGCCGACCGCAAGGTCGTGGTGATGGGGGAGGACGTCGGCAAGCTCGGCGGTGTTTTCCGGATCACCGACGGGCTGTACAAGGACTTCGGCGAGGACCGGGTGATCGACACCCCGCTGGCCGAGTCCGGAATCGTCGGAACGGCGCTCGGGTTGGCGATGCGCGGCTACCGGCCGGTCGTGGAGATCCAGTTCGACGGATTCGTCTTTCCGGCGTTCGACCAGATCATCTCCCAGGTCGCCAAGATGGGATTCCGGTCCGGCGGCGCCTGGACCATACCGCTGGTCATCCGGATCCCGTTCGGTGGCGGCATCGGCGCGGTGGAACACCATTCGGAGTCTCCGGAGTCGTTCTTCTGTCACATCGCGGGCCTGCGGGTGGTGGCCTGTTCCAGCCCGTCCGACGGCTATCACATGCTCCGACAGGCCATCGCGACGGACGACCCGGTCGTGTTCTTCGAGCCCAAGCGGCGCTACTGGGAGAAGGGGGACGTCGAGACGTCGATCCACCAGGGCGACTACTTCTCGAGCCGCGTCCGTCGCGAGGGCACCGACTGCACGGTGGTCAGTTACGGGCCGTCGGTGTCGATCGCCCTGGCCGCCGCCGACGCCGCAGCGGCCGAGGGGCGCTCCTTGGAGGTCATCGACCTGCGCGGACTGTCGCCGATCGATCTGGGGCCGGTCCTGGAGTCCGTCCGCCGGACCGGGCACCTGGTGGTCGTCTCGGAGGCGCCCCGGGAGAGTTCGATCACCTCGGACATCGCGGCCCGGGTCACCGAGGAGGCGTTCTACTCACTGGCGGCGCCCGTGTTGCGCGTGGCCGGCCTCGACGTCCCGTACCCGCCGAGCCGGCTGGAAGAGGACTTCCTGCCCAACCTGGACCGCGTCCTGGACGCTGTCGACCGCAGTCTGGAGTACCGGTGAGCCACGTCGAGACCTTCGCGCTGCCCGACGTCGGCGAGGGCCTGACCGAGGCCGAGATCCTCGGTTGGCGGGTCGCTCCGGGCGACGAGGTCGGTGTCAACCAGATCCTGGTCGAGATCGAGACCGCCAAGGCCGCCGTCGAACTACCGTCGCCGTTCGCCGGCCGCGTGACGTCGTTGCTGGTCACGCCGGGTCAGACGGTCGACGTCGGGGTGCCGATCATCACCATCGACACCGATCCCTCGCCGGCCGGCGTACCGGTGCCTGACGGTGTCATCGCCGAGGAGGCGGGCACGAAGATCGGCGAGATGACCGCGGACGGCCGCATCGCCACCCTGGTCGGGTTCGTCTCGGCGGCCTCGGCCCCGGGTCGCCGGCCGCGGCGAACGGACCCGGTCAAGGCTGCGCCCACGGCCTCGGCCACGCCCACGGCCAAGGACCCGGCCCCGGTCACGCCCACGACCCCGGTCACGCCCACGACCCCGGTCACGCCTCCGGCCCCCGCCCCGGTAGCGGTCCGCCGCGCATCGCCGCTGGCCGCACCGCCGGTGCGGCTGCTGGCCCGCGAGCTCGGCGTCGACCTGCACACCGTCACCCCGAGTGGGCCGGACGGCCTCATCAGGCGCGCCGATGTCGAGAAGGCCGGGACCCCGGCCACCGCCCTCGAACCGGTTCGACGACCCACGCCGGCCCGATCTGGCGTCGATCCGTCCCGGCAGCGCCGGGTACCGATCAAGGGAGTGCGTAAGGCGACCGGGGCCGCAATGGTGACCAGTGCTTTCACCGCCCCGCACGTGACCGTGTTCCACAGCGTGGACGTCACCGAGATGATGGCGCTGCGGGAGCGGCTGCGGAGTCGACCGGAGTTCGCCGACGTCAAACTCACCCCGCTGGCCTTCGTGGCCCGCGCGGTCTGTCTGGTTCTGCGCAGATCCGAGGACCTCAATGCGACCTGGGACGAAGCGGCCCAGGAGATCGTGCTCAACGACTACGTCAACCTGGGTATCGCTGCGGCGACCCCTCGCGGTCTGGTGGTGCCGCACATCGGGGACGCGGACGCGCTGGATCTTCGGGGCCTGGCGCGGGCGCTGACCGAGCTCGCCGACACGGCCCGGGCGGGTCGGACGTCACCGGCCGTCATGACCGGCGGCACCTTCACCCTCACCAACATCGGCGTGTTCGGGATCGACGCCGGTACGCCGATCCTCAATCCCGGAGAGGCTGGAATCCTGGCGGTCGGGTCGATCAAGCCGACGCCGTGGGTGGTGGACGGTGAGCTCGCCGTCAGGCAGGTGTGCCAGCTGTCGCTGTCGTTCGACCATCGGCTGGTCGACGGTGCGCAGGGGGCCAGGTTCCTGGCCGACGTGGGCGGACTGCTGACCGATCCGGGCCTCGCCTTCGCCTGGTGAAGGGTCCACCGTCCGCAGTGACCAGCGTCGCCGGTCGGCGGACGCACCAACCCCTACCCGCGCATCGGGTGTCAGATAGACTCGAAACCGGACGATCGCCGGTATGTGACCCACTTCATCGGCGATTCGGGCATCCTTCGGGGTGTTTGAGCGTCTGTATAACTGAGACACAAACCCGCCGGATCCACCGGCGGGCACCCCGCCCGTCCGGGTGGACAGACCAGAGAAGGTGTTTTTCATGAGTAACCTCGCGAAGGCGATCCGTAGCCACCGTGAGACGTCCCGTACCCGCCGCCTGGTGAACCGGGCCATCGACAGCGCACCCACCGCGTCGATGCGTGACGAGCTGATCGTGATCGCTCAGCGGCAGGGCCGGATCTTCGACTGACCCCCGGGAGCGGCCGCCACGAGCCGCCTCTCTGACCGCCAAAAATCACCCGAAAGAGTGTAACGCGATTTCGGAGTACGGCGATAGAAAGAGTGACCCCGGATTGCTGCCGGACCCCCGACTTGGCAGCAGCCCGGGGTTTTTTCTTTTCCCACGCCCAGGCGCTGCCTGTTGCTGCACCCTCCGTTCGGGCCTGAGCTCTACTCTGCCGTCATCGCCATGTGTGAGGATGCGCCGGGTTGAATTTTCGTCCGGGCCACCGCCGCGAGGGGAATCGTCATGGAGCAGTACGACCTGTTGGTGATCGGGTCCGGTCCGGCCGGGCAGAAGGCGGCGATCGCCGCCGCCAAGCTGCACAAGCGCGCCGCGATCGTCGAGCGTCCGATGATGGTCGGCGGGGTGTGCATCAACACCGGCACCATCCCGTCCAAGACGATGCGCGAAGCCGTGATGTACCTGACCGGGCTGAGCCAGCGGGAGCTGTACGGGCAGGCGTACCGACTCAAGAACGACATCACCATCGGCGACCTGATGGCCCGGACCACTCACGTCATCAACCGTGAGACCGACGTCATCCGCAGCCAGCTCTCGCGAAACCGCGTCACGCTCTACATCGGGACCGCGTCGTTCCTCGACTCGCACACCGTGCAGGTCGAGGAGGCGGAGGGGGAGAAGAAGGTCGCCAAGGCCGACAAGATCGTCATCGCGGTCGGCACCCGCCCGGCCCGGCCGGCGACAGTCGAGTTCGATGGTGCGACCATCGTTGACTCCGACCAGATCCTGAACCTCAAGTACATTCCGCGCTCCATGGTGGTGGTCGGGGCCGGGGTGATCGGCATCGAGTACGCGTCGATGTTCGCCGCCCTCGGCACGAAGGTCACGGTCGTCGAGCAGCGGCCCCGGATGCTCGAGTTCTGCGACCTGGAGATCGTCGAGGCACTGAAGTACCAGCTGCGCGACCTCGCGGTGACCTTCCGGATGGGTGAGAGCGTCCGAACCGTGGAGAAGCACGAGGGCGGCACGTTGACCATCCTCGAGTCCGGTAAGCGGATCCCAGCCGACACCGTGCTGTACTCGGCGGGTCGGCAGGGCGTCACCGACGATCTCGATCTGGACCGGGCCGGCCTGATGGCCGACACCCGAGGGCGGATCTCCGTCGATGACCACTACCGCACCGAGGTCGACCACATCTACGCCGTCGGCGACGTCATCGGTTTCCCGGCGCTGGCGGCGACCGCGATGGAGCAGGGCCGGCGGGCGTCCTACGACGCGTTCGGCGAGCCGGTGGGGAGCAAGCTCGGGGAGCTCCAACCGATCGGCATCTACACGATCCCGGAGATCTCCTACGTGGGCGCCACCGAGGAGCAGCTCACC
>JBDSLP010000096.1:0-2948 GCA_039916325.1 Nakamurella sp. | reverse complement strand
CCCGACACGGGTGCGTCCACCACGGTGACCAGGCCGTCCGTACGTCGGGCCGCGTCGGCGGAGAAATCGCGAACAGCGCTCGGTGACACGCTGGAGCACACCACGACGGTCGTGGGGCGGCGGACTCGGGACAGGAGACCGACCGGCGCATCCACCAGTTCCACCAGCTGCGGCAGGTCCGGCAGCATCACCACCACCACGTCACACACGCCGACCATATCGACCGGGTCGTCGACCACCACGGCACCCCTCTCGACGAGGGGGGCGCCGCGGCCGGACGTGCGGTTCCACACCAGCAGCTGTTTCCCCGTGGCCGCGCAGTGATCGGCCAGGTGGCCCGCCATCGGTGCGCCCATGGACCCGAGTCCGATGAACCCGTAGCGGATCTCCCTGTCGGCTGACCGGGCGGCGGTCACTTGCCCCAGATGCCCTTGTAGGTGTCCCGGTAGCCGTTGTCCGGGTCCCAGGACGTGGTGGTGCCGACGTTGGCACTATCGGTGATGTGCACCGGGGGTACGTAGTCGGTTGCGGGTTGGCCCGCGAACGCCCGGTTGAATTCGTCGACGATCTGCCAACCCTGCTGGTTCAGCGGGTCCGGTACGGTCACGGCCTGGAACTGCTTGGACGCGATCCGCTGGAATGCCGCCGGTGATCCGTCGCCGGCACCGACGTTGTACGGGGCGCCGTCACCGGCTTTGCCTGCGGCGCGCAGCGGGGTCGCGGCGTTGTCGAAGTACAGGTCGTTGATCGCAACCGAGTCGGTCCACTTGTCACCGAGCGTGGTGATGAGGGACGAGAACGCCTGCGGCGTACGAGTTCCCGCATCCGGGATCGGGATGTTCTGCTCACTGAGCACGCTGACCGTCGAGCACTCGGTGAGGTACTTCTCGATCAGCTTCGACTTGCCGGCGGCGAAGGGGATCGAGTTGTCGGTGAAGACCACGACGCCGGCGTTGCCGTTGGACCGCGCGATGATGTCCTGGGCGCTGATCTTGGCCACGGTGTCGACGGCGATGGTCACGTTGGTGAACAGTTTCGGATCCGTGCTGGGTCCCGGATCGGCCACCGCGTGCCATCCGATGAGTGGGATACCGGCCGCCGCAGCCTGATCGACCTGGGACTGGGTGGATTTGGGGTCGAAGCCGCCGATGACGATACCGGCCGGGTTGAGCGAGATGGCCTGGCCCAGCGCGGCCTGCGTGGTCGCCTGATCGCCTTGGCCGTCGAGCACCCGGGATTCCCAGCCGATCGCCGTGGCGGCTTCCTGGACGCCGGCGGCGACGCCGGCCACTCCGGGGTTGGTCATCGCGGCCGCGACGTAGACGATCAGCTTTTTGGACTCGGCTTTCGGTCCGGTCGTGGGTCCGGTCCAGGGTGAGCTGTTGTCGCTGGCGGCCTTCACCGCCTTCTGGGCATCCGCCAGGACGGTGGGACAACCGGCCGCGGCGCTGCTCGAGGTCGACTCCGAGGCGGCGGTCGAGCCCTTGGTGCAGCCGGTCAGGACGGTGGCCACGATGACCGTCGAGGCCGCCAGTCGCCATCTGATGTTCGCGTTGACATACATCGTTGTTCTCCTCAGGATGGCAGTGGACCGGGTCCGCTGCCGGGATCGAGTCATCGGGTCACGCCCGACGACGGACTGGTGGTGCAGGTCGAGCGGTACGAGCGGCAGTGACAAGCGAGATCGTCCGATCGGAAGGCGATGTCGCGAAGATCTGGACCTACGTCGAGGACGAGGCAGGCGCGTGGGTGTCGTTCGGCGGCGATGTCGACGCCGCACCGACCACCACGCCGGCGCGCTGACGCCGACGGGACGCCAAACCGGCCAGGCCGACCGCCGCGAGCAGGGTCAGACCGTTGAACAGCGGCGTGACCCAGAACTGCGCTCCGAGCTGCTGCAGCCCGGACAGTCCGATCGCGAGGATCGCCACCGAGATCAGGGTGCCGAAGGCGTTGGCGCGACCGGGTTTGATCGTGGTCGACCCCAAAAGGGCCCCGACGAACGCCGGTAGCAGGTAGGAGCTGCCGGCGCTCGGATCGCCGATCTGCTGCTGCGCGGCCAGGAGCACGCCCGCGAAGGCGGTGACCACGCCGGAGCCGATGAAGGCCAGGACGATGATCTTGTGGCGCTTGATGCCGACGAGCTCCGCCGCGCGCGGGTTGGCGCCGACCACGTACAGATAGCGTCCGATCGGCAGATGCTCCAGGCACAGCCAGAGCAGCACGACGATGCCCAGCAGGTAGAAGAAGGTGACCGGCAGGCCCAGGATCGACGAGTTGGTCATGTCGGTGAACGCGGCGGGCAGACCGCCGGAGCCGGGAACGATGCGTCCTCCACCGGTGACCCAGCCGGTGATGGCATACAACACGCTTCCGGTGCCGAGGGTGGCGATGAAGGAGTCGATCTGGGCGAGTTCGACCAGCAGGCCGTTGACCAGTCCGACCACCAGGCCACCGACCAGGACGATCAACCCCACGACCGGCCACGGGATGCCCGTGTTCACCACCAGGTACATCGCCAGCACGTGCGCCAGTCCGATGCCGTAGCCGATCGAGAGATCGAAGCGCCCGGTGACGATCGGGATGGTGGCGCCCAGCGCCAGGATCGCCGGGATGGCCTGGTTGACCAGGATCGACCGGATGTTGGTGCCGGTCGGGAACGTGTTCGGCAGTAACACCGAAAAGAGCACGAACAGGACCACCGTGAGGATCGGGAGTCCCCACGTGCCGATGAGATAACCGCCTGCAGACTTCTCGCGGCCGCTCACGAGGATTTGCCGGAGGCGTCGCGGACGAGGGCTTCGACAGTCAGTTCGGAGCGGGGGATCTCCCGCACGATGGAGCCTTCTTTGAAGACCAGGGCACGGTGGCTCACGCGAGCGACCTCCTCGAAGTCGGTGGAAATGAGTAGGACAGCCACTCCGCGGGAGAGGGCCGCGTCGAGGAGG
>JBDSLP010000095.1:0-29410 GCA_039916325.1 Nakamurella sp. | reverse complement strand
TCGTCGCGGTAGGCCTGCCACGCCGCCTGCGCCTCGGCGAGGGCGGTGGCGACCGTCACCGCCCCGGCGGCCAGCGCGCGGCCGGCGGCGGTGAGCTGGACGCCGCGTCCCACCCGCTCCACCAACGGGACCCCGACCTGCCGCTGGAGCGCTTTGAGCTGCTGGGACACCGCCGACGGCGTCCGCCCCACCGCGTCGGCCACGGCGGTCACCGAGCCCCGATCGGCCAACTCACGCAGCGTCGCCAGCTGGTCGAGGTCGAACGGTTCCGTTCTCATTGAAGTGACGCTACAAGGACGGTTCAGATGACTGTGCTTGTGCTACATCCTGGTCGGCTGGCAACGTCGGGGCGTGAGCACCCGTGACCGTCTCCTGGCCGTCCTCGTCGCGGTCTGCTGGGGCCTGAACTTCCCGGCCACCGCCCTGGCGCTGCGACACTTCCCGCCACTGCTGATGGTCGCTCTCCGCTTCGCCCTGATCGCGGCTCCCACCCTGCTGCTGATCCCCCGGCCCGCCGTCCCGGTGCGCTGGCTGATCGGCGTCGGCCTGGGTATCGGCACCCTGCAGTTCGCCTTCCTGTATCTCGGAATGGCCGCCGGGATGCCGAGCGGCCTGGCCTCGCTGGTCCTGCAGGCCTCGGCCCCGTTCACGGTCGTCCTGGCCGGGGTCTTCCTCCGTGAACGGCTGACGGTCCACCAGATCGTCGGGATCGTGATCGCGGTCGGAGGTCTCGGCGCGATCGCGGTGCACCGCGCGCAGGCGGCCGCCCTGCTCCCGCTGGTCCTGACGTTGTGCGGGGCGCTGGGCTGGGCCATCGGCAACGTGTGCAGCCGGCAGGCCAAGGCGCCCAATGCCTTCCACCTGACGCTGTGGATGTCGACGGTCCCGGTACTGCCGATGCTGGTGCTGTCGTTACTGGTCGAGGGACCGGATCGGATCTGGGCCTCGCTGTCGACGCTGGCCACCGCCGACGCGTTGCCGGCCGTCCTCGGACTGCTCTACGTCGTCGTGGTCGCGACCCTGCTCGGATACGGCATCTGGAACACCCTGCTCGGCCGATACCCGTCCAGCACGGTGGCGCCGTTCTCCATGCTGGTGCCGGTGGTCGGCGTGGTGTCGTCCTGGCTCATCTTCGACGAGCGGATCGACGCGGTCGAGCTCGTCGCCGGGGCCGCGGTGGTCGGTGGCGTCCTGTTCGGCTCGTACCGGCGCCGCGCCGCCCGACCGGTCGAGGGCAGAGCCGACAGGGCCACCCCGGCCGTCGAAGCCGCAACGGTGGGCTGACGTCACACCCGCGCTCGCGGTATGACGGTCCGGTACTGGGTACACGCAGTACCAGCACGGGCCGGGGCGCCGAGTCGATGGCTGGTCGATTCGTCGAAGATCTCGATCCGACGCCATTGCGTGGCATCCACCGGACCCTTCCCGGCAGTATCCATCCCAGTCGACACCGCCCCGAGCGAGAAATCAGGATCCACCCCATGACCCAGTCCCCGTCCACCACCGGAGCACCCGGCGACGTCACCAATCCCTGGCCGGCCCTGTGGGCGCTGGTCATCGGGTTCTTCATGATCCTGGTCGACTCGACCATCGTCAGCGTCGCGACGCCGGCCATCATGACCGGCCTGAACGCCGACATCAACGAGGTCGTCTGGGTGACCAGCGCCTACCTGCTGGCCTACGCGGTGCCGCTGCTGTTCACCGGTCGGCTCGGCGACCAGATCGGCCCGAAGAAGGTCTACCTGATGGGCCTGGTGCTGTTCACCGCGTCCAGCCTGTGGTGCGGCCTGTCCGGCAGCGCCGGCACGCTCATCCTGGCCCGGGTGTTCCAGGGTCTGGGCGCAGCGATGATGACGCCGCAGACGATGGCCGTCATCACCCGCACCTTCCCGCCGGACAAGCGCGGCACCGCGATGGGCCTGTGGGGCGCCACCGCTGGTGTCGCGACCCTGGTCGGCCCGATCCTGGGCGGTGTCCTCGTCGATTCGCTCGGCTGGGAGTGGATCTTCTTCGTCAACGTCCCGGTCGGGGTGGTCGCGTTCGTGCTGGCCGTGCGGCTGGTCCCGGCGCTGCCGACGCACCCGCACCGCTACGACGTGCTGGGGATCGTGCTCTCCGGGGTCGGACTGTTCATGTTGGTCTTCGGCATCCAGGAGGGCCAGAAATACGACTGGGGCACCATCGCGGGCCCGATCTCGGTGTGGTCGCTGATCGCCGTCGGCGCGATCGTGCTCGGCGCGTTCATCTGGTGGCAGAGCCGTAACCAGGGCGAGCCGCTGCTCCCGCTGAGCCTGTTCAAAGACCGCAACTTCTCGCTGGCCAACGTGGGCATCAGTGCCATGGGCTTCGCCATCACCGGGCTGGCGCTGCCACTGATGCTGTTCGCACAGAAGGTCGCCGGCCTCACCCCGACCCGGGCGGCGCTGTTGTTCATCCCGATGGCGGTGCTCACCGGGGTGCTGGCTCCCGCCGTCGGCAAGCTCGTCGATCGGGCGCACCCGCGCTACATCGCGGGCACCGGGCTGACGCTGCTGATCGTCTCGTTGGTGTGGCTGTCGCTGATCCTGGCCCCGGACGTGGCCATCTGGCAGCTGCTGCTGCCGATGGGTCTGATGGGCGTGGCCAACGCGTTCATCTGGTCGCCGCTGTCGGCCACCGCCACCCGTAACCTCCCGCGCCAGCTCGCCGGCGCCGGATCCGGTGTCTACAACACCACGCGGCAGATCGGCGCGGTCCTGGGCAGCGCGGGCATCGGCACCCTGATGCAGAGCCGACTCGTCGCCGAGCTCCCGTCCGGCGCGGGCCTCGACCCGGCCGGTGCCGAGATGACGGCCGGCCCGCTGCCCGATTTCCTGCGCCAGGGCTTCGCCCACGCGATGGGTCAGGCGCTGCTGCTCCCGGCCGCGGTACTGGTGTTCGGGCTCGTCGCGGTCCTGATGTTCACCCGGACCTCCGCGCCGACCGACGGTTGGACGCCCGCCAAGGCGGAGGTACGGGAGGGCCCGCCAGTCGGGAAGACACCCGCCACCGCAGGTCAGAAGTCCGTGTCCGACGCCTACGGCCGGCCCGCCACCGCTACCTGACCCTCTCCTCGGCCCCTCGTCCTGCCCTTCGATGCCGTTCCCTCCCTCCGCTGCCGTTGCCCCTGGTCGTAACGGCGGCGAAGCGGGTGGTACGGCAGCCAGGCAGGACAACCCGGCGTCGGCCGGGACTTTCGACTCTCCCCCGGCGTCGGCCGGGACTTTCGACTCTCCCCCCGCGCCGGAATGCCCCCTACCGTCGAGGGCAGGCCCGCTGTGGGTCGTTCCGCTGCCGAGACCGGGGTCCACCATGTCCGAGACTGCCACTTCATCCACCACCGTCGTCGTCGGCATCGACGGCTCCGACGCGAGTATGGCCGCCCTGCGGTTCGCCCTCCGGGAGGCCGACACCCTGGGCGCCGACGTGGACGTCGTGCACTGCTGGCACGCGGGCGGGCTGCGCGACGTCGCGTTCGGGTCCTCCCACGAGCTGAGCAATGCCTCGGCCTGCATGCTGGACAACGAGATCCGGGCAGCCCGCAAGGACACCGGGTTCACTGGTCGCGTGACCCCGTCCAGCGTCCACGGACAGCCCGCTGCGGTGCTCGTCGACCGTTCCCGGGGGGCGGCCCTCTTGGTGCTCGGAGCCCACGGTCACTCCACACTGCGCGATGCCGCCTTCGGCACCGTCGCCGCATCGTGCCGTAAGCACGCGGGCAGCGATCTCGTCGTGGTGGCCGAAGACGGCACCACGACCCGTCACCTGCACACCGCGATCACCGTCAGCTGAGCACCACACCGACCCACGTCGCGGCCGTGACCCACTCCGGCGGTCACGGTAGCGGCGCCGCCCACAACAACTGGGTGCCTTGGGCGCGACGAACGCAGGAGAACGTGCCCCCGGCCGCGGCGGCCCGGTGGGCCAGGTTGTGCAGACCACTACGAGCAACGGTGTCCGCGATGCCCACGCCGTCGTCGCTGATGTCGATGACCAGATTGTCGTCGACCGACACGGACACCGTCAGTTCGTGAGCGTGGGCGTGTCGCACCGCGTTGCTGACCGCCTCGCGGAGCACCGCCACCGCGTCCTCGGCCAGCCCCACCGGGACCACACCCAGCGGGCCGGACATCCGGATGCTGGTCCGCATCGGCGCATCGGCCGTCAGCTCGGTGACGATGCCGTGCAGCACGGTGCGCAGACTCGGCAGGTCGTCGGGGTCGCTCTGCAGGTCGAAGATCGCGGTCCGGATGTCCTGGATGACATCGTGGAGCTGGTCGATGTGGCCCACCAGGCGTTCGGCGACCGCCGGTGACGTCGAGCGCCGCTGGGTGCTCTGCAGCGCGAGCCCGATCGCGAACAGCCGCTGGATCACCGAGTCGTGCAGGTCCCGCGCGATCCGGTCGCGGTCGGCCAGCACCTCCACCTCCCGGCGCGCGGATTGGCTCGCCGCCCGTTCCAGCGCCAGCGCCGCCTGATCGGCGAAGGACGAGACGACCTCGAACTGGCGTTGGTCGAACAGCGGCGCCTCCGGGTTCCGGATGGCCAGCAGCACCCCGGAGATCGAGGTCCCGCGGCCCAACGGCAGCACCAGCGCGGGCCCGAACTCGCGGTCTCGACCGTGCAACAGGTCGTGCGCGAGGAACGGCACGCGGCGCGCCACACTGTCCCGGTACACCGCACCGGCCGTGGAGCCCTCCACCGGGATCCGGCGGCCGGTGAGGGTGTCGGATCCCATTCCCATACAGACGGCGACGGTCAGCTCGGTGACCTCGGACCGGTCGGCGGAGTGGTCGGTCGGTAGCGCGATCAGCGTGTAGTGCGCGTCGGTCAGCTCCAGCGCCCGGCGCGCGATCAGCGCGAGCGCATCTCCGGGGTCGGTGCCGTCGAGCAGTTCGACGATGACCTCACCGGTGGCCTCGAGCCAGCGTTGCCGGCTGCGCACCCCCTCGTACAGCCGGGCGTTGTCGATGGCGATACCGGCCGCGGCCGCCAAGGCGCGTACCAGGGCTTCGTCGTCCTCGGTGAAGTCGCCCCCGGTCAGCTTCTCGGTCAGGTAGAGGCGCCCGAACACCGCGCCACGCCCCTGCACGGGGACGCCCAAAAATGTCCGCATCGGCGGATGGCCGGGCGGGAAACCGATCGATGCGGGGTGGACGGACAGGTCGGTGAGCCGCAGCGGCAGCTGGCCATCGATGACGACCCCGAGGACGCCGTGCCCGGTCGGCAGCGCGCCGATCCGGTGCACGGTGTCGTCGTCGATCCCGACGTTGACGAACTGCCCGAGCATGCCGTTCTCGTCCAGGACCCCGAGGGCGCCGTAGCGGGCGCCGACGAGTTCGGTGGCCGCTTCGACGATCTGGCGCAGGGTCTGGTCGAGCTCGAGACCGGAGGACACCGCGAGGACCGCGGCCAACAGGCCGTCCATCCGGCTCCGTGTGCTGTCGACGATCTCCTCGATCCCGTCCTGGACCTCGACCAGCAGTCGTCGCAGTCGCGCCTCGGACAACGTGTGGGCCGGTTCGGCACCGGGTGGAACCGAGCGGGCCGGACGTTCGTCAAAGGGCACAGGGCCCACTCTGGCACGCGTCGGGTCAGCTGCGTCCGGTCAGGAGGTCAGCGGACGTGCTCGGGAATGGTGTTGATCGCCCGCAGTACCAGGACGGCGGTCTCACGGGCCGCGGGGGCGTCCAGGCCGGTCTGCTTCTGCAGCACCCCGGTGACCAGATCGAGGCGGTACTCGTACGCCGCCTGGCCGGGGGTGTGCATGACGGTCGACTTCACTGCGGTCATGGGGGAATCTCCTCATCAGTGTGCGGACCCGGGAAGGGTCGTTGGTCCCGACCTGGCTGATCGGCGGGGTCAGCGCAGCCAGGGAACGCGGCGCACGATCGGCAGCGCCGACCAGCGGGCCCCCAGACCCCAGGTGTCACCAGCGGCGGTCGCGGCGATGACCACCAACGCGAGGGCGTAGATGATGTGGTAATCGACGAGCGGGTTGTTCGAACCGGTCGCCTCACCGAGGGAGTCGAAGCGGGCCAGGGGCCACTCCGCCGCCCACATCATGAGCATCATGACGCCTCCAGCGATCGCTGAGACCCGAAGTCCCACACCGAGAATCACCGCGAGACCGACCGCGCCGAGACCGGCCATGAAGGCGAGATCGGCCCAGCCCGCGCCCGCCCAGGCCCGGAACACCGACTGGAACGGGCCGACCACCACGTGTCCCAGGAAGCCGTTGGTCGGCGATCCGCCGCTCAGCCAGGACCTCGCGGTGGTGGTGGAGTACCCGAGCCCGATCAACTTGTCCAGGAACGCCCACAGGAAGATCACGCCGGTCGCGATTCTCAGCACGGCCAGGCTGCGGCGGGCGAACGCCGTCCCGGTCGGCACGATCGGCTGGATCGCCGTCCCACCGGACGCGCCGGTTACCGGCAGATCGGCGGATGCGGAGAACTGGTCGGGTACAGCATTGGTTGTGGACATGGCCATCCCTTTCGTCGGTGTGCGCTCAGCCTCGGCCGCGACCACCCGATCTGATAGAGCATTAGGTCCCCCTCCTGGGGGTCGGGATGACCCACCCGCCAGGCGGTATCGGGACCTTGTGCCCTTCCGATCCCGGCCGTCGGCGACAAGCCTGGGTCCATGACCGCGACCGTGTCCGCTCCGAACTCCGCCTTGCACCTCGTCGATCCGACCGATCAGGTCGCGACACCGGGCCAGACGCTGAATCCCACCGAACTCGCAGACCTGCACGCCTGGTGGCGGGCGGCGAACTATCTCGCCGTCGGGCAGATCTACCTCCTCGACAACCCCCTGCTGCGAGATGATCTCGTTGCCGAAGACGTCAAGCCGCGGCTGCTCGGACACTGGGGTACGACACCGGGCCTGAACTTCGTCTACGCCCATCTGAACCGGATCATCCGTAACGACGACGTCAATGCGATCTTCATGGCCGGTCCGGGCCACGGCGGGCCGGCCCTCGTTGCCTCGGCCTACCTCGACGGCACCTACTCCGAGGTCTACCCGCACATCACCCGCACGACGGACGGCCTGCGACAGTTCTTCCGTCAGTTCAGCTTTCCCGGCGGGATCCCCAGTCATGTCGCCCCCGAGACCCCCGGCTCCATCCACGAGGGCGGCGAGCTGGGCTACGTGCTGTCGCACGCCTACGGGGCCGCCTTCGACAACCCCGACCTGGTCGTCGCCGCGGTCGTCGGGGACGGGGAGTTCGAGACCGGACCGCTGGCCGCTTCCTGGCACGCCAACAAGTTGCTGGACCCGGTGCACGACGGCGCGGTGCTGCCGATCCTGCACCTCAACGGCTACAAGATCGCCAACCCGACCATCCCGGCCCGGATCCGCCGCGAGGAGCTGCTGGACCTGCTGCGGGGTCTGGGGCATGAGGTGTTCACGGTCGAGGGCTCCGATCCGATCCTGCTGCACGAGGTGATGGCGACCACGATGGACACCGTGCTCGCCCGCATCCGGGAGATCCAGCACGACGCCCGGGAGAACGGCGCCACCGAGCGGCAGCCGTGGCCGATGATCCTGATGGTCACCCCCAAGGGCTGGACCGGTCCGAAGATGATCGACGGTCTGCAGTACGAGGGCACCTGGCGTTCGCACCAGGTGCCGTTGACCGCGACCCGGACGAATGCAGCCCACCGGGCGATGCTGGCCGACTGGATGCGCTCCTACCGCCCGGAAGAGCTGTTCGACGCCGACGGCCGGGTGATGGAGCGCATCTCCGCGCTGGCGCCGATCGGCGACCGCCGGATGAGCGCGAATCCGCACGCCAACGGCGGCCTGCTACGGAAGCCGTTGGTACTGCGCGACTTCCGTGAACGCGGGGTGCCGGTGACGACACCGGGGGCGACGATGCACGAACCCACCCGGGTGCTCGGCCAATACCTGCTGGACGTGATGATCGACAACACCGACAACTTCCGACTGGTCGGACCGGACGAGACCGCCTCCAACCGGCTGGATGCCGTCTACGCCACCACCGACAAGGTCTGGCAGGGCGAGATCCTCCCCACCGACGAGCATCTCGCTCGTTCCGGCCGGGTGCTGGAGATCCTCTCCGAGCACACCTGCCAGGGCATGCTCGAGGGTTACCTGCTGACCGGTCGGCACGGGATGTTCTCCTGCTACGAGGCGTTCATCCACCTCGTCGACTCCATGTTCAACCAGCACGCCAAGTGGCTCAAGGTGACCCGCGACATCGGCTGGCGTCGGCCGATCTCGTCGCTGAACTACCTGTTGACCTCGCATGTCTGGCGGCAGGACCACAACGGCTTCACCCATCAGGACCCGGGTTTCGTCGATCACGTGGTGAACAAGAAAGCCGATGTCATCCGGGTGTACTTCCCGCCGGACACCAACACGCTGCTCTCCACGGCTCAGCACTGCCTCGCGTCCGAGAATTACGTCAACGTCATCGTCGCCGGTAAGCAGCCCTGCTACGACTGGCTCAGTCCGGACGAGGCCGGCAACCACTGCGCGCGCGGGCTGGGTATCTGGGACTGGGCGTCCAACGACGGGGGCGAGCCCGACGTGGTGATCGGCTGCGCCGGTGACGTACCGACGCTGGAGGCGCTGGCTGCGGTGGCGATCCTGCGGGAGAACCTGCCGGAGCTCAAGATCCGTTTCATCAACGTGGTGGACCTGATGCGACTGCAGGACGCCGCCGAGCATCCGCACGGCCTGTCCGACGCCGACTTCGACGCGCTGTTCACCACCGACAAGCCGGTCGTGTTCGCGTATCACGGCTACCCGTGGCTCATTCACCGCCTGACCTACCGCCGCTCCAACCACGTGAACCTGCACGTCCGTGGCTACAAGGAGGAGGGCACCACCTCCACCCCGTTCGACATGGTGATGATGAACGACATCGACCGTTTCCACCTGGTCATGGACGTCATCGACCACGTCCCGGCGCTGCGCTCGCGGGCCGCCCTGCTGCGCCAGCAGATGGTCGACGCCCGGGCCGAGGCCCGCCGCTGGACCCGTGAGTACGGCGACGACGTCCCGGCCGTCCGGGACTGGGCGTGGGGTGGACCGACGTCGACCGCCTTCATGTCACCGCCGGCCGCAGCGCCGGTGCCGCCGGTCCTTCCGGTCCCGACCAGCACGTCGTAGCCTGTCCGCGGGCGCCGTCGCCCGCCGGGACCGAGGGGGTCACATGCTCAGGGTCTTTCTCGTCGACGACCACGAAGTGGTCCGGCGGGGTGTCGCCGACCTCCTCGACGAAGAGGCCGACCTGACGGTCGTCGGACAGGCCGCATCCGTGGCCGAGGCGTTGGCCCGGATCCCCGCGGTGCGACCGGACGTCGTGGTGCTCGACATCCGGCTGCCCGACGGCAACGGGGTGGAACTGTGTCGCGAGCTGCGGTCCCGGATCCCCGATCTGAACTGTCTGATGCTCACGTCCTACCCCGACGAGCAGGCCATGATGGACGCCATCCTGGCCGGGGCCGGCGGTTACGTCATCAAGGACATCCGGGGGATGGACCTGGTCTCCGCGGTACGTACCGTCGGCGCCGGTCGGTCCCTGCTGGACAACAAGGCCGCCGATGCGCTGATGAGTCGGGCCCTGGCGAAGGCCGACATCCCCGGCCCGCTGGCCGGTCTCACCGAGCAGGAACGCACCGTGCTGACCCTGATCGGCGCCGGTCTGACCAACCGCCAGATCGCCGAACGGATGTACCTGGCCGAGAAGACCGTGAAGAACTACGTCTCCCGGGTGCTGGCCAAGCTCGGGATGCAGCGCCGGACCCAGGCCGCGGTGCTGGCCACCGAGATCCGTCGGACGGGCCCCGGGGCCCGGGCCGGGGCGGGCCCCACCACCTGAGCCCGGCGCGGGTCGCCGGCCTGAGCCGGGTGGCTGGGCGGATCCCCGGCGCCGCGTGCACGACGAACGATCGTCCAGCCGTGACGGAGACCCGTTGTGATCAGCGACGCCACGCCGCCGGTCACCCTCCGATCGATAGCGCTCACCGCCTTCGTGCCGCCCGCGTTGTCATCCACCGGTCAGGGCCGATCGCGCCGGTCGTCGTGATCACCGCGACCCGGCTCGGCGCGAGCCCGGCCCGGGCGGCGCTGGTGGTGGCGATCGCCGGGATCGGCCAGCTGGTGGCCGACATCCCGGCCGGCGCGCTGGCGTCCCGGGTCGGCGACCGGAAGGCGATGGTCGCTGCCGGCGGGATCACGTGCGCGGCGCCGGCCGTGTGCATGTGGGCGCCGTATCCGCTGGACCGCCGGGGCCGGGCCGCTGGTGTTCGCCGGCATCACCGCGGCCGACGCCGGACCGACCCGGAAGGCCGACGAACTCAGTGCGCGGCTGCCCGTTCCGGCATCGCCGGCGCACGCATCGAGGCGGCCCCGTAGGCCCGGCCCATCGGCTTGCGCACCAGGTAGGCGACGACGAAAGCGCCGACAGCACAGCTCGACGTGACGATGTAGGCGGTGGAGGCCGACATGCTGTCGACGATCAGACCGCTCAGCAGCAGCCCGCCGGCGAGCCCGACGGAGAGCCCACCGCTGACCCAGGTCATCGACTCGGTCAGCCGGTTGCCGGGGACGATGTGCTCGATCAGGCTCATCCCGCTGATCAGTACCGGCGCGACGGCGAAGCCCGCCACGAAGGCGGCGGATCCCAGCAGCCACGGTGAGCTCATCAGGGCCAACGGCGCGCTGACCACCGCCAGCAGCAGGCTCGCCCGGACCAGCTGACCGGGCAGCGGGATCCGGAAGGCGTGGGCGCCGAAGGCGAAACCGGCGATCAGCGATCCGATGGAGTACGCCGCCAGCAGGATGCCGGTGTAGCCGGTAACGCCCTGCTCCTGCGCGAAGCCGATGGTGGTCAGCTCGAACGAGCCGAAGACGCCACCGAGCAGCGCGAAGATGCCGGTGACCGCCGCGACGCCGGGCAGCGCGAGCGCGTTGCCACCGGTCGCCGACGCGGGCTGACCGCTGGGCAGCGGCTGGGTACTGCGTTGCAGGATCAGCACCGTGCAGCCGATGGTCAGCACGGCGGTGGCGAACAGCAGGGCCGCACTCGGGAACACCTGCAGGGCCAGCACGGTCGCCAACGGCGGGCCGGCGATGAACACCACCTCGTCGATGAGCGACTCCATCGCGAACGCGGTCCGCAGCTGCGGGGTGCCGGTGTAGATCCTGGACCAGCGGGCCCGGACCAGCGATCCGACCGAGAGCTGCGAGGACCCGGCGAGCAGGGCGAGCACGAACAACAGCGGGACCAGGCCGTGCAGCGTCGCCACCAGGATGAGCCCCAGGACGGCCGGGACATGGAACAACAGCTGCAACGGCACCACCCGGTGCTGGCCGTACTGGTCGATCCGGCGCGACACCAGCGGAGAGATGAGCGCCCCGGCGACGGCGTAGACCGCGGTGAGCTGGGCGGCCAGCGCAAACGAATCGCGCTCGGCCACGATCAGCAGGGTGGTCCCCATGCTGGCCATCGAAAGCTGCAGGCGCGCGAACAGACCGGTGACCGAGAACAGGAAGGCACCGGGGAAACTCAGGACACGGACGTACTGGCGGAACACTGGACACACTCCAACGACGCTGGTGGCCGGCGGACCAGGTGGTTCACGAGAGTTGGGGACACGTCAGGCTGCTGACATATACCGTCCGGCCGGTACAGTCTACCAAATGGTCACCGACACTCGCGAGCGAATTCTGGTCGCCATGCGCGCGGTCCTCGCGCGTGGCGGCGCCTCCGCGGTGACCTTGGAATCGGTGGCTGCCGAGGCCGGCTTGTCCAAGGGCGGCCTGCTCTACCACTTCAAGAACAAGCAGGCGCTCTACGCGGGGCTGCTCGCCGACGCCGAGGCCGACGTGGTCGCCCAGATGGCCACCCGAACCGCCCGGATGAGCGCGGCCCGTGCCTACCTCGACTTCGCCCTGCCGGAATCCGATCTGGAGGCCGCGTCGACGAGTGCGTTGATCGCGGCCGTGCGGGCCGACGACAGCGTCGGTCCGGACGCGGCCGCAGCGCTGGTGGCGGGGTTCCATCGGTGGGACGAGCCACTGCTGGCCGAGGTCGGCGACCCGGTCCTGGCGCAGACCATCCGGCTGGTCGGACTGGGGCTCTACCTGGGTTCGGTGGCCGGCATCCCGATCCCGGACGCGGCCCTGCTCGCCGAGCTCACCGAGCGACTGGCCCGACAGGCGGAGGTTTCGTCCGGGCCGGGCGATCCGGCTTCCGGCTGACGGACGATTCCGGCGCGACCGCCTCGCCCTGCGTGACGGACTCACCGGCGACGCCCCGGCAGGACCGAGTGCCGCCGCGGTAGTGTCACTCAGCGTCATATTTTGCGACCGTCAGTCAGTCCAACGAGTGAATATCCAGGTCACAGCCCTGTACCGAGCCCCGTCGACCGTACGCTGAACGAGTGACCGGCAGCTTCACTCCGTCCCTGGTCGAGCTCGCGGTCCCGGCGGGACTCCAACCAGCCCGGGCGTTCGACAGTGCCTGCGCGATGGTCGTCAACTACCTGATGGTGGCCGTTCCGCTCGGCATGTGGGCCGTCACCCGGGTCACCCACGGACGCCAGATCATGCTTCATGTCCGCGGGACGGAGTTCGGGGTCGAAGCCGGCTCCGAGATCGGGTTCGACAGGTCGCTGTGCGAGCCCATGTCCACCGGCCGCGCGCCCCAGATCGCCCCCGACGTCCGCACGATCCCCGCCTATGACGTCCTCGAGCGGCAGCTGCCGATGACGATCGGCGCCTACGTGGGCGCCCCCATCGTGCTCCCGGACGGCGTGCTGTTCGGCACCGTCTGCGGCTTTGCCGGCACCGCCCAGGACGACTCATTGCTGCGCCTGCAGCCATTGCTCGAGCTGTTCTCCAGCCTGCTGTCGTCCGTGCTGCAGGCTGACACCTCGGTGACCGATGCGGCCCGGGCATTGGAACGGACCCGGGTCGAGGCCGAGACGGATGCGCTCACCGGGCTGATCAACCGCCGCGGCTGGGACCGCTTCCTCGCCGAGGAGGAGGACCGCTTCAAGCGGTTCGCCGATCCGGCGTGTGTGGTGGTGATGGATCTGGACCACCTCAAGCACGTCAACGACACGTACGGCCACCACGAGGGCGACCGCTACCTTCAGCGTGCCGCGCAAGCCATGCAGTCCACCGTCCGGCAGGGTGACCTGTTGGCGCGGCTGGGTGGCGACGAGTTCGGGGTGGTGATGATCGGGGCCAGCGACGCGCACGCCGGCAAGCTGGTCGCCCGGATGGCGGCAGCCCTGCGCGAAGCTGGCGTGAGCGGTTCGTTCGGCCATGCGCCCTACACAGTGGTCGCCGGTTTCCCCGGGACCTGGCGGTCCGCCGACGAGGCGATGTACGAGGCGAAACGGCGCCGGCGAACCCGGCACCGGCCCGACGACGTGACCCTGACCGGCCGTGATCGGACTCCGACCAGTCGGTGATCGGACGCTGATCAGATGCTGATCAGGACCCGGTCAGCCCGATCGCGGGTGCCGTCGGCGGTGAACCAGGCATCCTCGGCGAATTGCCAAGCCCGCAGCGGCTCCCGGATCGCCGCGCCGTCACGTGCGACCGCCCGCTCGGTTCGGACGAACCGGTCGGGATGTTCGACCCACACGGCCAGCGACAGGCGGTCGACGACCGCACGGCGGGCCGCCGACACCCCTTCCAGGATGATGACGGCCGCCGGCGTCACGGTGGTGGGCCGCGCCGGTACCGGCGGACCCTCGCTCCAGTCCATCGCCCGGTAGTGAGCCGATCGCCCGGCCGCCAGCTCAGCGAGCACCTCGGCCTCCAACCGGGGCCACCAGCCGAACGGGTCGTCCCAGGTCGAGAAGTGGTCGGTGCTGATCACGCCGGTGCCGATCCCGTCGGCGGAGAACACCTCGGTCAGCCGTTCGGCCGTCGTCGTCTTGCCCGAGCCGGACGGCCCGTCGATCGCGACCAGCCGACAGCCCCCCAGCCGGGCCGGGGCGGCGAGAACTGCCGAGACCAGCTCGCGGAGCTGATCAGCCAACCGACGTGCGTCCCGAGAACGCCCGTCCGAGCGTGACCTCGTCCGCATACTCCAGATCGCCACCGACCGGCAGGCCGGAGGCCAGACGGGTGACCGACAGCCCGGGGAAGCTCTTGAACAGGCGGATCAGGTAGGTCGCGGTCGCCTCACCCTCCATGTTCGGATCGGTGGCGATGATGACCTCGGTGACCACGTCATCGGCCACCCGCCGCAGCAGCGGGGCGATGCGCAGCTGCTCCGGCCCGATGCCGTCGATGGGCGAGATCGCCCCACCGAGGACGTGGTATTTCCCCCGGAACTCCCGGGTGCGCTCGACCGCAGCGACGTCCTTGGGTTCCTCCACCACGCAGATCGCCGCCGGATCGCGCCGCGGATCGGCGCAGATGCGACACAACGTGCCCTCGGCGACGTTGCCGCACAGCTCGCAGAACCGCACCTCGTCCTTGACCCGCTGCAGCGCGGACTGCAGCTTCGTGAGGTCGGCCGCATCGACGGTCAACAGGTGGAATGCGATGCGTTGGGCGGACTTCGGACCGATGCCGGGCAGCCGCCCGAGCTCGTCGATCAGGTCCTGGACCGGGCCTTCGTACACCGGCGCGTCAGCCGGGCAGACCGGGTAGACCCGGCAGGCCGAGACCGCCGGCCAGATCGCCCAGACCGCCGGTGACCGGCCCCATCAGCTGCTCGGTGAGCTCCTCGACCTCGTGCCGGGCGTCCCGCACCGCGGCGATGACCAGGTCGGCGAGCGTCTCGGTGTCGGTCGGGTCGACTACTTCCGGCTTGATCACCAAACCGACCAGTTCGCCGGTCCCGGTGAGGGTCGCGATCACGAGGCCGCCGCCCGAAGTGCCCTCGACGGTGGACTCGGCCAGCTCCTGCTGAGCCCGGGCCATTCCGTCCTGCATCTCCTGGGCCTGCAGCATCAGCTGCGACAGGTCGAATCCGCCTGGCTGCATGAAGGGGCTCCCCGTTCGGGCCGGTGGTCGCGGCGTGGTTGGTGGGTGCGCTTCCCGGATTCGCTGCGCGGCCCGGTCCACCCTACTGGCGTCACGGGCGGCTCCCGGTCAGCTGAAGGTGCCGCGGGCCACGCTGATGCCGGAGTGGGCGGGGTTGCCGTCGGCCGGCTCGTCGGAGACGTCGACCGTGCGGTACTCGGTGGTGTCTATGCCCGCCGGCACGGAGAACTGCCCCTTACCGGCCTGCAGCGTACCCAGTGCGATCATCTTGCCGTCGTTACCGAACAGCCAGACTTCGTAGGACCCGACGATGGTGGGCAACTCCTCGGTCGCCACGACCACCCACTGGCCGGTGTCGACGGAGATCAGCTCCGCCGAGCCCAGCGTCGGGTCGGTCGCGACGATCGGGCCACCGGGGATCGGGCCCAGCGCAGCCGTGGCATCGATCCGGGCCGGATCGGGATCGCCGGGCCGTTGCGTGATGGCCATCGCCCCGGCCCCGAGCGCAGCACCCACGACGAGGGCGGCAGCGGCGGTGAACCAGCGCGAGCGTCGCCGGGACGCAAGGTCCACCGGCGGCGTAAGGCCGTCCGTCCCGGTCCCGATCCGGGTCGCGGTGCCGTTCTCGGTCCTGCCCAGGGCAGCGGGGGTCTCAGGGGTCCTGTCACCGACCGGCAGCGCCGTCGGTGCCGCGTCGGGTACGGCGCTGAGCCGAGGCGCAGCGACCGTCACGCCCCGGTCGAATCCGAGCTCGTCAGCGATGGCGTCCCAGACGTGCGGCCCCGGGGCGACGAATGCCGTCGCATCGACGGCGCTGCCGTCCGGGTTGACCAACTCGGCGATGTAGCGGAAGGCCTCGATCTCGGCCTGACACACCACACAACCGGCCACGTGCGCGGCAATACCCGCCTGCTGATCGAGATCAGAACCGCTGCTGACGGCGAACAGGGCGAGGTCATCGGAATCAGGGTGTTGCACCATCCACCTCCCAGACCTTCCGCAGGTGGATGAGCGCCCGCCGGATGTGACTCTTCACGGTGCCGAGGGGCATGCCCGTCGTCTCCGCGATTTCGGAATGGCTGAGGTCGGAATAGAACGCCAGCCGTAAGACTATTCGTTGCTGCTCGGGTAAACGATTGACCTGATCTCCGACGATCACCTGATCGACGACGCGGTCGGTGGTCCGGTCCTCTGTTGCCGGTGGTGCGGCCCGTTGCGCGGCGGCGATGACGCGGCGTTCCTTGTCCATCCCGGCGTAGTGGTCGGCAACCAGCCGACGCGCGATGCCGAGCAACCAGGCCGCCAGCGACCCCCGTGCTGGATCGAAGCCCTCCCGGCCCTTCCAGGCCCGGACGAAGACCTGCTGGACCAGTTCCTCGGCGGCGTGGTGGTCACCGAGTCGGAGTATGCCTATCCGGAAGATCATCCCGCTGTAACGGTCGTAGGCCAGTCGCAACGAGGTGTCGTCACCGGCACAGAACGCCACCACCAACTCGGCATCTGAATCCGCATCCGGACCGGTGGCCACCACCGGACGGGTGGACGGACGATCGGACACAGACGGGAGCCTACTGAATGCCTGTGGGTTCGCGCTCAGCCCAACCCACCTGAGACGTCGGCACCGGTCGGCACCGGCACCGCAGTGATCGCGACGTTGTCCTCGTAATGCCCGGTACCCGAGTCGAACGCGCCACCACAGGTGATCAGAACCAGCCGCGGGCTCCCGCCTCGGTCGAACAACCGGTCCATCGGAACGGCCGACTTCGACCATTCCTCCCGCGCCAACACGGTGAACACCCGGCTGGCACCGGTCTCGTCGACGACGGTCACCCGGTCGCCCTCGATCAGTTCACCGAGCCGGGACAGCGGACCGGCGCCCTGCCGGGCGTCATCCACGTGACCGGTCAATACGGCCGAACCCATGGACGCGCCCGGTGCCGGACCGAACCGGTACCAGCCGACCTCTTTGACATCCTTGGGGATCTCGAGGTCGCCGGTGTCGGTGACGCCCACCGGGATCACCGGGTTGTCGATGCCCAGTTGTGGTAGCTGCAGCCGTACCGGCGCGGCCGGCCGCGGCACCACCGGTTCCGGCACCACCGGTTCCGGCACTTCCGGTTGAGGCACTACCGGTTCAGGCGCCGCTCCGGTTGCCGATCCATCCCCCGACTTCGACGGATCGGCAACCGGAGCGGCGGCCGAAAACGGCCCCTCTGCCGGCGGTGAGACGACCTCACCGGCCGCCGGAACGGCCGACGCCGACGCCGACACCGGGACGTCCGGTACGGCCGCAGGGTCGGAAAGGGCCCGGGCGGCGGCTGCATTCATCTCGGTCACCGTCTCCCCCGCCGGGTCGGGCGTGAGCCCGGCCCAGGCGACCGGGGCGGCGATCAGGAGCACGAGCCCCGTCGCCAGGCTGATCCCAGCCTGGCGACGGGACATCCGGTGCGCAGGTGCAGACGAACGTCCCGGGTCGGGGACGGTCAGCTGGCCCGTCCCGCGGTGAGGCGCCGGCCACCGACCACAGCGGCCCCCAGGCCGGCGGTCAGCATGACGATCAGGACGACGGTCGACCACGGGTTGCCGGCCGGTCCGTTACCGGCGGGAACCCCACCCGGCGCGGAGTGCAGACCGGTGACGGTGAAGGACACCAGGGCCAGCGTGCTGTCGGCGGCGCTGCCGACGGCGTGAACGAAAGTGGCCGAACCCTCGGCCAGATCCAGCGTGGCCGGGCCGATCGCGACGGTGCTGGTACCGGCCAGGACGACATCGGCCGAGACGGACCCGGCCGGGATGTTCAGCACGCCCTGGTTCGGGTTGGTCACGCCGGCCAGCGCCACGGCCCCACCGGCGCGAACGTCGACCGCCGGGGCGGCCGCGGTGTGCCGGACCACCAGCCGCGTCTGACCGGCGGCGATGGTGGATACGTCGTTGCTGAACGGAGTGATCGTCGGGGTGCCGTCCTCCTTGAGGTGGGCAACCAGCGAGACGCTGGTGCCGGCCACGAGATCGGCGGTGGCGGTGAGCAGCGGGGCCGAGGCGTCCGCGGCGTCGGCGGCGGTGATCGCGACGTCGTAGCTGCCGGCGGGCAGATCCAGGGGGCCGGCGACCGTCTCGGGCGCGAAGTTGTCCAGGGTCAACGCCCCGTTCACGTAGACATCGACCGGCAGGCCGGGGATGCCGTGCACCACATACACCTGCGCGGTGTCCGCCGCGGATGCGGCGGTGGCGCCGAAGACGGCGGTGGTCAGCGCGAGTGCGCCGACAGCCGTCATTGCTGCGAGCCTTCTCATGGGTCCTCCTCGTTCGGGTGAAATTGATTGACGATGGCATTACCTGGACCGGTGGCCCGCTGGATGCATGTCGAACGAGACCATCGGCTCCAGCGGCTGGCAGGCTGCTGCCATGGGCGCGCGCGGGACGACACAACGACGGCTGTCGCACCCGGTCGGAGCCGCGCTGGCGGCCGGGATCCTGTTGGTCCTCGCCGCATGCGGGAGTGAGACGGCGAATCCGGCACCATCACCGACGACGGCGTCGACCAGCAGCGCCGGCACCGACGTGACCGCGCCGCCGCCGACGGGCTCCACATCGTCGGGCACCGCGTCGACCGAGTCGGTCACCGCGTCGACCGAGCTGGCACCAACACCGACACCGACACCGACACCGACACCGACGAGCGAGCCCGACACCGTCGCGGAGACGACCCCCGAAGCGCCGTCCGCCGTCCCAACGACACCCACGACACCCACGACACCCACGACGACGAGCACCGCGACACCCACCGTGGTCCGGGGGGACGGCAACGGCCGGGTCGTCGTGATCGACCCGGGGCACAACGGGGCCAACGGCGCGAATCCGTCGATCATCAACGCCACGGTCGATGCGGGGTTCGGTGAGACGAAGGCCTGTAACACCACCGGAACCGAGACCAACGCGGGTTATCCGGAACACGCGTTCACCTGGGCGGTCGCGGGTCGGGTCCGCGCGTTGTTGACCGCCGCCGGCGTGACGGTGGTGATGACCCGCGATTCCGACGACGGGGTCGGACCGTGCGTCGACCAGCGGGCGGCGATCGGCAACGGTTCCAGCGCGTCCGCGGTGGTCTCCATCCACGGGGACGGGGCCGCGGCCGGTGACCGGGGCTTCTACGCGATGACCTCGCAGCGACTCCCGAACGGAGCCGCAGTCGGCGCGGCGTCGGTCCAGTTGGCCGCCGCGGTCCGGGACGGACTGGTCGGCGTGGGCGCCTCGACGAGCAACTACGTCGGCTCCGACGGGCTGTGGAAACGGGATGACCTGGCCGGACTCAACCTGTCGCAGATACCGACCACGATGGTGGAGCTGGGCAACATGCGCGACGCCGACGACGCGGCCTTCATGAAATCCGACGCCGGCCAGGACACCCTGGCGGCCGGCATCGCGCAGGGCATCCTCGACTGGCTCGCGACGCACTGACCACGCCTGTTGATCGCATGTTGAACCCGGCCGCCCAGACTGGCCCGAGGCGCCGAGAACGTCGTCGCCACTGCCGCTCTGGAGGCCTGATGTCCGCACCGAGCACCGCGACCGCGCCCCGACCGACGCTGCACGTCGTCCCGCCGACACCGCTGCCCCACGCGCTGGACGCCCGCCAGCTGACCGCGCTGCGGTTGCTGGCCGACGGCTGTGACACCCGCGAGATCGCCCGGCACCTCTGCTATTCCGAGCGGACGGTCAAGTCGATCATCGGGACGGTCACCGACCGGCTCGGGGTGCGCAACCGCACCCACGCCGTCGCCCACGCACTCCGCCACGGGTTGATCTGAACTTCCAGGCAGCGCCCCGTAGGTTGGGTCGATGACCGCCGACGCCCCCCGCTGGAGCCCGGTGGCGCCGGCCGACCGGCCCCGTAAGACCCGCCGTGCGGTGCGGGTGATCCTGTCCGACGAGGCCGGTCGGGTGTTGCTCTTCCAGGACTCCGACCCGGGGCTGGACCCGGCCGATCCGGCGGCGCGCTGGTGGATGACGCCGGGCGGCGGCATCGATTCGGAGGAGACCCTCTCGCAGACCGCGGTCCGGGAGCTGCGGGAGGAGACCGGTCTCGTGCTGGCGGAGGATGAGTTGGTCGGGCCCATCGCCCGACGGACGGTCCGACACGGCTACTCCGACCAGATCACCGAGCAGACCGAGTGGTTCTTCCTGGTCACCGTGCCGCACTTCGTGCTGGATCTGGGCGGCCACACCGAGGACGAGCAGCTCACCGTGCTGCGGCACCACTGGTGGGACGTCAGTGCGTTGGGTGCCACCCGCGAGACCGTCTGGCCCACCGACATTCTCGCCGTGCAGGCGCTGGGCGACCGGCCGGACCGATGGCCGGTGGACCTGGGCACCGTCGAGGAGTCGTCGGTCCCGCTGTAGGACAATGGTGCGACCCGATCCCGGGTGGGACCCGATCAGAGCGCCCGCATCCGGTTGTTGCGGGGTTGATGGGTCAGCTCGGCCAACCCGAGTGACTCGAGCAGCGGCGGCAGGTACATCCCGAACCGGCCGCGGTAGCCGCGCCGCAGGCCGTACCAGCCCCCGACCGGGTTCGTCGCAGATCGGCCCCACGACTCAACGGTGTCCGGCGCGGGCTCCTTCTTCTCGTCGGCCGCCCCGAGGTCGACCCAGTCGGCCCGTTCGACCAACCAGCTGTGCAGATCATCGATCGCCCGGGCGTCGTAGGACAGCGTCGTGCTGCCGACCTGACAGACCAGGGCCGGAATCCCACCCACGGGCTCGCGGTACATCGTGTACTCCGACGAACCCGGCGCCGTGCTGAGAACCCACGGGTCGTCCTTGGAACCAGCGGACATCGGAGCTCCTCGGGCGTCGGGTCCCGGTCCGGATCGGCCGGTGTTAGGGCTCAGTATCGCGCTCGGCCGCGCGGACCGCTGAGGTCGGGCCGCTGCACTCGGCGGCTCAGGCCGAAACCCGGCTGGGCACGCGTGACGACGACCGCGCGGGCAGGGTCACCACCCCGAGATCGGCCAGTACCGCGGTGTACTCACGCCGCGCGGTGGCGGCGGCCGCCGGTTCGCCGAGTGCGGTGAGCCCGGTGACCAGCCGACGCCACAGCCGGTCGTGATACCGGTCCAGGCGCAGCCCGGCCCGCGCCACCCGGACCACGTCCCGATGCCGGCCGACCCGGGCGTGCCGGTCGGCCAACTCGGCGGCGACGTCGACCGCCGCGTCCCGGAGCCGGTCGCGCTCGGCCATCACCCACTCGCTCGCGTCGGCCGCCGGCAGCAACGGGCCGGCGTAGGCCGCGAAGGCGTCCTCCAACCGGGCCACCCGCTGCGTACCGGCGGCCCGCCGGGCGGCCGACACGCTCCGCTCGAACCGTTGCGCGTCGGTATCGACGTATGCCGGCTGCAGCCGGTAGCCGGCCGGGATCCGTTCGACGACCGGCGCCCCGACCAGGGAGCGCAGCGCGCTCACCCCCACAGCGAGGCGGTGTCGGGCCCGGTCCGGGTCGGCGTCCGGCCAGAACCACCCGCACAGTTGACGATCGGACACGGACCCGCCGGCGAACACGCACAACACCTGCAGCAGCTCCCGGTGCTGCGGACGGAGGCCCGTGAGATCGGCGGGTCCACCGCCGTCGGAGACGGCGAACCCGCCGAGCACCTGGATCCGCCACACCCGTGGAGCCGACGTCCGGGCGCCCGCCGCGACGAACGCCCCGCCGACCGTCGCGTCCAGCCCGGTCAGGGCGGTCTCGTAGGCGGTCACTGCGTCCGCCCACCACCCCGCCTCGGCAAGTTCGCGGGCGAAGGACAACCATTCGTGGGACAGCCATTCGTGCGGAGCGGACCGGAGCGGCTCGTCGTGGCGACTCATAGGGTCACTCCGGGGATGATGGGGTCGCCCAGCTGCGGCCTGTCAGGCGGAGGCACGTCGACGCTGCGGTGATACATCTCGAGAGGCGGAAGTTCGATGGAACCCGACCGGGTCGCGGCGTTGACCGCGGTCGAGACCGCCACCGCCCGGCGGCGGGCGGCCGACGAAGCCGCCACCCTGGCGCGGGACGCGCAGAGCGACGCGATCCGGATCGCGATCGCGTCCGGGGTGCCGGCGATCGTGCTCAAGGATGCTGCCGGGGTCTCGCTGGCCCGGATCTACCAGATTCGCGACGGGCGACGCTGACCGTTACCGGCCAGTAGGTTGAACCACGTTGTCTCACGGAGGAGTCCCGATGCCCGAAGCAGTCATCGTCTCGACGGCGCGGTCGCCGATCGGACGTGCGTACAAGGGATCGCTGGCCGGGATCCGGGCCGACGACCTGATGACCCAGATCATCCAGGCGTTGCTCGACGAAGTCCCCGGACTGGACCCGACCACGGTCGACGACCTGTTCGTCGGGGCGTGGGACCAGGCCGGTGAGCACGCCGAGAACATGGCCCGGCGGATCGCCGTCCAGCTCGGGTACGACCATCTGCCGGCCCTGATGGTGAACCGGGCCTGCGCCTCCAGCGTTCAGACGGCCCGGATGGCAGCCAACGCGATCCACGCCGGCGACGGCGACGTGTTCATCTCCGCCGGCGTGGAGAGCGTCTCGCGGTTCAGCCGACAGACCAGCGTGGGCTCCGGTCAACCTGACCTGCACAACCCGATGTTCACCGCGGCGCAGGAGGTCTCACAGTCCTACGGCGAAAGCAACGAGACCTGGCACGACCCGCGGTCCGAAGGTCAGCTGCCCGACATCTACCTGGCGATGGGCCAGACCGCGGAGAACGTGGCCACCTTCTGCGGGGTCGGCCGGGCCGAACAGGACGAGTTCGCGCTGATCTCCCAGCAGCGCGCGGCGGCGGCCATCGCGAGCGGTTTTTTCGCCCGCGAGATCACCCCGGTGATGCTGCCCGACGGCTCGGCGGTCACCACCGACGACTCCCCGCGCCCCGGAACCACCCTGGCGAAGCTGGCCGCGTTGACCCCGGTGTTCCGGGAACGGGGCACCATCACCGCAGGCAACGCCTGCCCGCTCAACGACGGCGCCGCCGCGGTGTTGATCATGAGCGACACCCGGGCCCGCGAGCTGGGTCTCACCCCACTCGCTCGCATCGTGGCCACCGGGGCCAGCGCCCTGTCACCGGAGATCATGGGCCTCGGCCCGGTCGAAGCGACCCGGAAGGCGTTGGCCCGGGCCGGCCTGGCTGTGGCCGACATCGACCTCTTCGAGATCAACGAAGCCTTTGCCGCGCAGGTAATCCCGAGCTACCGGCAGCTGGGCATCGACCCCGCGAAGCTCAACGTGCACGGCGGCGCCATCGCCCTCGGCCATCCGTTCGGCTCGACCGGGGCCCGGATCATGACCACTCTGATCAACGCTCTCCAGGCCCGGGACGAGCAGTTCGGCGTCGAGACAATGTGCGTCGGCGGCGGCCAAGGGATGGCGATCGTGTTGGAGCGCCTGACCTGACCTCCTCGCTGCGATCAGGTATCAAAACCGCCGATAGTGGCGGTTTTGCTACCTGATCCGGCCCGGGGGCAGTCGGCCATCGTCAGCAGGTGCGCGGGGGCGGCGAACGGCGTGCTCCAGTGGCACCGCAGGTCGGCGCCCACCCGCAGCAGTTCACCCGGGGCGAGCAGGCGCCAGGCCGGGTCGTCGTCCATCCGCCGGGTGGCCAGGATGACGGCGGGCTGGCCGGCGAGATCATCGGAGCGGGCCCGGATCCGCGGGCTCGCCGCGTCCAGGGGGGTCGGCTCGCCGTGGCCGCCGGCCGACCGCTCCAGCAGCCACAGCTCGTGCGATTCCGGGTAGCGCAGCCCCCACATGTCGGTCGCGGTGACGAGCACGAAGTTCAGCGAGAACAGCGGCACGCGCGCCGCCACCCAGCTCACGGCGGTGACGATACCGGCCTCGAGATCACCGTCAGCGGCTCTGGTCTCGACAGTGATGAGAGCGAACAGCCGCTCGCTGTCGGTCTCGCCGTGGACCAGACCGCTACCGCCGAGCTCCGCGATCCGGGCGTCGACCACGTCCAGACCGGTGAACACCCCGTTGTGGGCGAACAAGCGGTCGTCCTGCAGGAACGGGTGGGTGTTCTCGGCGGTGAGACCACCGGTGCTGGCGTAGCGGACGTGGGCGACGAAGGTGGTGCCGCGCAGGTCGTGCGCCGCGGTGGCGAACTCGGCGTCCTGCCAGGCGGCCATCGGTGACTTGATCACGAGCGGGTCACCCGATGGATCACCCGCGCCGAAGACTCCGATTCCGGCACCGTCGGGGTTCTGACGGCTCTGCTCCTCGAGGCTCGTCGGGGCGTCCAGCAGCCAGAACGTCGCCGGGACCGGGACCGGTCCCGCATGCAGCCCGAAAAGTCGACACACCGATGGTTCCTCCCGTCGGACGCCGGCCGCCCGGTCGATCCGGGCGGGACAGCGGCGGCGCCATCACGCATGGTGGCGACATGGCTCTGCACCGTGCTGCTGGATGGTAGTGCGCGCCTCAACCTGGCCAGCTTCGTGACCACCTGGATGGAGCCGCAGGCCTGCACGTTGATGGCCGAGTGCGTCGACGAGAACATGATCGACCAGGACGAGTACCCGCAGACCGTCGAGCTGGAGCGTCGCTGCGTGGCCATCCTGGCAGATCTGTGGAACGCCCCGTCTCCGGACCAGGCGACCGGGTGCTCCACCAGCGGATCCAGTGGTGAGGCCTGCATGGTGGCCGGAATGGCACTACAGCGCCGCTCGGCGGCGCGGGTGAACGACCGGGCCCGGCGGCCGAACCTGGTGATGGGCGCGAATGTCCAGGTCTGCTGGGAGAAGTTCTGCCGTTACTGGGATGTTCGGTCACCTCTGTCCGGCACTCACCCCCCGGGGTGGGTCGACCTCGCCTTCCTCCGCTGGATCTGGAACTTCCGCCGGACAGCCTGCCGCGGATCGTCGACACACTCGCTGCGACACCGCACCCGCCCCCGGTCGTCCGGTTGGTCAGCCGCCGTCAGATCCGAAAGTGGTTCGATCACCTGTGATCTCGGGCGAGGACGACCGCCTCACACCACCGGCTCGACCACGTCGGCCGACGACCGGTTGACCGGGATCTTGCCCGACGCGATGTCCTCCGCGTAGTGGCAGGCGACGCGGTGGCCGGGCGCCACGTCCCGCAGGACCGGACGCTCGGAGTCGCATTTCGTCGGCTGCCGCCACGGACAACGCGTGTGGAAGCGGCAGCCGGTCGGCGGGTTCGCCGGCGAGGGCAGGTCCCCGGTCAGCAGGATGCGTTCGCGGGTGTCCTCGACCACCGGGTCGGGCACCGGCACCGCCGAGAGCAGCGCGATCGTGTACGGATGCCGGGGTGCCGCATACAGGTCGGCCGCCGACGCCTCCTCCACGATTCCGCCCAGGTACATCACGCCGACCCGGTCCGAGATGTGTTTCACCACCGCGAGATCGTGCGCGATGACGATGTAGGTCAGCCCCAGCTCCTGCTGCAGATCGTCCATCAGGTTCACCACCTGCGCCTGGACCGAGACGTCCAGCGCGCTGACCGGTTCGTCGGCGACGATCAGATCCGGGTTGACCGTCAGCGCCCGGGCGATCCCGATACGCTGCCGCTGCCCGCCGGAGAACTCGTGCGGATACTTGCGCAGCGCCGTGTGCGGCAGGCCCACCGAGTTCAGCAACTCCCGCAGCCGCTTCGCCGTCGAGGCGTCGTCGGTGGCCAGGTCGTGGGCCTTCATCCCCTCGACGAGGATGGACTGCACCGACTGCCGCGGGTCCAGCGAACCGAGCGGATCCTGGAAGACCATCTGCATCCGGCGCCGCATGTGCCGCAGTTCTTCGCCCTTGAGCTGGGCGATGTCGACCCCGTCGAACACCACCCGGCCCGAGGTCGGTTCACTCAGCCGCAGGATGCCGCGGCCGAGAGTGGACTTGCCGCAACCTGATTCGCCGACCAGACCGTACGTCTCACCCTTGCGGACCGACAGGGACACACCGTCCACCGCGTAGACGTGACCCACCGTCTTGTCGAAGAACACGCCCTTCCGGATGGGGAAGTGCACCTTGAGGTCCTCCACCGAGAGCAGCACCGGCGCCTCGGCCGGAGACGCGGTGGCCGCCGGCCCCGTTCCGGTCAGGCCCGGTTCCGCCGTCATTCCGTCTCCCCGAAGTCGATCGCCCCGGACGGGACGACATGCGCACCCACCGGACTCACGCCCAGCTGCGGATGGAAACACCGCAACAGGTGGCCGTTCTCAGCCTCCGGCGCCGGACCGAACGCCGGCGCCTCCTGCCGGCAGCGGTCGATCTCATGGCGGCAGCGCGGTGCGAAGGCGCAGCCGCCGTCCCACGGGATGTTGTCCGCCACCGACCCCGCGATCGGCGTCAGCCGCTCCCCGGGCCGGGCGTCCACCCGCGGGATCGACTCCAACAGACCGTTCGTGTACGGATGCCGGGGTCGCTCGAACAGCTCGTGCCGCTCCGCGCGTTCCACGATCCGTCCGCCGTACAGGACGTTCACCTCGTCGCACATCCCGGCGACCACGCCGAGGTCATGGGTGATCATGATCAGGGCCGTGCCCGATTCGGTCACCAGCGACTTCAGCAGCGACAGGATCTGGGCCTGGATGGTGACGTCCAGCGCGGTGGTCGGCTCGTCGGCGATCAACAGCCGCGGCCGGCAGGCCAGCGCCATCGCGATCAACGCCCGCTGCCGCATTCCGCCGGACAGCTGATGCGGGTACTCCTTGAGCCGACGCATCGGGTCCGGGATGCCGACCTGGTCGAGCAGGTCGCGGGCCTCCCTGGTGGCGGCGGATCGCTTCATGCCGCGGTGCCGCTCGAGCACCTCGGTGACCTGGATGCCGATCGGCACCACCGGGTTCAGCGAGCTGAGCGGATCCTGGAAGATCATCGCCAGGTCCCGGCCCCGCCGATCGCGCATCTCCGACATCGGCAGCCGCAGCAGGTCGTCCCCCCCGAACTCGACCCGGCCGGTGACCTGGTTGCCCCGGGTGGCCAGCAGCCGCATGATCGCCAGCGAAGTCACCGACTTGCCGCAGCCGGACTCGCCGACGAGTCCGACGGTGCGCCCCTCCTCGACGTCGAAGCTGACCCCGTCCACCGCGATGAACGGCGCCGAGCCCCGCTTGGTGAACACGACCTTCAGATCGGACACGGACAGCAGTGCCATCGCGTCACCTCCGGTTCTTCGGGTCGAGGGCCTCGCGCAGCGACTCCCCGAGCAGGGTGAAGCCGAGCGCCACGATGATGATCGCAATGGCCGGCAGGAACGCCAGGTGGGGCTGGTAGTCGATCTTGGTCTGTGCCTCGCCGAGCATCTGGCCCCATTCCGGGGCGCTGGCGTCCTGCGACCCGAGGCCCAGGAACGACAGTGCGGCGGCGTCGATGATCGACGTGGCCACCACGATGGTGGCCTGCACGATGACCGGGCTCATCGAGTTCGGCAGCATGTGCCGGAAGACGATCGGGGCCTTCCGCACCCCCAGCGCGGTCGCGGCCAGCACGTGATCGGTATGCCGCTGGGCCAGCATCTGGCCGCGCAGCAACCGGGCGAACACCGGTATCTGCACCACGGCGACCGCGATGATGACGCTGAGCTGGTTCGGCCGCTGGAACAGCACCGCGATCGAGATGGCCAGCAGCAGCGACGGGATGGACAACAGCACGTCGACCACCCGCATGACCACGGTGTCGACCCAACCGCCCACCGCGCCGGCCAGGATGCCGAGGATCATCC
Source organism: Nakamurella sp. (assembly GCA_039916325.1). Lineage (GTDB taxonomy): Bacteria > Actinomycetota > Actinomycetes > Mycobacteriales > Nakamurellaceae > Nakamurella. The sequence goes on along the minus strand of JBDSLP010000095.1, from coordinate 1,674 downwards.
CGCCGACGAGGCCGAGCAGGGTCGCCGCGACCCCGACGAGCAGCGTCTGCCGACTGCCCAGCACCATCCGGGACCAGAGATCGCGGCCCAGGAAGTCGCTGCCCCAGGGGAATCCGGGCTGCGGCGGCGCCAGCATGTTGCGGGCCACGCTCACCTCGCCGCGGAGCAACTGGGCGGCCGGGTCCTGGGTGGCCAGGACGTCGGCGAACACCGCCAGCAGCAGGAACAGGAAGATGATGACCGCCCCCACCCAGAACACCGGGGACGTACGGACCCGGCGCCAGGCGTCCTGCAACAGCGACACCCCGGCCCCCTCGGAGTCGTCGAGGTCGACGCCACCACTTGAACCGGCGAGGTCGTCGATCCGGCGTTTGCGCAGCGCGCCGAAGGTCACCCTCATCGGGCGTCGCCCGTCGTCCGGATCCGCGGATCGATGAGGGCGTAGGAAAGGTCGACGATGAGGTTGATCAGGACGTACGTCGCCGACGCAGCCAGGATCACGACCTGCAGCACCGGATAGTCCTTCTCCCGGAACGACTGCGCCAGCGCGGCCCCGAGCCCCGGGTAGGCGAACACCGTCTCGGTCAGCACCGCCCCGGCCAACAGTGCACCGGTCTGCAGGCCGATGGTGGTGACCACCGGCAGCAGCGCGTTGCGCAGAATGTGCCGGCGTCGGATGACGCCCGTCGACAGTCCCTTGGCCTCGGCGGTCCGCACGTAGTCCTCCCCCTGGACATCCAGCACCGACGACCGGGTGATCCGGAAGATGACCGCCAGCGGGATCGTGCCCAGCGCGATCGACGGCAGGACGAGGTGTTTCAGGGCGTCCCACGCGGCGTCGAACTCCCGGGTCATCAGCCCGTCCAGGACGAAGAACCCGGTGATCCGGGTCGCCCGCAGCGTCGGGTCCTGCCGACCGGACGGCGGCAGCAACCCCAGCTTCACCGCGAAGACGAACTTCAGCAGGTAAGCCAGGAAGAACACCGGAACCGCGATACCGACGAGGGTGGCGATGATGCCGGTGTTGTCGAAGATGCCGCCCTTACGACGGGCCGCCAGGTAGCCCAACGGGATACCCAGGACCAGCGCGAAGAGCATGGCGCCCACCGCCAGCTCGATGGTCGCGGGGAAGCGCTGTAGGAACACGTCCAGCGCGGGGGTACCCGGGATGACCTTGGCCGAGGTGCCGAAATTGCCCTGGAAGACCCGGCCCAGGAACTTGAAGTACTGCAGGAACAGCGGGTCGTCCAGACCCAGCACGTTGCGGATCTCGGCGACCTTCTCCGGGGTGCAGCGCTCCCCACAGATGGACGAAGCGAGCCCACCCGGCAGCGAGCGCAACCAGAAGAACAGCAGCATCGAGAGGATGAACAGCACGACGATGAGCTGACCCACCCGACGGACGGTGAACTTCAGCACGGGCGCCACCGGGGGATGGTGCGGTTCCGGGACGACATGGTGGACGACTCCTGACCGTGGTGGCGACTGGGCGTACTGATGATGCTGGCCCGGCATGGCTGCGGCCACCCCAGGATGATGTCCCGGGGTGGCCGCGGTGTCACGGGTCCAGTGTCAGCTGGTCTTGTAGGCGCCCACGAAGCGCTCATCGGTCAACGGGCTGGCAACGATGCCCTGCACGTTGGCCGCCACGACCAGGGCCGGCGGGGAGTGCGA
>JBDSLP010000094.1:0-2798 GCA_039916325.1 Nakamurella sp. | reverse complement strand
GGGCGTCCGGGTCGTCGTCCGCGTCGACCGCCAGCACGACCGGAGCGTTGCGGGGCGTCGGGGCCGCGACGACGGCCTCGCCTGCGGTTTCGTCCACGGTCTGTTGCACGGTCTGTTGCACGGTCTGTTGCACGGTCTCGGCTTCAAGCGGGGCATCGGGGCGGACACAGTGGACGCCCTCGGTATTGTCGCGCTCAGCCACGCTGCCTCCCTCCTCGGGACGATGGGGTGAAGCCGTTCGGGCGGTGGTGTACCCCTGTCCGCGGTGTCAGTACCCGAGGAGGGTAGAGCGAACGCGCAGATGCCGGGTCGCGAACGGCCGAATCGCCCGCCGCCGTGGCGACCATGGCCGTCCTCGGCCGTCTGAGCAGCACCGCGGCGCACTAGGGTGGTCAACCGTGACTTTCGAACTCCTACCCGCCGTCGACGTCGCCCACGGTCAGGCGGTGCGCCTGGTCCAGGGCAGGGCCGGCACCGAGACCGACTACGGCTCACCACTGGAGGCCGCGCTCGCCTGGCAGCGGGACGGGGCCCAGTGGATCCATCTCGTCGACCTGGACGCCGCGTTCGGCCGCGGTGAGAACGCCGCGCTGCTCGCCGAGGTCGTCGGCACCCTCGACATCAAGGTCGAGCTCAGCGGCGGCATCCGTGACGACGCGTCGCTGATCGCGGCGCTGGCCACCGGCTGCGAGCGGGTCAACATCGGTACCGCCGCCCTGGAGAACCCGGACTGGTGCGCCCGCATCGTCGCCGACCACGGTGACCGGGTTGCCATCGGGCTGGACGTGCGCGGCTCGACCCTGGCCGCCCGCGGCTGGACCGAGGACGGCGGCGACCGGTGGGAGGTGTTGGAGCGCCTGGAGGCTCAGGGCTGCTCGCGCTACGTCGTCACCGACGTGACCAAGGACGGCACGCTGCAGGGACCCAACATCGAGTTGCTGCGCCAGGTCTGCGAGGCAGCGTCGGCGCCGGTCGTCGCGTCCGGCGGCGTGAGCAGTCTGGACGACCTGCGGGCGCTGGCCGGCTTGTTCCGCGACGGGGTCGAGGGCGCCATCGTCGGGAAGGCCCTGTACGCAGGTGCTTTCACCCTGCCCGAGGCGCTGACCGCGGTCGCCGAGCTCGCCGGCTGAACCGAGCGGCCCGGCCTGGTGGATAGCCTGATGCCATGTCGGTCGCCACCCGTGTCATCCCCTGCCTGGACGTCGACAACGGGCGGGTGGTGAAGGGCGTCAACTTCGTCGACCTGATCGATGCGGGTGACCCGGTCGAGATGGCCAGGCTCTACGACGCCGAGGGCGCCGACGAGCTGACGTTCCTGGACATCACGGCCACCAGCTCGAACCGGGCGTCGGCGTACGAGATGATCCGGCGGACCGCCGAGCAGGTCTTCATTCCACTGACGGTCGGCGGGGGAGTCCGGCAGGTGTCCGACATCGACGCCCTGCTGCGGGCCGGTGCGGACAAGGTCTCGATCAACTCCGCAGCCGTGGCCCGGCCCGAGTTCCTGGCCGAGGCCGCACACCGCTTCGGCTCGCAGTGCGTGGTCATCGCCATCGACGCCCGCCGCAGCGACCTCGACCTGCCATCCGGATACGAAGTGACCACCCACGGCGGCCGGCAGGGCACCGGGATCGACGCGGTCGACTGGGCCCGGATGGCCGAGCGGTCCGGGGCCGGGGAGATCCTGCTGACCTCCATGGACGCCGACGGCACCAAGGCCGGCTTCGACGTCGAGATGCTCGCGGCGGTCCGCCGGGCGGTCTCGGTGCCGCTGATCGCGTCCGGCGGCGCCGGCCAGCTGCACCACTTTCCGGACGCGGTCGCGGCCGGGGCCGACGCGGTGCTCGCCGCCTCGGTATTCCACTTCGGGACGTTCCGGATCTCCGAGGTCAAGGACGATCTGGCTGCGGCGGGGGTGACGGTCCGGTGAGCTTCGACCCCATCTCGCCGGCCGAGATCAGCTTCGATGCCGACGGTCTGGTCTGCGCCGTGGCCCAGCAGTACGACACCCTCGAGGTGCTGATGGTGGCCTGGATGGACGCGGCGGCGGTCCGGGCCACCCTGACCACCGGGTCGGCGACCTACTTCTCCCGCTCCCGGCAGCGGCAGTGGGTCAAGGGCGAGACGTCCGGCCACACCCAGCGGGTCGTCGAGGTCCGCTACGACTGCGACGGCGACACCCTGCTGGTGCTGGTCGACCAGACCGGGGCGGCCTGCCACACCGGGTCCCGGACCTGCTTCGACGGCCGCGTGCTCAGGCGCTTGACACCAGGGCCGGCGGGGCCCGCAGGTCAGCTGGCGTAGGTCAGGTAGTGGTACCGGTGATGCTCCCGGAACCCGCCCTTCCCGTACATCTTCAGCGCGGCCGGGTTGGCCGAGTCGACCTGGAGGTAGGCATGGGTCGCGCCGTCCGCGGCGGCCCGGCGGACCAGCTCACCCATCAGTGACGTACCCACCCCGCGCCGCCGGTGCGCCTCGGCCACGGTCACCGCAGTGACCCCGAGCCAGCCGTCGACGACGACGCCGCGGGCCACCCCGAGCTGCTCACCGTCGGAGTGCAGGCTCACGAACATCGGGTTCTCGGCGTTCACCAGCACCGCGGGCGCCGCGGCCGGCAGGGCGGCTCCCCGGTAGCGATAGCCGGCCAGCCACTCCGCCGACGGCGTCGCCGCGTGCCTGGCCACCCCGACGTCGGACACCGGGAACGTCCGGCCGGCGGCTTTCACCGTGGCCACCATGACCGTGGTCTCGTTGAACGGCCGCCAGCCCGCGTCCTGCAGGAGACGGCTCGTCCGGAT
>JBDSLP010000093.1:0-8558 GCA_039916325.1 Nakamurella sp. | reverse complement strand
GCGGCTTCGATGGTCCAGCGTCCTTCGCCGGAGTCCTGCGCATAGCCGCGGATGTCCTCCAGGCCTGGGTCGGCGGCCAGCGCTCGGACGAGCAGGTCCAGCAGCCAGGACTTGATCACGGTGCCCTGCTGCCAGGACGCCATCACAAGGTCCGGGTCGGGTACGAGGTCGACGGCCTGGAGCAGCTCGTAGCCTTCGCCGTAGGCCTGCATCATTCCGTATTCGATCCCGTTGTGAACCATCTTGACGAAGTGGCCGGCACCGACGGGTCCGGCGTGGACGAAGCCACCTTCGGTCTGCGGCTTGAGCGTGTCGAAGATCGACTGGGCCTGGGCCACGGCTTCGATGCTGCCACCGACCATCAGCGCGTATCCCTCGGTAATGCCCCAGACGCCACCGCTGACTCCGACGTCGAGGTACTGGATGCCCTTCTTCTCGAGCATCGCGCCGTGCAGTTGGTCGTCGGTGTATCGGGAATTACCGCCGTCGATGATGAGGTCGCCGGCTTCGAGGACCTCGGCGAGATCTCCGACGGTGGCTCTGGTGGGACCACCGGAGGGCACCATCACCCAGACCGTGCGGGGCGCGTCGAGGGCGGCCACCATGTCGGCGAGGGTGGCGACGGTACGCGCGGAGTTCGGGTCGCGGTCGTAGCCGACCACTTCGTGGCCACCCTGGCGCAGGCGCTGCGCCATATTCCCGCCCATCTTGCCGAGTCCGATCAAGCCGATCTGCATTCCTGGTCCCCTGTTCGCGGTGGTGACGGATGTGGGTTCGGTCAGCGGGCCGGGCCTCACCGGCCGGGCGGGCCCGATCAGCCGGGCAGCCGGGCGGGCATCACGAGATAGCGGTACGGGGTCTCGGTCGGGGTGCCGTCTGCGCTGCCGGCCGTCCCGTCGCTGCGATCATCCGGCATGACGGGTAGCAACAGGGCGGGTCGCGCGGGGGTGGTGAAGGCCAACTTCACCCGTTCCGTTCGCAGCACCGACAGACCGTCGAGCAGGTAGGACGGGTTGAAGGCGATCAGTAGTTCGGAACCGTCGGCGTCGACCTGCAGCTGCTCCTCGGCGCGGCCTTCGTCGTCGCCGCCGGCAGTGAGGGTCAGGGCACCGTCGGTGACCTGGAGCCGCAGATGGTGACCGCGGTCGGTGACCAGAGCCACGCGTTTGATCGCCTCGGTCAAGGTGGCGACGGAGACCTCGACGGTGGTGGTGTGGCTGGTCGGCAGCAGCGAGCGGTACTTGACGAACTCGACGTCCAGCAGCCGGACGGTCGTGCGCCGGCCGCCGGACTCGAGTCCGAGGAGTCCGTCACCGAGGGCCAGGGTCACCGGAACCGCGTGAGATCCGCCCAGGGTCTTGGCCGCCTCGGCCAGCGTGCGGGCCGGTACCAGGACCGCGGTGGAGATCTGCGGGGTGGACGGCAGCCAGGACAGCTCTCGGACGGCCAACCGGAAACGGTCGGTCGCGGCGAGGGTGAGCTTGTCGCCCTCGATCTCGACGCGGACACCGGTCAGCATGGGCAGGGTTTCGTCGCGGCCGGCAGAGATGGCGGTCTGACTGACCGCTTCGGCGAAATCGGCACCGTCGATGGTGCCGGAGGCCGACGGCATCTCCGGCAGCGCGGGGTAGTCCTCGACCGGCATGGTCGGCAGGCTGAACCGGGCGGATCCACCGACGATGCTGACCCGCGATCCCTCGACGGAGATGTCGACCGGTCGAGCGGACGGTAGCGCCCGGGCGATCTCGGACAGCAATCGACCGGAGACCAGGACCCGGCCGCCGGTGTCGGCGTCGACATTCACCTCGGCCCGGGTGGAGACCTCGTAGTCGAAACCGGCGACCGTGAGGGTCGCATCGTCCACCGTCAGCAGGATTCCACCGAGAACCGGGACCGGCGGACGCGCCGGCAGGCTTTTGGCGACCCAGGCCACTGCGTCGGCGAGATCCTCGCGCGCGACCCGAAACTTCATCCAGACCCTCCCGGGCAAACCACATCAGAACGCGACAGACAGGTAGACGGACACAGATATTCACAGCGATCGATCAAGGGGACCGTACTTCGTGGTCGGGTCCGTATCGCCGGGAACCGTGAGGTTCGTCCGGGGCACGGACGCCTACCGTACGACCTCGCCTGCGATCCGTCACCTTCGCCCACCCGCTGCTCCCACGAGGGTTGGGGCGGCGGTGCGGGCTGTCCACAGGCCGCTGTCCCCCACCCTGGTCTTTTGTAGTTCTCTCAAAGAGATCTAGAAGCAGTAGTAGTAAGTCCTGTTCATGGTGTGGATAGAGCTCATCGGTCCAGCCCGCACGGTGTGTCGGGGGCCGGTGGTGACGTGGACAACTTGCAGGAAGGCTCGGTCGCTGTTGACAGATCGATGGATCGTCGAGTTGTCCCCGCGTGGTCCTCAATTTGTCCACATAGTTGTCCACATGCTGTGGAGGATTCACTGTGGTCCTGGTCACGAGCGAGGTCGTCAGTGGGCTGAATGGGTGAATATTGGCGCTCATTGATGTGGGGTTAGACCGTTGAGGGTGACAGGTTGCACCGAACCTACTACTTGAAGTAGCCGGGATTACTCTGGGTTCGGTGCTGATGTCCGGTTCGATCCACCGAACGGTGTCAGACAGCCCCGACCGGGTCGAGTGTGGTCACAGAAGGTGGTGAACCCGACGATCAGGGCTCGACCCGGCCGTCTCAGGAGCGGCGGGAGCGTTCCTTGATGCGGGTGGTGAGCTCCTGGACGTGGTCGTACGTCTGACGACGCTCCGCCATCTCGGTCTTGATCTTCTTGGTGGCGTGCATGACCGTCGTGTGGTCGCGACCACCGAAGGTCTGACCGATCTTGGGCAGGGTCAGGTCGGTCAGCTCGCGGCACAGGTACATCGCGATCTGCCGAGCCCCGGCAATGGACTTGGTCTTCAGTGGCCCGCAGAGCTCGTCCAGGCTGACCGTGAAGTACTCGGCGGTGACCGCCATGATCGTCGCGGCGTCGACGTCGTTGGAGTTCTGGTTGCCGATCAGGTCCCGCAGCACCACCTGAGCCAGCGCCAGGTCGACCGGCTGCTGGTTGAGCGAGGCGAAGGCGGTCACCCGGATGAGCGCCCCCTCCAGCTCGCGGATGTTGCGCTCGATGCGGCTCGCGATGAACTCCAGCACATCGTCCGGTGCACTCATCCGATCGTTGGCGGCCTTCTTGCGCAGGATCGCGATCCGGGTCTCGAGCTCGGGGGGCTGGATGTCGGTGATCAGGCCCCACTCGAAGCGGGTCCGCATCCGGTCCTCGAGGGTCTCCAGGCGCTTCGGCGGTCGGTCGGAGGAGATGACGATCTGCTTGTTGGCGTTGTAAAGCGTGTTGAAGGTGTGGAAGAACTCCTCCTGGGTGCCTTCCTTGCCCTCCAGGAACTGGATGTCGTCGACCAGCAGGACGTCGACATCTCGGTAACGCTTCTGGAAGGCGACCTTGCGGTCGTCGCGCAGGGAGTTGATGAAGTCGTTGGTGAATTCCTCGCTGGACACGTACCGCACCCGCATCCCGCGGAAGAGCCGCTGGGCGTAGTGGCCGATGCCGTGCAGCAGGTGGGTCTTGCCCAGCCCCGAATCGCCCCAGATGAAAAGCGGGTTGTACGCCGCGGCCGGGGCCTCGGACACCGCGACGGCGGCGGCGTGGGCGAAGCGGTTGGAGGCACCGATGACGAACGTGTCGAAGCTGTACCGCTCGTTGAGTCTGGTCAGCGCGGTGCTCGGCGGCTCGGCCCCCGGGTTCAGCCGGCGGGCACCCTGATGGTTGCCCGGCCAGATCTCGGAGACACTGGCCATCACCTCGGCCTCGTCGTCGATCTCGATCTCGTCGTCCGGGACCTCCGCCGGTCCGATGCCCGACCGGGTCGGCGGTACGTAGGCCATCCCGGTGGACTCGTCCTTGGTGATGGTGACCGCGACGGTGATGGGCCGCTCCAACAGCGTGGACAACGTCGAGGTGAGCGGCTCGGCCATGTTGCGCTCGATGACGTCACGGACGAAGTCGTTCGGGACCGCGATCACACACGTTGTGTCGATGAGTCCGATGGGTCGGATGATCGAGAGCCACGCGGCGTGCTGACGGGTCACCGTGGGGGTCAGTTCGGCCACCGCCTGCGCCCAGACCGTCGCGAAATCCGGGGTCTGATCCGTCACTGACATGATTCCCCTCGATGGACCGCTCTCGGACCTGGTGTGTGCGACCCATCGCCGCCCCCGGCGACGCTGTGCCGGGTGCCAACCTAACGGGTCGGACGAGCCGGAACACAGTTGTGCACACGGTTTGTGCACAGGGGTGGACAACTCAAGAACGAAAGTGGAGACCAGCGACGCTAACAACAGCGGGTGGTCGCACACAAGGGGTGATCCGCACCCCGAGTGTCGGATGGCGAGTCGGACACGCACCCGGGTGAGCCCCGGGGCGGGCTCGCCTTGACCCGGGTCGGGTTGGGTCCGTACCCTCGACGGGGAGCTCGGGCATACCGAGCCCTGTGTGCTGCCCTCGTTCGCCGAGCGGCTGCACCCGGACGCCTGAATGACACAGCCTGAACTGCACAGCCTGAAGTGCAAGCCTGAAGTGAACCGGAGACATTGTCGTGAGCAAGCGTACTTTTCAGCCGAACAACCGGCGTCGGGCCAAGACCCATGGCTTCCGCCTACGGATGCGCACCCGTGCGGGTCGCGCCATCCTGGCCACCCGTCGCGGCAAGGGCCGCAAGGAGCTGTCGGCCTGACGGTCGTCGGGACCGAGTGTCCTGACCTGATGCCGTACGGACCCGATGCGGTGTTCCGATTGCGGTGTTCCGAGTAGAAAATGCTGGGGTGTAGCCCATGCTGTCGAAGCCGATGCGCGTGACCAGACCGGCCGAGTTCACGGCTGTGCTTCGTACGGGTCGTCGGGTCGGCACCAAGCTGGTCGCTCTGCATATGCTCACGCCGCCAATGGGAACATCACTGTCCGACGAAACTGGCCCCGCGCGGGCCGGCTTCGTCGTTTCCGCAGCGGTGGGTAACAGCGTCGTGCGGCACCGGGTGACGCGCCGACTGCGCGAGCAGGTGCGGCCGTTGTTGGCGGCGATGCCGGCCGGCACCGCCGTCGTCGTCCGGGCCTTCCCGCCGTCGGCAGCCGCGTCCAGCGAGCAGCTGGGCCGCGATCTGCGATCCGCCCTGAACCGGGCGCGGTCGCGATGACGAGTCCCGGCTCTTCCACCGGTGACCGGGTGGACGAGGAATCTGCGGTCGGCCCGCCGGTTGGCCCGGCGTCCGCACCCCGTGCGGCGCGAGTGCTGATCGCACCGATCCGGTTCTACCAGCGCTTCATCTCCCCCGCGCTGCCCCCGACCTGCCGTTACTACCCCAGCTGTTCGGCCTATGCCGTCGGCGCGCTGCAGCAGCACGGAGCCCTTCGCGGACTCTGGCTCGCCGTGCGACGGATCGGCCGCTGCCATCCCTGGCACGCTGGTGGTTACGACCCTGTACCCCCCCGGAGAGGCACCACGACGTGAGCTTCAACTTCTTCTCGCTGGACTACGTCTATTACCCGGTCTCGGGCATTCTCTGGGTCTGGCACAAGGTGTTCGGCGGTGCGCTCGGCGCCGACAACGGTTGGGCCTGGGTGTTGTCGGTGATGTTCCTCGTCTTCACCCTGCGCGCCATCCTGTTCAAGCCGTTCATGAAGCAGATGAACTCGCAGCTGCGCATGCAGGAACTGCAGCCGCAGATGAAGAAGATCCGCGAGAAGTACAAGGACGACCGGCAACGCCAGTCGGAAGAGCTGATGAAGCTCAACAAGGAAGCCGGCGTCAATCCGTTGGCCGGTTGCCTGCCGGCGCTGATCCAGGCGCCGGTCTTCCTCGGACTGTTCCACGTGCTGCGGGAGTTCAAGCCGGGCAAGACCGAGAACTACTTCTTCAGCGCCAGCGACGTCACCTCATTCGTCGACGCCAAGCTGTTCAACGGTGCGCCGCTGTCGTCGTTCATGTCGATGCCCGAAGCCTTGATGCAGGAGTTGGGCGGCGTCCGTTCCACGATCATCGCCGTCGGTATCCCGCTGATGATCATGGCCGGCATCGCCACGCACCTGACGTCACGAAAGTCGATCGCCCGGCAGTCGGCCGCGGCCGCCCAGGCCCCGCAGACCGCGATCATGAACAAGGTCATGCTGTACCTGTTCCCGTTGGGCGTGGTCGCCGGCGGCCCGTTCTTCCCGCTGGCGATCCTCATCTACTGGTTGTCCAACAACACCTGGACCTTCGGTCAGCTGTTCGTCGCGCACCGCATCCAGGATCGGCAGAAGGCCGAGTTGGCGCAGGTCGTCGAGGCAGAGCAGGAAGCAGCTGCGTTCAGCCGTCCCCGACCCGGCGCCAAGCCCCTGGACCCGCGACGCACCGTGATCTCCCCGGTGTCGCTGGACAAGGCCGGCCTGCACGGATCTGCGGAGACCAACGGCTCGACCAACGGCTCGACCAACGGCTCGACCAACGGTGCGGCCGGGATCAACGGCGGGACCCCGGGTACTCGACCCGCGCCCGGCGCCCGTCCGGCCGGCGCGCGACCCGGCGGTCCCGGCAAGAAGAAGCCCCGCAAGCGCTGACCGCGCCCCCGTACCTGAACGACAGCGACGAATGGCAGGTGGCAGTGATGACCGAAACTGATGTGACCGAAGTCGAGACGACGGTGTCCGACGGCGGTGAGTCCCGTCCAGCCGGGTCCGACAGCGTGGGGTCCGACAGCGTGGGGTCCGGCAGCGTGGGGTCCGACAGCGTGGGAACCGACAGCAGCGAGAGCACGTCGACGGGCGGAGCCCCGGACGGGGGAACCGGCAAGACCCGGTCGGTCAAGAACGCAGAACTCCTCGTCGAGGAGGGCGACGCCGCCGGCGACTACCTCGAGCGGCTGCTGGACATCCTCGACTACGACGGGGACATCGATCTGGACGTCGAAGGCGAGCGGGCAGTGGTGTCCGTCGTCGGTGGTGGTGACCTGGAGAAACTCGTCGGCGAGCGCGGCGCTGTGCTCGATGCCCTGCAAGAGCTGACCCGGCTGGCGGCGGCCGCGGAGACCGGGATCCGATCGCGGCTGATGCTGGACATCGGCGGCTACCGGGCCCGCCGGCGTGAGGAACTCACCACGCTGGGCACCGACACTGCGCAAAGGGTGCTGGATTCCGGTGAGGCCGAGCGGCTGGCCGCCATGAACCCGTTCGAACGCAAGATCGTGCACGACGCGGTGGGTACCGTTACGGGGGTCACATCCTCCTCCGAGGGCGAAGAGCCGCGCCGGCGCGTCGTCGTCAGTCCGAGCTCCTGACCGGGCCCAGCGAGGCCGAGCCGCCGAGCGCCGTCATGGTGTTCGGCGGTTCCGTCGCTGCGGCCCGGGTCTACACCGAATGGCTCGTCGGTGCGGGCGTCGATCGCGGCGTGATCGGCCCCCGGGAACCGGACCGGATCTGGACCCGGCACGTGTTGAACTGTGCCGTACTGGCCTCGGTGATCGCGCCTGACGCGTCGGTTGTGGACATCGGCAGTGGGGCCGGCCTGCCCGGTATCCCGTTGGCGATCGCCCGGCCGGATCTCACCGTGACCCTGGTGGAGCCGCTCGAACGGCGCACGACGTTCCTGCTCGAGGTCGTGCAGGCCCTGGAGCTGTCCAACGTCACCGTGCTCCGCGGACGGGCCGACGAGGTCGTCGACCGTTGTGGTGGCGCGGATGTGGTCACCTCACGCGCGGTCGCACCGCTGGCCAGGTTGATGGCCTGGTCGGTGCCGCTGGTCCGGGCCGGCGGTGAAGTACTGGCGATGAAGGGCGCGTCTGCCGTCGAGGAGATCGAGCGCGACGGCGCAGCGGTGGCGTCGCTGGGTGTCGTCGACCTCTCGGTCCTCACCGTGGGTGAGGGAGTCGTGGACCCTCCGACCTCCGTCATCCGTGGCATCGTTCGGGTGGCTCCGCGCACGGGGCGCAAAGGCGGTAAGCCCACCGCGAAGCAGCGCCGCGCGGCCCGCTGACCGGGGTGGGGCCGGCCGGCGCACCGAGACGGTAGTCGGACCGGTTTCTGGTGGTGTGGCGGGTCGGCGCGAGGGGCGCTGCGACGGGAGCGCGATACCGCCGGCGTGTAGCCGTCGCCGAGAAGCGTGCGACACGGATGAGGGACGAAATCACCGCCGTGCGGCGGCAGCTCCCGACGGTCCGCCTCCGATCCGGCTACGAGTTCACCACCGCGTCAGGCCCACGCACGCTGCTCGATCTCGTAGGCGATCACCAGCAGTTCGGTGTGCACCAGTTGATGGACAGCGGGCCGGACCACTTCAGTCCGGTCGACCGTGGTTCGCCGATGGGGTGCCGGCTGCCGGCCTTCGTCGGCTGGCTGAGAACGGCGTCGGCTGGCTGAGAACGGCGTCGGGGTGGCTGAGAACGGCGTGACCTGGCCGGTCGGGTCAGAGATGCCGGCGGCTCGGTTCGGCTCGTAGGCCGCATCCCGCGGCTGGTCGGTGCCGTTCGCGTCATCGCGGGAGACGAGCGTTGCCATGGACTGCGTGGTC
>JBDSLP010000092.1:0-23509 GCA_039916325.1 Nakamurella sp. | reverse complement strand
GCCGGGCGTGCGCATCGCCCGGCCGGTCCGGTCCTCCGACGGCCGCTGGGTCATCGCCGGATGGACAGCCCACCGGTACGTGGCCGGTCGGAATGGTCCCCGTTTCGGGGATGTCGTCGACGTCGGGACGCGGTTGCATGCCGCGCTCGCCGACATCCCCCGGCCTCGGTTCCTCGACGATCGGGACACGTTGTGGTCGTGGGCTGACCGCATCTCGTGGGGTGACATCCCAGCTGCCGACCCCAGGTTGGGTGACGGTATCGGCGCGGCGGCTTTCGCCGAGCTCGCGGCCGGTCGGCGTCCGGTCGACCTGCCTCACCAGCTCGTGCACGGCGATCTGACCGGCAACGTGTTGTTCGCCGGGTCGGCCCCGCCCGCGGTCATCGACATGACGCCGTACTGGCGGCCGGTCTCGTGGTCCACTGCCATCGTCGTCGTCGATGCGATTGCCTGGGGTGGTGCGAACCGGGAGCTGGCGACCGGGCGGCAGACGTCGCAGTGGCGTCAGGTTCTGCGGCGGGCTCTGTTGTGCCGGCTGGCGGTCAGTCTCGGACATCCGGGCAGCACGCCCAGCTCGATGGTGGGGGTGCTGTCGGCGGTGGAGCAGCTGCGCCCTTTGTTGAACGACGAGCTGCCGGGCCTCGCGGGCCACGCGCCGGACGTTCCTCACTGAGTGTCGCCCGTATGGTCGCGCGGGCGAGCGGCCGCCTCGTTGTCCTTGCCCGTGTCGTTGTGCGCGTCGCTGTCGAGGCGGAACCAGAACGGGGCCGTTGGATTTGCCGGGTGATCGGCCCAGCCGATGATCAGCGAGTCCAGTTCCGTCGGGTGCACCCCGTGGGCGATGAACTCCTGGGTCAATACCGCCAGCCGGTACGCTGGATCGATTCCCAGCGCTCGGTCGAGTGCGACGTTGGCGAGTGCGCCGTCACCGCTCCGATAAGCGAGGAGGGCCAGGATCGACAGGATCGGGACAGCGAAATCGTCGCCGACCCAGCGTGCGATGTCGACGAACATCCCCACCGGCGTCTCACCGATCCGCTCCAGACACCACGACAGCACAGCGTCCCGCACCAGATCGATCCGCAGGGTCGCGATGAGGTCGGCCCAGACCTCGGCGGTCCCAAGGTCGGAGGCACCATCGAGGTAGGCCCCGATGGCCGCGATCAGTCGCTCGTGGGCGAGGTGGCAACCCGCCTCGACCGTGGCCCGATGATCCAGGTTTGCGACCAGGGAGTCCCACCGGCCGAACCCGGCCAGGATGACAACCGCCGAGGCGTCAGCGCGGGCGGGGGAGGGACCCGCGATCGCCCGGGCGACATCGTCGCGGTCGTCCATCACCGCCCGACCGGCCCCGACGTGCGCAGTGCGGAGATGCGCCAGACCCGGGTCATCGTCAGCGGGCAGGCGTCGACCGGTGTCCCGAGGGGTGTGGTGAAGATAAGACCACGCCTTGCCGGCCCGGACGAGGACCGCGTCCATCACCGGGACGCCACTGTCGCGGAGTTCGTCCAGGCAACTGTGCATCAGGGCAGCGTGCGGGAAGACCGCTCGACCACGTTCGAAGTCGTCGGCATCGGGGGAGTAGCAGAGCAACATGACCGTGGTGGCGTGGCGGGACGCCTGCGTCGCCATGAACGACGCCACCGCCGGAACCTCGGCCGGGATGGGCAGGTCGATGCGCAGCGCCGGACCGACCCGCTGGCGCAGGCCGTGCACGCATAGCATCACGAGACTCCGGGCCGGATGGAACCCCAGCAGGATCGGCACGGCCCCGATGAGGGCCAGCGGACCCGAGAGTCGAATCGTCTCCCGAGCGAGCGGGAGTTCCAGTGTCGGCGGTGGTGTCATGGGATCAGCCTGCGGAGCGGCAGCCTCCCGGCACAGGTCGGTTACCGCAGTGTGGACAACTCGACCCCGTGAGCGGCTTGTGGACACCCGGCGCAGTGCGCCCGACCGCGGCATCCGCAATGACCGGTCGAGCGTCGGAGTCAGCGCAGGTCGATGCGGTATCGGCGCATCGCGACCCGGCCGCCGGCCGAAGGGACACCCTCCGCCGCCAACCGCGCCAGCTGGCGGTCGGCGAGGCGAGGGACGGGCCGTCCGCTGACCGGCAGGACGCGATGCCAGGGCAGGTCGTCCTCGGCCAGGTGAGACAACACCCACCCGGCGAACCGGGCCGAATTGCCGCCGGCCTCGGCCGCCACGTCGCCGTAGGTGGCGACCCGACCTGGCGGTACCGACGCCACCGCCCGCAGGATGCGCTGTGCGAGTTCGGTGTCCACCAGTGCAGTCTGCGGCATCACCGCAGTTGGAAGGCCGGCCCGGGGGTCGGCCGGACGATGTGGTGCGGCTCTGTCGGTGACTCGTGATCTGATCCTCGGCATGGCTGCGAAACCGTCGGACACGGCGCTGCCCGCCCACCTGCTGGTGCGTCGCGGGGCATCGTCAGGCGTCTTCGTGCCCTCGTCCGAGCAACGTGCGGTCATCGAGAACCAGCACCGTCGGCTCCGCATTCTGGCAGGCCCGGGGACGGGCAAGACGACCACGTTGGTCGAGGCGGTCGCCGAACGCATCACCGCCCGACGGGTCAGACCGGAACAGATCCTGGTGCTGACGTTCTCCCGCCGCGCGGCCGCCGAACTGGCCAGCCGGATCGTCACGAGGCTCGCTCTGACCACGCAGGTCCCGTTGGTCCGCACGCTGCATTCGTATGCGTTCTCCCTGCTGCGGGCCGAGGCCGCCCGGCAGGGGGAGCCGTCGCCCCGGTTGATCTCGGCGGCCGAGTCCGACCAGGTGATCCGGGAGCTGCTCGCCGGTCACCACCAGGACGGCGGCGGGCCGTGGCCGGAGACCCTGCACCGGGCGCTGACCCTCCGGGGGTTCGCTGCGTCGGTGCGCGATCTGCTGGCCCGCACCACCGAACGTGGTCTCGGACCTACCGATTTGGTGAAGCTGGGACGCAGCCACCAGCGGCCGGAATGGATCGCGCTGGGCAGGTTCGCCGCGGAGTACTCGCGGGTGCTCGACCTGCAGGCGGGTGCCACCCGGCAGGGACAACCGTTGGACCAGGCCGAGCTGATGGGCGTTGCACTCGGTCTGTTGCGGCTCGACGAGACGTTGGCGGCCGAGCAGGGTCGGATCCGGCGGATCTTCGTGGATGAGTATCAGGACGTGGACCCCGCTCAGGCGGCGCTGATCGAGACCCTCGCCGCGGGTGCGGATGAGCTGGTGGTCTGCGGCGACCCCGATCAGTCCGTCTACGCCTTCCGCGGCTCCGATCCGACCGCACTGCAGGACGTCACGGTCGACGAGACGGTCGCCCTGACCACGGGCCGCCGGATGGCGCCACCGATCACCGAGGCCACGCGTCGGGTGGCCACGCTGCTCCCGGGACCGCGCCGACACCGGGAGTTGGGGGTGGCTTCCGGGCCCGGACAACCGTCGCCGGGCCGGGTGCAGGTCCGGATCCTCCCGAGCGCCGGGGCGGAAGCGCTCTTCGTGGCCGATCAGCTACGGCGGGCGCACCTGCTGGACGGGGTGGCGTGGTCGTCCATGGCGGTGCTGGTGCGCTCACCGGCTGCCGCCCTGCCCGCGCTGCGCCGTGCGTTCGCAGTGGCGGGGGTCCCGCTGCAACCCCCCTCCCGCTCGCTCCCGATGACCGAGGACCGGGTGGTCGCCGCCCTCGTCTCGGTCCTGGCCTGCGGCGAGACCCCGACGCTGCTGACGGCCGACCGGGCCGCCGAGCTGATGGCCTCACCGGTGGGTGGACTCGATGCGCTCGCGCTCCGCCGACTGCGGCGCGCGCTACGGCTCGGACGATCTGGGCAGGGTTCGTCGATGGATCTGCTCGCCGCGGTGCTGGGCGGTGCGCCGGTGCCGGAACTTCCGGTCGATTTGTCCCCCAGGGTCCGATCGGTCCGGGAGATGATCGGCGCGGTCAGGGATCGGCCGACCGATGACGACGCCGAGAATGTCCTGTGGCGGGTCTGGCGGATGACCGGACTCGAGGCTGGCCTGGTGGCCACGTCGACGCGTGGCGGCCTTGCCGCACAGCGAGCCGACGCCACGCTGGACGCGGTGTTGCAGCTGTTCGATGCCGCCGCCGAACGTAATGCGTTGGTGCCCGGGGCAGGCGTGGCCGACTTCCTCGACTCGGTCATCGGTCGAACAGTGGACGACGACGCCGTCGACCAGCGTCGACCTCGCGCACAGGCGGTCACGCTGCTGTCGGCGCACGCGTCGAAGGGCCTGGAGTGGGACGTGGCGGCGGTGGCCGGTGTCCAGGAGGGAACGTGGCCCAATCTCGGTTCCCGCGGCGATCTGTTGGGCACTGAGGATCTGCTCGACGCGGCTGCTGGGCTCCCCGCGGGCACCTCCCGGTCGGCCTCCCGCCTCGCCGACGAGCGCCGGTTGTTCTACGTGGCCACCACCCGGGCGCGCCGACACCTGATCGTGACAGCGGTCCTGGCCGCGGACACCCAACCGTCCCGGTTTCTCGTGGAGCTCACGGGCTCCGTCGATCTGTCGACAGGGCTCCCACGCGGGTCCGACGGTCGCCGACAACGGGGGCTGAACGTGGCCGAGCTGGTGGCCGACCTCCGGCGGGCGGTCACGGACCCGAACGTCGCCGAAGACAGGCGGCAGCGCGCCGCCGCGCACCTGGCGACGCTGGCGGACGAGGGTTTCCGGGGGGCGGACCCCGACGAGTGGTGGGGGTTGTCAACTCCGTCGACCACTGCCCCGCCGGTTCCGCCGGGCACCCCGGTCGTGATCTCACCGTCGGCAGTGGAGAACGTCCTCCGCTGCTCGCTGCGTGCGGTGCTGGAGCGCGTCGGTGGCCGTGCGGCGCCGTCGGAGAACCAGATCGAGGGCATCGTCGCCCACGCTCTCGCACACGGGGTGGCGCTGGGCGTCCCCCAGGACGACCTTGTCACCGAACTGGACGATTGGCTGGAGCAGTCGGGCGACCTGACGGCATGGCAGCTGGCACGACAACGTCGGCTCATCCTGCGAATGACCGAGGCGGCCCGGAACTGGTTCGTCGGGCACCACCCGCCCTGGACCGTGGCCGGTACCGAGCTCCGTATCGACGCCGCGCTGCCCGCGGTGTCGGCCGCAGACTTTCCGAACGGGGTGCTGCCCACCGACCTGACCGACGTCGACGCCACCCGACCGGTCACGCTCTCCGGGCGGTTGGACTGGCTCAGTCACGACGAAGCGGGCCGCGCGGTCGTGGTGGACTTCAAGACCACCGCCACGCCCAAGTCCCGGGCGGATGTGCAGGAAAACCCTCAGCTGGCGGCATACCAGATCGCGATCGCGGAGAGCCCGGACCATCCGGCGGCCGGCGGCGGCCGGCTGGTCTATCTCAAGAAGGACGGCGCCGAACGGGACCAGTCAGCCCTGAACCCGGATCAGCGCACCGTCTGGATCGGGGCGATCAGGACGGCCGCCGCCCGGCTCTCAGCCGCCGACCAGACCGCCACGGTGAACAGCTACTGCGACATCTGCTCGGTGCGCACGAGCTGCCCGCTCCAGCCCGACGGCCGGGAGGTGCTGGGATGACCCTCACCTGGTCGGCGATCGAGCTCTCCCGGGCGTTGGGTCAACCGCACCCGCCGACCCCGGAGCAGATCGCGGTGATCGAGGCCCCGCTGGAACCGTTGCTGGTGGTGGCCGGGGCCGGCTCGGGCAAGACCGAGACGATGGCCGCCCGGGTCGTCTACCTGGTGGCCAACGGACAGGTGATGCCCGAGCACGTCCTCGGACTGACGTTCACCCGCAAAGCCGCCGCCCAACTGATGCACCGCATCCGGCAGCGGCTGGCCCAGCTCCCCCAGACCGTCGACAGCGAACCGCAGGTGCTCACCTACCACGCCTTCGGTGGTCGACTGCTGGGCGAGTACGGAGCGTTGGTGGGAGTCGAGCCGCAGGCGCGAGTTCTCACCCCGACCAGCAGCTGGCAGTTGGCCAGTTCAGTGGTGCGCCGGTGGGACGCCGACTTGGACACCGACCTCACCCCGGATCTCGTCACCGAGCGCCTGCTGCAGTTGTCGGCGGTCCTCGCCGACCACCTCCGGACGCCGGCCGAGCTGGCCGCTGCGACCGACGAACTGGCCCGGTTGATCACCGAGGCGCCGCCGACCGCGCGCCAGAAGAACGCTCTGCACTCCAAACTCGGCAACCTGCACGCCCGGCTGACGAACCGCCACGGGATCCTCCCATTGGTGTCGGCATTCGCGGAGGCGAAGCAGCGCACCAGCTCGCTGGACTTCGGGGACCAGATGCAGCTCGCGGCCGATCTGGTGGCACGGCATCCCCGGGTCGGGGCCGAGCTCCGTGACCGCTACCGGGTGGTGCTTCTCGATGAGTACCAGGACACCGGACACGCCCAGCGGGTGATCTTGCGCAGCCTGTTCGGATTGGAGTCCGGCCGTCTCGGACACCCGGTCACCGCGGTCGGCGATCCGTGTCAGAGCATCTACGGTTGGCGCGGCGCGGCAGCGTCGAACCTGCCTCGGTTCACCGAGGACTTCCCCGCTTCGAACGGTGCCCCGGCGGCCCGGCGGACGCTGCTGACCAGCTTCCGGAACCCGTCGCGGGTGCTCCGGGTGGCCAACGCCGTCTCCGCGCCGGTCCGGGCCACCGGGATCCCGGTGGACGAGCTGGTGCCGCCACCCGGTGCGCTCGCCGGGGACATCCGCTACGGGCTCTTCGAGACGGTGACCGAGGAAGACGACTGGGTAGCCGACACCGTGGCCGCGCACTGGCACGCCGCGATCGACGACGGCCGCCGACCGCCGACCAGCGCGGTGCTCTTCCGGCGCCGGTCGAGCATCGCCCCGATGGCTGCCGCGCTCGCCGCGCGGGGAGTGCCGGTGGAGGTTCCCGGCCTGGCCGGACTGCTCAGCGAGCCCGAAGTGTCCGAGATCGTATGCCTGCTCCGGGTTCTCGTCGACCCGACGGCCGGCAACGCGGCACTGCGGGTCCTCACCGGTGCCCGGTGGTCCGTCGGCCTGGCCGATGTCGCGGCCCTTCAACGCCGAGCGGGCGTGCTGACCGGTCGCCGCGCCGGGGGCCACGGCGTCGTCGCCGGCCGCGCCTCCGTCCACGATGCCCTTCAACAAGCCATCACCGACGACATCGAGTACGCCTCGCTGCTCGACGCGCTCGCCGACCCGGGGTCCCGGCACGACTACTCGGCCATCGGTTACGAGCGGATCCGCCGACTCGGGGGCGAGCTGGACGGTCTTCGGCGCCGACTCTCGATGCCGCTGACCGATCTCGTGGTGGAGATCGAGCGCCAGATCGGACTTGATGTCGAGGTCGCGCTGGCCGGCGGGGGTGGACGCGCGACCCTGGATGCGTTCGCCGAGGTGGTCTCGGAATTCGTCAGCGGCGGTGGCGGCAGGTCGGTGCCGGCAGCAGCCGACGAGGTGGCCGGAATGCGAACCACCCAGGCTCAGGACCTGCTCGCCTTCCTCGACGTCGCCGCCGACCGCGAAGAAGGTCTCGAGCTCGGCGAGATCGAGCAGGACGTGGACGCGGTCCAACTGGTCACTGTGCATGCGGCGAAGGGGCTGGAATGGGAGCTCGTCGCGGTCCCGCACCTCTCCCAGGGGGTGTTCCCCGGCTCCCGCAGCAGTACCTGGCTCACCGACGACAGCTACCTTCCGCCCCACCTCCGGGGTGACCACCTCGACCTTCCCGCGTTGCGGCTGCCGGCGGGTGCGGATCAGGGTGCGATCGCCGCCGCGATCGACGAACACAAGGAGGCCTGGAAGACCGAACAGCTCGTGGAGGAGCGCCGGTTGCTGTACGTCGCGCTCACCCGGGCCGAGCAGACCCTGTTGATGTCGGCGCACTGGTGGTCGCGGACCACCGCGACCCCGCGCGGGCCGTCGGACTTCTTCACCGAGGTCATCGAGGCCGTCGAGGGCGAACCAGCGCACTGGGCGCTGAGGCCCACCGGGACCGCCAACCCGTTGACCGAGGTCGCGGTGTCCGGGGTCTGGCCACGGGACCCGCTGGCGGGTCGGCGCTGCGCGGTCGAGGAAGGTGCCCAACTGGTACGGATCGCTCGACACTTCGGTCGCGCGGCCGCGATCCTCGCTGAGGGGCCGCCGCCCGGTGCGCAGCCAGCCGGCCAGGGGGACCGGTCCGACGGTGATCCCGACGGCTGGGACCGCGACATCGACGCGCTGTTGGACGAACGCCGCGCCGCGCGTACCCGGCAGCGTCAGGTCCCGCTTCCGGACGCGGTGTCGGTGTCGGCCCTCGTCACCATGGCGGCCGATCCGCAACGGCTGGCCCGTCAGCTCCGGCGCCCGGTGCCGCAGCCGCCGGCGGTGGCCATGCGGCGTGGTACCGCCTTCCACGGCTGGCTGGAGCATTACTACGCGGGTGATGCGCTCCTCGACATCGATGAGCTGCCCGGATCGGACGATCGCGACGCATTGCCCGACGACGCCCTGGACATGCTTCGCGAAGCCTTCCTCCGCTCGGGATGGGCAGCGAGAACACCACACGGGCAGGAGGTCTCGTTCTCCACTGTCATCGACGGTCTGCCGGTGCGGGGCCGCATCGATGCCGTGTTCGCCGATCCCGACGGGGGGTGGACGGTCATCGACTGGAAAACCGGGCGGGTTCCGAGCTCCGAGGCTGCGGCCGCCGCAGCCGTCCAGCTCGCGGTCTACCGCCTGGCCTGGGCCGAGCTCACCGACACCCCACTCGAGCGGGTACGGGCGGCGTTCCACTACGTCGCCGACGGCGTCACCGTCGCACCGACCGATCTGTACGGGGCGGAGGAACTGGCCGCAGTGATCCACCGGGCCACCTCGCCGGAGTCGACGGAGGACACCGACATGGCACCATCACTGGTGTGACAACGGTGCTGCAGTACCTGGTGATCGGAGCAGTGATCGGTCTCTTGCTGTTCGGGGTGTCGCTGCTGCTGTTCGGCCGGGGGGAGCGGTTGTCGGCTCTTCCGGCCCGTACCTCTCCGGCGCAGCTGCCGGAGCGCGGCATCGACGGGGGGGATGTACGACGGGTGCGCTTCGCGTTGGCACTACGCGGTTATCGGATGTCCGACGTCGACTGGACGCTGGATCGACTGGCCGACGAGCTCGATCGGACCCAGGTCGAGCTGATCCGCCTGACCGGTGGAGCGGACAGCGCGGCCGAGCAACCCTCCCACACGAAGATCGACTCCGAGTCCAAGACCAAGACCGAGACCGCGATCGACACCCAGAGCGACACCGACACCGGGTCCGCGACCGACATCGACCGGCACGTCCCGTCCACCGCCGGTGACCGCTCCACAGATCCCGCCATGAACCCCTTCCCAGACCCTGCCATGGCCACGGCCACGGCCACGGTTACCGACACCGACACCGACACCGACACCGACACCGACACCGACACCGACACCGACGATCGAACCGCCGCCGGCGCCCGCCTGTCGTGGTCCCCAGCCCCGCACCACCCACGTCCGATCACCCCACCTGGATCCGAGGCCTGATGTCCCGCCATGTCACCGTCGAAGCGTCCGTCACCGTCCCGGTGGCCGCCGAGCGTGCGTTCGCCGAACTGCTGGACGCCGAGGGTCAGGGCCGCTGGATGCTCGGCACCTCGATCCACCCTGTCGAAGGACCAGTGCCGTCGCCCGAGGTGGGGTCCCGGTTGGTTGCCTTTACCGGCGTCCTGGGCTTCGGGATCCTGGATCTGATGGAGGTGACCGAACATGTCCCCGGCCGCTGGGTTGTCGCTCATCACGGCAGTGTGATCAAAGGCAGCGGGATCTTCTCGGTCGATGCGCTGCCGGGAACACCTGCGCGGTCGAAGGTGCGTTGGGCCGAGGAACTCGACCTGCCGTTCGGCATCCTCGGACGGCTGGGGTGGCCGGTCGTCAAACCTGCCGTCAGGTGGGGCCTGCAGAAATCGCTGAACTCGTTCGCCGCTCTGATGGCCCGGGGCTGACGACGCGGTCGCCACCGCAGACCCCAGGACCGTCATGCCGACCGAACCCGTCCCCGCACATCGTGACGACCGGCCCCGGTGTGGCTGGGCCACCTCCACCCCGGAGTACATCCGTTACCACGACGAGGAATGGGGAACCGAGCTGCACGGGGACGACGCGCTGTTCGAGCGGCTCACCCTGGAGGCGTTCCAGTCCGGGCTCAGCTGGATCACCATCCTGCGGAAGCGGGAGAACTTCCGGGCCTCGTTCGCCGGGTTCTCGATCGATGCGGTGGCGGCATTCACCGCCACCGACGAGGAGCGGCTGATGGCCGACGCCGGGATCGTCCGTAATCGCGCCAAGATCGACGCAGCCATCGGCAACGCCCGGGTCGCCGCCGCCACGCCGGAAGGGTTGGACGCGCTGCTCTGGACGTTCGCGCCCGACCGGTCGCTTCGTCGGATCACCCACGGCGACGTCCCGTCGACCACGCCGACATCGTTAGAGATGGCCAGGGAGCTCAGAACACGCGGATTTCGTTTCGTCGGGCCGACCACGGCCTATGCGTTGATGCAGGCGACCGGCATGGTCTTCGACCATCCGCCGTACTGCTGGCGATGGGGGACCTACCGATAGTCGAAGCCGACTCGGGCCCTGCGACGACAGCCGGCCGAAGGGAACGTGAAGCCCACGCCGCGACGGCGGTCAGGTCCGGCGGGACGCCTTCGTGCGCGGGGTCAACTTCGGCGAGGCTCCGTCAGTGCCGGGTGCTGCACTGGAAGCGCCGGTGCCGGTGGGCACCGAGCACCCAGGACGCTGGGTGGGCGCTGGACTCTCGGCGCGGTCAGTATCGCCGGCGCGGTCAGAATCTTCGGTGCGGTCAGAATCTTCGGTGCGGTCAGAATCGTCGGTGCGGTCCGAATCCTGAGCGGGGTCGGAACCGGCACGATCAGAAGGCCGAGCGGGATGTGCGGCCTCCGCCGGCGCAGCGATCTTCACGAATCCGGACTCGAGGTCGATCCGAAGGTCCGCGTCGCGTGCGTTGCCGTCTTCCTCCCGGCGAAGGGCCTTGGATCGACGTTCTTCGATCTCGTGCCGCATGCCGGGATTGAAGATCTCTCCCAGTGGTCCCACGTCCCTGAGCGTACCGGGACACCGGAGACGCGCACGTCATCCGACCTCTCGCGAACAGGTACAAACTAGTGACTCTGCGTGAGAATCTCGTCGGTCTGATCGCGCAACCAGCGCCTGAAGACCGGGTCGTAGGCCTCGGGAAGGGCCTCGGCGCGCTGGAGCCCATCGTAGAACCGGCCGGTCACGCGGGCCATCGACGGGTCGGCGATCAGCCGCAGCGTGGCCTCCGCGCCCTCTTCGATCGTGGTCCGCGGGGTGATCCCGGAGTCAAGCACCATCGTCGTGGCCATGTACGTCGCGGGATGGATACAGTTCACTCCGACCTGACCGCGGAGTTCGTCGGCCAGATCGAAGCTGAAGGTGGCCAGCGCCAGTTTGGACCGTCGATAGGCGTCGGTGCCGTTCCAGCCGTGTTCCATCTGGAGGTCGTCGCGGTCGACGGGTTGCTGACCGAGCGACCCCACGTTGACCACCCTGGCGGGGGCAGACCGGATCAACAGCGGGGTCAACATCCTGGTCAACAGAACCGGCGCGAGGTAATTGACCTGCAGACGTAGTTCGTAGCCCTCCGCCCCGACCTCCCGGGGGTCGCCGGGCGCCCCGAACCCGATACCCGCGTTGTTGACCAGCACGTCCAGTCGGTCGGTCTTCCGCTGCACCCGCCGCGCCAGCTTCCGGACGTCGGCCAGCGACGACAGATCGGCCTGGACCGGCTTCACGTCACCGGGCACTGAAGCGACGAGTTCGGTCAGTTTGGACTTGCTCCGGCCGTGGGCGAGTACGGTCCAGTCCTTCCCGGCGAGCAGGGTGGTGAGGTACCGGCCGAGGCCGGCCGTCGCTCCGGTGATCAACACGGTCGGCGGCATGCGGCTCAATCTAGTGCCGTACCGGCAGGCTCCGGGCACGGCTACCGTCGGCTACCGCACGCCCCGCCTGGCCGGACGCCCGATGCACCGGGTGACGGCCCCACCCGCCGCGAACGGGGTGCGGCCCGGCCGCCGTCCGGGCGTCGTGTTAGGGATCTACGGCCCCGATGGGGAAGAATGAACCGGGGCCTGCGCGAGCAGGCCGATCACGCAGAGTGTTGTTGGAGGGATTCACATGGCGGCCATGAAGCCCCGCACGGGAGACGGACCTCTCGAGGTGACGAAGGAGGGGCGCGGCATCGTCATGCGTGTGCCACTGGAAGGCGGGGGCCGCCTCGTCGTCGAGATCTCGGCCGATGAGGCGTCCGCCCTCGGCGATGCCCTGAAGGCCGTCGTCAGTTAGTCGACAGCGGGCAGGGTTCCGGCCACCGTCGGCGCCCACCCAGGACTGAGCAGGCCCGGTGCCTCGGCGCCGGGCCTGCTGTCGTCCCGGGTCCGGTCGGACCCGGTGCGGAGCCCGGTCAGACACCCGGACCTTGGCCCGAGCGACCGGTCAGACCAACGTCCGGTACAGGTCCACCGTCTGTTCGGCGATGGTCCGCCAGGAGAAGTCGTTCACGGCCCGATCGCGACCGGCCTGAGCCATCGCCCTGGCGCGGTCCGGATCCGCGGCCAGTTCGTTGACCCGGTCGGCGATGTCGGCCTCGAACTGGGCCGGCTCGTCGACGTCGTAGTGCACCAGGATGCCGGTGACACCATCCTTGACGACCTCGGGAATACCACCGACGTCGCTGGCCACGACGGCCGCGTTGCAGGCCATCGCCTCCAGGTTGACAATGCCCAGCGGCTCGTAGATCGACGGGCAGGCGAAGATGTCTGCGGCCGACAGCACCTCCTTGACCTGCGGCAACGTCAGCATGCCGTTCAGCCAGACGACACCGTCCCGGGCGGCCTGCAGCTCTTCGATGGCGGTCTTGGTCTCAGCGGCGATGTCTGGCGTGTCCGGGGCGCCTGCGCATAGGACGAGCTGCACCTCGGGGGCGAACCGGTGGGCGGCGGCGATCAGGTGTTTGACGCCCTTCTGCCGGGTGATGCGGCCGACGAACGCGACGATCGGACGATCCAGATCGACGCCGTTGGCCAGCAGGAAGTCCCGCTCCGGGATCGGTTGGTAGATCTGGGTGTCGATCCCGTTGAGGATGACATGTACCCGGTCAGGGTCCAGCGCCGGATAGGCCTCGATGATGTCGCGACGCATCTTCGCCGACACCGCGATGATGGCGTCCGCGCCCTCGTAGGCGGTCTTCTCCGCCCAGGACGACACCCGGTAGCCGCCGGCCAGCTGTTCTGCCTTCCACGGGCGGTGCGGCTCCAGCGAGTGCGCGGTCACCACGTGTGGCACTCCGTGCAGCAGCTTGCCGAGGTGGCCGCCCATGTTCGCGTACCAGGTATGTGAGTGCAGCAGGGCGACGTGTCCCACCGCCGCTGCCATGGACAGGTCCACGGACAGCGTCTGCAGGGCAGGGTTGGCGTCGGCGAGCACCGGGTCCGCGTGGTGCCCCCGAGCGCCCGGCCGGTCGTCACCCCACGCGTGGACGTCGACGTCGATGAGGCTGCGGAGCTCGCGGACCAGATAGTCGACGTGGACACCCGCACCGCCGTAGACGTCGGGCGGGAACTCACGGGTCAGGATCGCGATGTGCATGACCGCAGAATCTAGATCACCCCCGTTCCCCGCGCAGTACGGGGACCAGCGGCGCCGGATCGGTCCGTGAACCTCACCCGACACCGGCCGCAACCCCCCGCGATGCTGAATGATCATGTGGGCGCTAGGGTTTGGCCCATGGCGAAGAAGCCCCGCGTTCTCGGAATTGTCCTTGCTGGCGGCGAGGGGAAGCGGCTGTGGC
Source organism: Nakamurella sp. (assembly GCA_039916325.1). Classification (GTDB taxonomy): domain Bacteria; phylum Actinomycetota; class Actinomycetes; order Mycobacteriales; family Nakamurellaceae; genus Nakamurella. Next base: position 9,644 of record JBDSLP010000092.1, on the reverse strand, counting down.
CGCTGACCGCGGACCGGGCGAAACCAGCTGTCCCGTTCGGCGGCAACTTCCGCCTCGTGGACTTCGTGCTGTCGAACCTGGTCAACGCCGGGTACCTGCGGATCTGTGTACTGACGCAGTACAAGTCGCATTCGCTGGATCGGCACGTCACGATGTCGTGGCGGATGAGCCAGTTGCTCGGCAACTACATCACCCCGGTCCCCGCGCAGCAGCGCCTCGGCCCGCGGTGGTTCACCGGTAGCGCCGACGCCATCTTCCAGTCGCTCAACCTGGTCTACGACGATGATCCGGAGTACATCGTCGTCTTCGGCGCCGACCACGTGTACCGGATGGATCCGGCCCAGATGGTGCAGCAGCACATCGACTCCGGCGCCGGCTGCACGGTGGCGGCGCTGCGGGTGCCCCGGATGGAGGCGACCGCCTTCGGCGTCATCGACACCGAGTCGGATGGGCGCAAGATCGCCAGCTTCCTGGAGAAGCCGTCCGACCCGCCGTCAGTGCCTGACGACCCCAACGTCGCCTATGCGTCGATGGGAAACTACGTCTTCTCCACCAAGGCCCTGATCGAGGCGCTCAAGGCCGATGCGGCCGACGAGGCCAGCATCCACGATATGGGGACGAACATCATCCCCCACTTCGTGGACGCAGGGGACGCCTACGTCTACGACTTCTCGGCCAACGAAGTGCCCGGCACGACCGACCGCGACCGCGGTTACTGGCGCGACGTCGGCACGCTGGACGCGTATCACGAAGCGCACATGGATCTCGTGTCCGTGCACCCGATCTTCAACCTCTACAACTCCGACTGGCCCATCCTGACCCAGCCGCCGCCCCTCCCGCCCGCCAAGTTCGTCGAGAACGGGGCCGCTCGCGAGTCGATGGTCGGGCCGGGCACGATCATCTCCGGGGCCGACGTGTTCCGGTCGGTGGTCAGCGATAACGTCCGGATCCAGGGCGGCAGCCGGGTCGAGGGCTCGGTCATCATGCCCGGGGTGCGCATCGGTCGCGAGGCGCGCGTGATCAACGCGATCCTGGACAAGAACGTCGTCGTCCCCGACTTCGCCACCGTTGGGGTCGACCACGAGTTCGACCGCACCCACTACACGATCACCGAGGGCGGCATCACCGTCGTGGGCAAGGGCATCACCATCGGTCAACACTGACCGCCGCGCCCTGATCGCCCGCCGCGCTCGAGATCCTTGGTCCCGCCGACGGTCTCGGGCGCGTTCGGCGTTGATGTCCGGCGCGCGACGTCTCGTCGTCGAGGTGGGTCAGCCGGCAGGTGCGGTGCGCCGCGGCGGGCAGCCGAGCCGGAACGTCTCGGCGAACTCGAAGTGCCAGATCTCGTTGTCATACATCCGGCAGAAGCCCCACGACCCGTTCGTGCCTTCCAGCCAGGCCGCCGACGCGGAAGGCTGCACGTCGATCGCGTAGCCGGCGACGTGGGCGGACGAGTCCGGGGGCAGTACGTACTGCTCGGCGGCCGCCTGTCCGTAGCGGGCGACGTAATCGTCGAAGGTCGCCTGTTGCTGGGCGCGACTGCGCTTCCCGTCGTTGACGCAAAGGGTGATCCCGACGGCGGCCGCGGCGGCCCGGGCGTCGGCCCAGGCGGCGATCACGGCGTCGGCCAGTCCGTCGGTGGGTTCGTCGCGGTAGGCGGGGTCGACCGCGCAGGCGGTCCCGCCGTCCGGGCCGGGGGTGTCGGCGTCGGGTCGCTCGCCCGCGGCGGGTGCGGTCGAGGTGGCGGTTGTCGTCGTGACGGCCGTGACGGTGGCCGTCCGGACCGCGGTGACGGTGGCGGTGGCGGTGGCGGTGGCGGTGACCGTCGCCGTCGTCACGATCGTGCTGGTCGGCGCCGCCGACTCGGGGGAGCCGCACCCGGCCAGCAGCAGCGCCGCCACGAGGCCGGCCCGCACGGGAATCGTTCGAAGGCGGGGCACGCGACTTAATCTATCCAGATGGCGAGCAAGGTCCCCTCTGTCGAGGTACCGGTCGGTGACCGTGTCGTGCGGATCAGTAACCCCGATCGGATGTATTTCTCGGCGCGCGGCGAGACCAAGCTCGATCTGGTCCGGTATTACGAGAGTGTCGGGGACGGCATCGTCCGGGCGTTGCGGGAGCGGCCCTGCATGATGCACCGCTTCCCGGACGGGGTGGATGGGGAGAAGGTCCACCAGAAGCGGCTACCCCGAGGGGCTCCGGACTGGGTGGAGACCGTTCAGTTGTACTTTCCGCGGTTCAAGCGGACCGCGGACGAGCTGTGTGTGACCGAGCTGGCCAGCGTGATCTGGTCGGTCCAGATGTCGTGTGTGGAGTTCCACCCGTGGAACACCCGTCGCGGCACGGTCGAGCTGCCCGACGAATGGCGGATCGATCTCGATCCGGGTCCCGGGTGCGACTACGACCGGGTCCGTCGGGTGGCCCACGTCGCGCACCAGGTCCTCGAGGACCTGGGAGCGGTCGGCTTCCCGAAGACGTCCGGGGGTGGTGGCATCCACATCTATGTCCGGATCCCGCCGGAGCGCAGCTTCACCGAAGTCCGGCGGGCGGCGTTGGCCTTCGCCCGCGAGGTCCAGCGTCGGGCGCCGGACGAGGTCACGACGACCTGGTGGCGCAAGGACCGCGATCCGGAGAAGCTGTTCATCGACTACAACCAGAACGCCCGGGACCACACGATCGCCGCGGCCTACTCGGTACGGGGTACGCCCGAAGGTCGGGTGAGTACGCCCCTGCGCTGGGACGAGATCGACGAGGCCCTCCCGGGCGATTTCACCATTGCCACCGTGCCGGCTCGGTTCGCGGCCCTGGGCGACCTGCACGCGGGGCTCGACGACGCGGTCTTCGATCCGAGCCTGCTGATCGAGTGGGCCGAGCGCGACGAACGCGCCGGCGCCGAACCTCCGGTGGAGCCGGATGTGGTGGCGTTGGATTGACCGGCAGTCGGGTGCCCGCTGTTCGGACGGGGGGAACGGATCGTCAGGTCAGTTTGACCGCGGCGAGCATGCCGTCACCGAGTGGGATCATCACCGGCACCACGTTCTCGTCGTCACGCAGCATCCGGCCGGCCTCCCGGACCGCGACGGTCTCGGCGTCACGCTGCGTCGGGTCGGCAACCCTGTCGTGCCAGAGCGCGTTGTCCACCGCGACGACGCCGCCCGGACGCAACAGCCGCAGCGCCTCGGTGAGGTACTGCGGGTACTCCTCCTTGGCCCCGTCGATGTGCACCATGTCGTAGGCGCCGTCGGTGAGCCGGGGGAGCACGTCCAGGCCCCGGCCGTTGATCAGTCTGATCCGGGCCGGCGGGATGGATGCCTCAGCGAACGCGAGCTTCGCGGCGCGCTGGTTCTCGGCCTCGACGTCGATCGAGGTGAGGATGCCCGCAGGCATGCCGGCGAGCAGATGGAGACCGGAGACGCCGGCACCGGTGCCGATCTCGACGACCGATCGGGCCCCGATGCTGGCGGCCAGGAAGCGCAGTAGCGTGCCGGCGCCGGACCCGACCGGGACGCATCCCAGCTCGGCCGCCCGGGTGCGGGCGGCCAGCACAGCGTCGCTCTCGGGAACGTAGAACTCTGCGTATGACCGGCTTGACGTCACCGATGGTGTCCTTCCTGATGTGATCGGCCGTGACCAGGATCCGGCGACGATCCGTGTTCCGGGTGGTCGGCAGCACTCCCGGTCCTGCGGACAGCCGGACGCGTGGAGCGACACCGGGAAACGGTACCGGTACGGCGGCGCCCCGCATTCCAGGCGCGTCGAACCTTTAAGTGTGCTTTACGTCAATTCACAGGTGCTTCGCAGGCGGATTGGGAAGAATCATTGGACAACCACGTTGTACCGAGTGAGAGAACAAGTGAGGTGAGTCCCCTGTCGATCCTGCCCCCCACCGCGGCGGACAGCGGTACCGAGACGGTCGCCTGGGTGGCGCCCGCCTGGGAGGACATCGTCCGCGACCACGGCGACCGGGTCTACCGGTTGGCCTACCGGCTGGCCGGCAACCAGTACGACGCCGAAGACATCACCCAGGAGACCTTCATCAGGGTCTTCCGGTCGCTCGATTCGTTCAAGCCCGGCTCTTTCGAGGGCTGGCTCCACCGCATCACCACGAACGTGTTCCTCGACATGGTCCGTCGTCGTCAGCGCATCCGTATGGAGTCGCTGCCGGAGGAGACGGATCGTATCGCGGGGCGCGAGCCGTCTCCCGAAGCCGCCTGGGACGCTGCCAATCTCGACCCCGACCTGCAGGCCGCACTGGATGATCTGCTGCCGGAATTCCGCGCCGCGCTGGTGCTCTGTGACGTCGAAGGTCTGTCGTACGCCGAGATCGGCCAGACGTTGGGTGTCAAGCTCGGCACGGTGCGCTCCCGGATCCACCGTGCGCGGCAGGCGCTGCGCACCGGACTGGAGAGCAGGCAGGTGTTGCGTCTCGGACTCGCAGGAGGAGTGGCGTGACGGGGTTCTTCGAGGATCACCTGAATCTGGACGCCGTGGTGGCCTACGCGGACGGGGAGTTGTCCCTTGTCGCTTTCCAGCGAGCCGCAGCGCACGTCCTGAGCTGTCCGCGTTGCGCGGCGGAGGTCGACGAGCAGGCGTTCGCCCGGGTCTCGCTGCGGTCCGCAGCGAGTCCGGTCATGCCGTCGTCGCTGACCGCGGCGTTGTGTTCCATCCCGGTCGCGTCACCCGCCGCCGGGCGCCCCCCGGGTATCGGCGTGGACAGCCGCAGCGGTCACGCCATCCGGATCAGTCACGCCGAACGCGGCGTCACGCGGAGCCGCCGGCTGCGACTCGGTGCCGGCGCCCTGGTCGCCGGTATCGCCGTCAGCGCGTTCGCCACGGGGGCCGCTTCGACGGATGAACCGGGGAACGCTCCCGGCGGCCATCCCTCGATGCTGCCGGCCGCCTACTCCCCGTCCGGTGCGCCGACGTACCCGACCGTGCCCGTCGTTCCGACTGCGCCCGGCCGCTGACCCTCCTGGCGGTGCGCCGCCTCTCATCACTTCGCCGCCGTCACTCACCGCGCCACCTTCCGTCGGCGCGTAGCCGGTCCGGGGCCGGACGCCCGATCGCCGACGGTCCCGCCAGCGGTTGGCATAGCCTGTGCCGGTGACCGACCCACCCTCGTCCCGGGCCACCCGGGACCGGCCGGTGCTCGCTCCCCGGCCGCTTCACCGGCCGGCTGTCGATCCGGCGGCCCGCGGCACTTTCGGTCGCCCGGACGGCGTCGGCGGGTCCTTCTCCGCCGCCGACCGGATGCCCACCCCGCTGCTCCCGTCGGCTCCGCCGCCCTCCGAGATGCTCGTCGACGCCTTCGGCCGACCGGCCGGAGCGCCCGCTTCGCTGCAGCGTGAGCCCACTCCGCCGGAGGTCGAGGCCGCGCCTGCCCGGGACGAGTCAGACCCCTGGCGCACTATGGACGCGGTCGCCGTCCTCGGCGCCCCGGCGCTGCGCGCCGACGAGGCGCCGCCGGTAGTCCCCGGCCCGGCGGTGCGCTACAGCCTGCGCGAGGCCCTGTTCCAGAAACGGCTGCGACCCTCGGCAATGGTCGGCGCGGTGGCGCTGCTGCTGCTGGTCGGGGCCACCGGAGCGGTGATCGGCACGCTCGGGGCGTCGCGCATCCCCGCCGCGACCCTGAACCCGGATTTCAGTCTGGCCACTGCGCAACCGGCGGTGGAGCGGCAGCCCGGTTCGGTCGCCGACATCGCGGCACGCGTGATCCCGTCGGTGGTGTCCATCGAGATCCGGGTCGGCGACAGCGGCGGCTCCGGGTCGGGCATCGTCATCGATCAGGCCGGCTACATCCTGACGAACAATCACGTCGCCTCGGTGGCGACCACGCCCGGCGCCCAGATGTCGGTGGTGTTCTCCGACGGCACCAGGGTGCCATCGACGATCGTCGCCCGCGACATCCACAGCGACCTCGCGGTGATCAAGGTCGACGTCGACAACCTGACGGTCGCCCAGCTCGGACGGTCCTCGCAGCTGCAGGTCGGCGACGCGGTGATCGCCATCGGCTCACCGCTGGGCCTGTCCGGCACCGTCACCACCGGCATCATCTCGGCGGTGAACCGGCCGGTGCACCTGTCGGGTGAGGGCAGCGACACCGACGCCGTCATCGATGCCCTGCAGACGGACGCGCCGATCAACCCCGGGAACTCCGGTGGTGCGCTGGTGGACGCGTCCGGAGCCGTCATCGGCATCAACTCCGCCATCCGCACGCTGGGCAACACCTCCTCGGGCTCTATCGGTCTCGGCTTCGCCATCCCCATCGACTACGCGCGGGACATCGCCGACCAGCTGATACGCAACGGCTCGGCGGTGCACACCACCATCGGGGTTGACGCCCGGTCGGCCACTGACGGCACCACCCTGGGCGCTCAGGTGCAGAACGTCCGCGGCGGTTCACCGGCCGAGGCGGCCGGCATCATCGAGGGCGATGTCGTCACCAAGGTCGGCGACCGGGCCGTGGGCAGCGCGGACGAGCTCACGGTGGCGGTCCAGTCGTACCCGGTCGGACAGAACGTGGCGGTCGAGCTGTCCCGGGACGGGCGGGCGTTCACCGTCCAGGTCACACTGGCCCAGGAATGACGCCACGGCGACGCAGGCTCGTCCGTTGCGCAGATCGATCACCGACCCACCGCGTGCGCACCTGACCGGCCGGTGGAAACGGATGCCCCCGGTAGGGTTGGCCTCGACCAGCCGCAGTTCCCCCCGCCCCACGTCTTCAGGAGGTTGACCGGTGTTCGGTCTCGGATGGGGAGAGATCTTCATCATCCTCGCCGTGGGTGTGTTCGTCCTCGGTCCTGAACGCATCCCGGTTGCGGTCCGCTGGGTCACCACCACGATGACCAAGGTCCGGGGGATGGCCGCGAACGCGCAGTCCGACCTGGCGCGGGAGATCGGGCCGGAGCTGGAAGAGCTGCGTCGCCAGGTGTCGGACCTGCAGTCGATGAAGGAGTTCCAGGAGCTCAAGTCGCTGCGGGACATCAACCCGAAGCGCTACCTGCAGAAGAACATCCTCGGGGACCAGTTCGCCGGCGGCGTCACCGGATTCCTCGGCCTGACCGGCGAGGGCACTCCGGCCGAGCAGGCCAACGCTGCCGCCGCCGCCGACGCCGACGCCGGTCTGGACACGGGGACGCCGGGCGTGCCGGTTCCCACCGGGGCGGTGGCCCCGGCGATGGACCTGAGCTACCCCACGAAGCGGGTCACCAGATCGTTGCAGGCCGGCGAGCTGGCCCCGTTCGACTCAGACGGGACCTGACCGGAACTGACCGGATGCACGAGACGCGGCTGACCGGAGCTTCCTCGATCCCGGCTCAGCCCGCGTATTCGACCGCCGTCAGTAGCAGCCATTCCGCAAGGTGGGCGGCGAACGTCGAACGGACCAGCACCTTCACCAAATCGTCGTCGGAGCCGGGGGTCCCGTCACTGAAAATGATCACCGCACACTGGGCCAGCAGGGTCTGGGCGCAGGTCAGCCGGTCCAGGTCCACCGCACAGCCGTGGGCCAGCACCCGGCGGGCCGACGGCCCGGAGATCCGCAGCATCGTCCGGCTCGCCGACACGTCGACCACCGCCCCGACGCCCTCGACCGCGGCCAGCCGGGCCGCGAGTTCCGGCCCGTGGCCCGGACCGCTGGTGACCAGGTATTCGTCGGGACCCAGCGCCAGCACAGTGTCGGTTCCCGCCTCGGCCCGGCCACCGGTCGTGAGGGGCAAGGTCACTCCGAGAACAGCTCCGACGGCGTCGCCGGTGACCGTGCCCGGCCGGACCCGGACGTTGATCATCGTGGTCAGGGCCGCCTCGGCGATGCGCACCCCCGTGGTCGGGCGGTGCGACAGAGCCGCGAACCGGTCGGCGAAGCCGGCCAACGGGGACACCGGCAGGCCGGCGTCCGGCGTCACCGCGGCGAGTTCCAGCGGCGGCAGCTCTATGCCGTCGCGCCGGGTGCCGTCCGGGTCCACCAGTACCGACGACGTGACGGTCACCGGCTGCGGCACCCCGCCGACCACCACGTACACGGTCTCGCCGATCCTGTCCCGGCCGCCCTTCAGCAGGGCCAGCGCGAACGTCCGGCCGAGCTCGACCGAGTCGTAGGACGACGTGACGTGACCGAGCATGGGTACCGGCGGCGGGGGCAGTTCGGCGTTCTCGACCAGCTGGCAGCCCTCCGGGAGGCGTAGCCGCAGATCGTCCGGCAGCAGCCCGACCAGGTGCTTGCGGTCGGCCCGGTGGTTCTCGGCCCGGGCGTGCGAGCGCTTGCCGAGGTAGTCGGGCTTCTTCTTCGAGATGACCCAGCCCATTCCGAGATCCTGCGGGGTGACGGTACCGTCGGTGTCCTGGCCGATGATGGGGTAACCCTTCTCGGCCCGCAGCACGTGCATGGTCTCGGTGCCGTACGGGGTCAAACCGATCGGCCCGCCGACCGCCCACACGGCGTCCCACAGGGCAGCGGCATCGGTCCAGGCGACGTTGATCTCGTAGGCGAGTTCGCCGGAGAACGACACCCGGGCGACCCGGGCGACAAGGCCGCCGACGATGGTGGACCGCCAGGTCATGAAACCGAATGCGTCGTTTTCCACGTCCAGCTCAGGGGCCAGGACGGACAGCAGCTCCCGGGACCGCGGCCCGACCAACGCCATCGTGGCCCACTGCTCGGTGACCGAGGTGCACCACACCTGGAGGTGCGGCCACTCCGTCTGGCGCCATTCCTCCATCCAGTCCAGGATCGTGGCGGCGTTGCCGGTGGTGGTGGTAACCAGGAAGTGCTGGTCGGCGAGACGGAAGACGGTGCCGTCGTCGAGGATCATTCCGTCGACGCCGCACATCACGCCGTAGCGGATGGCGCCGACTTTCAGGCTGGACATCAGGTTGGTGTAGAGCAGGTCCAGGAATTCCCCGGCGTCGGGACCCTGGACGTCGATCTTGCCCAGTGTCGACGCGTCCATGAAAGCGACACCCGTTCGAGCGGCGGCACATTCGCGCGCCACGGCGGCGTCGATCGTCTCACCGGGGTGCGGGTGGTACCAGGGCCGCGTCCACTGGCCGACGTTCTCGAACAGCGCCCCGTGCGCGACGTGCCACGGGTGCGCGCCGGTGGTGCGGACCGGGTCGTACAGGGCGCCACGCTCCCGGCCGGCCAGGGCGGCGAAGCCCACCGGGGTGTACGGCGGGCGGTAGCTGGAGGTCCCCAGGTCGCCGACGTCGACGCCGAGCAGGGTCGCCACCACCCCGCTGGCGAGGACCCCGGAGGTCTTGCCCTGATCGTGGGCGGTACCGGCGGTGGTGTACCGCTTGACCAACTCGACCGAGAGCAGCCCGGCGCCGGTGGCCCGGGCCAGGTCGGCGACGGTCACGTCGCGCTGCAGGTCGACGAACGAGGCGTCCAGGGACCGCGGGTCGGTCGAACGGTCGTGGACGGAGAACAGCAGGGCGGCCGGTTCCGGATAGGTTGCCAGGCCGTCGTCGGGCGGGTCCAGCGCTGGCACCGTCGCGACGGTGTCGCGGTGCCGGGCGGCGGTCTCGGCGCCGATGGCGGCCTCGGCGGCGGCCGCACCCGCCCGCTCGCCGTCGTCGACGATCTCGGCCAACCGGCGCAGTCCGCGCACCGCGCCGGCGGGGGTGACCCGCTGGCCGGCGCCGCC
>JBDSLP010000091.1:0-5827 GCA_039916325.1 Nakamurella sp. | reverse complement strand
CCGCCCACTCCGCCGCCCGGTACGTCTGCTGCGACTCGGTGGCTCCGGTCGGCAGTAGATGATGGGCGGCGTAGTCGAAGGAGCGCAACATTCCGGCGATGTCCTTGGCCAGGAGCTGACGCTCCTTGCGTTGGGGCAACGACTTGGCGGGCTCTCCTTCGAAGTCGATGATCGCCCACCCGGTCAGGGTTCGCAGCGTCTGACCCAGGTGGAGGTCGCCGTGGACCCGCTGGACGACGACCGGGGTGTCCAGCGTCCGGGCTGCCTCGAAGGTGGCCACGATCTGCGGCAGCTGCTCGGCGATGGACGGGACGTGCCCCGCCACCCGCCCGGCCTCCACCTGCATCGCGGTGACGATGTCGGACCAGGCCGCGCCGGACAGGGTGACCTCACCGAAGGCGGCGGCCAGGTCGCGGTGCACCTCGGCCACGGCCACCCCGAGCCGGAACGACTCGGCGGCGAAGTCCCCACCGACCTCGTCGGCCCGCAGGTCACCCTCGGCCAGTAGGTCCCGGACGCTGGCGGTGGCCATCGCCCACCCGTCGGCGGAGTTGGCGAAGAAGCTGGACAGGAATCCCAGCGTGGTGGGCTCAGTGGTGGGGTCACCGTCGGGGGCCAACGCGTCGGACTCCATCACGGCCAGGGCCCGCGCGACGTGCAGGCTCCCCGCCGCCGACAGCGCCCGGTGGATCTCCACGTCCGGATTCACCCCCGGTTCCAGGCGCCGGTAGACCTTCAGGATCCCGAAGTCGCCGTAGATGATCGAGGTGTTGGACTGCTCACCCGAGATCACCCGGCCGCGGGCGGTCGGATCGATGTCGGCGCCGGGCTCCGGGACCAGCCGGAGGTCACCCCACCGCCGGCCGACGGCCAGACCGGCCAGCAACTCGGTGGCCACGGCCGGGTCGTGCAGGGCGTCGTAGGCGATGCGGCCCTCGGCCTCCCCGATGGCAGCGTGGATGAGCCGGTCCGGCAGCCAGTCCCGCCAACCGACGAACAGCTGGTAGTGCTGCCGACCCAGCGGGCTCTGCACCTGCAGGATCAGGTGGTCCAGCGCGACCGCGCCATCCGGGGTGTCGAGCCGCTCGGTCAGGCGGCCGGTCGATGCCGTGGTGATCGAGTGGAGGTCCACGCCCTTGGCGGCGAACCAGCGCTGCCGCGGCAGCCAGTCGTTGAGGAGTTCGGTCAACGAGCTCATGGTCGATGTGCTCCTTCGGCCTGGGGGACGAGTCGGAACCAGTAGAAGCCGTGTCCCGGGAGGGTGAGCAGGTAGGTCAGCTCACCGATCGCCGGGAACGTGGCCCCGCCGGTCAGTTCGACGGGAACGTAGTCGCGGTAGCGGCTGAGGTCCAACTCGACGGGTTGGGGGAAGCGGGACAGGTTGTTCACGCACAGCACCGGACGGTCGCCCTCGCGGGTCAACGTGTAGGCCAGCACGCAGGGGTTGGAGCCACCCTCGTCGGTGAACTGTCCGAGGGCGAAGATGGGGTGACGCTTGCGGATCTCGATCATCCGTCGGGTCCAGCCGAGCAACGATGACGTGTTGTTCAGCTGGGCCTCGACGTTGACCGCTTGATACCCGTAGAGCGGATCCATGATCACGGGCAGGTTCAACCGGGCCGGATCGCTGCGGGAGAATCCTCCGTTGCGGTCCGGGGACCACTGCATCGGGGTGCGGACGCCGTCCCGGTCGCCGAGCCAGATGTTGTCGCCCATCCCGATCTCGTCGCCGTAGTAGAGCACCGGCGAGCCGGGCAGTGAGAGCAACAGTGCGGTGAACAGCTCGATCTGGTTGCGGTCGCCGTCCAGCAGCGGGGCGAGCCGGCGGCGGATCCCCAGGTTGGCCTTCATTCGCGGGTCGGTGGCGTACTCGGTCCACATGTAGTCGCGGTCGGAGTCGCTGACCATCTCCAGGGTCAGCTCGTCGTGGTTACGCAGGAAGATGCCCCATGCCCCGGACGACGGGATGGCCGGCGTCTCGGCCAGGATCTCCGAGATGGGGAACCGCGACTCCCGGCGCGCCGCCATGAAGATCCGTGGCATCAGCGGGAAGTGGAAACACATGTGGCACTCGTCGCCGCCGACGGCCGGATCGCCGAAGTACTCGACGACGTCGGCCGGCCACTGGTTGGCCTCGGCCAGCAGCACGGCCTCGGGGTACTCCACGTCGAGCACCCGCCGGACCTGCTTGAGGAAGCCGTGGGTCTTCGGCAGGTTCTCGCAGTTCGTCCCCTCCTCCTCGAAGAGGTACGGGACCGCATCCAGCCGGAAACCGTCGATGCCCAGGTCGAGCCAGAACCGCATGACGTCCAGCAGCGCCTCACCGACGGCCGGGTTCTCGAAGTTGAGGTCGGGCTGGTGGGCGAAGAACCGGTGCCAGTAGTACTGCTTGCGGATCGGGTCGTAGGTCCAGTTGGACGGCTCGGTGTCGACGAAGATGACCCGGGCGTCGGGGTATCCGGTGTCTTCGTCGCGCCAGACGTAATAGTCGCCGTAGGGCCCGTCCGGGTCCCGGCGCGACTCCTGGAACCACCGGTGGCTGTCGGAGGTGTGGTTGAGCACCAGGTCGGTGATCACCCGCAGCCCCCGCTCGTGAGCGGCGTCCAGCAGGGCGACGAAATCCTCGACGGTTCCGAACTCCGCGAGAACCTTGCGGTAGTCGCGGATGTCGTAGCCACCGTCGCGCAGGGGAGAGTCGTAGAACGGGGGCAGCCACAGGCAGTCCACCCCCAGCCAGGCGAGGTAGTCCAGCTTCTCGATCAGCCCGCGCAGATCCCCGGTGCCGTCGCCGTTGGAGTCGTAGAAGGCGCGAACGAGCACCTCGTAGAACACCGCGCGCTGGTACCACCGGGAATCGGGCGGCATCGGCCGGGCGGACCGGAAACCGGCGGCCGTGGGTTCGGCCATCAGGTCACCGATGCTTGACGGTGAAGATGTGCGCGACCGAGAGAGCCGGGTTGAGGATGACCGCATTGGACTGACCCCAACGGTAGGCGGCCCCGCTGAGCTCGTCGAAGACGTCGAACTCGTCACCCCAACTCAGTCCCAGCGCGGGCAGCCAGAGGTCGGTGGTGCCGAAGTGGCTGCCGTCGGTGTTCAGCGCGACGACGACGAGCACCGTGTCGCCGGTGAACTCGTCGTGGCGGCTGTAGACCAACAGGTTGTCGTTGTCGATGCCGTGGAACCACAGCCCCTTCATCCGCTGCAGCGCGGGATGCGCCTTCCGGATCCGGTTCAGGGCGCCGAGCAGCGGCTCCAGCGACTGCCCGGTGGCCAGCGCGGTTTCGAAGTCCCGTGGCCGGATCTGGAATTTCTCCGAGTTCAGGTATTCCTCCCGACCCGGGGCCAGGACCTCGTACTCGAACAGCTCGAACCCCGCGTAGACGCCCCAGGTGGGCGACAAGGTCGCGGCCAGCACGGCCCGAAGGGCGAACGTCGCCGGATCCCGACGCTGCAGCGCGAACGGCAGGATGTCGGGCGTGTTCACCCAGAAGCTCGGCCGCATGTAGTCGCTGGCGTCCACCAGTTCGACGCAGTAGTCGGTGATCTCCTGTTTGGCGTTACGCCAGGTGAAGTAGGTGTAGGACTGGGTGAATCCGGCTCGGGCCAGCTCGTGCATCATCGCCGGCCGGGTGAACGCCTCGGCCAGGAACATCGCCGCCGGGGCGGTCTTGTGCACTTCGGCAATCAACCACTCCCAGAAATCGACCGGCTTGGTGTGGGGGTTGTCCACCCGGAACACCGTGACGCCGTGGGCGATCCAGTACTGAACGATCCTCAGTACCTCGGCGTACAGGGTCTCCGGGGCGTTGTCGAAGTTGATCGGGTAGATGTCCTGGTACTTCTTCGGCGGGTTCTCGGCGTAGGCGATGGTGCCGTCCGGACGGGTGGTGAACCACTCCGGGTTGGTGGCCACCCAGGGGTGGTCCGGGGCGGCCTGCAGGGCGAGGTCCAGCCCGACCTCGAGACCGAGCTCGTTGGCCGCCGTCACGAACGCGTCGAAGTCCTCGATCGTGCCGAGCTCCGGGTGGATCGCGTCGTGGCCGCCCTCGGCCGAGCCGATGGCCCATGGGGAGCCGACGTCGTGCGGCTCGGAGTGCACCGTGTTGTTCGGACCCTTGCGGTTCAATCGGCCGATCGGGTGGATCGGCGGCATGTAGAGGATGTCGAAGCCCATCCGGGCCACGCGGGGCAGCGAGCCGATCGCGTCCCGGAACGTGCCGTGTTTCACGACGGCGCCGTCCTCGTCCACGACGGCCCCCTGGGAGCGGGGGAAGAACTCGTACCAGGCCGAGAACGCGCCGAGCTTGCGGTCCACCCAGACCGCGTGCGGCCCGTCCGACGTGACCAGCTCGCGGATCGGGTCGGCCTCGAGCACCTTCCACAGCTCCGGCGCCAAGGCCGGACCGATGCGCTCGACGACGGAACGGTTTCCGTCGCGCAACGCCTCCACGGCCGCCCTGATGGCGCCCACATAGGGCTGGTCCGGGCGGGCGGCGAACTGCTCCAGCAGGGCCGCGCCGATCTCGAGGTCGTTGGCCATCTCGTCCGCGGACTGGCCGGCGTGGGCCTTGACCTCGGCGTTGTGCTTCCAGGTCGCCAACGGGTCCGACCACGCCTGGACGGTGAAGGTCCAGTCGCCCATCCGGTCGGGGACGACGTGGGCCTCCCACAGATCCAGGCCGGGGGAGTACAGATCCATCCGGATCAGCGGCGCCGACGTCGCACCGGTCGGTTCCTCGTCGTCGGTGTGTTTCCACACCACGTTCGCTGCGACCGCGTCGTGTCCCTCCCGGAACACGGTCGCCTGGATCCGGATCCGCTCGTCGACCACGGCCTTCGCCGGGTAGGCGCCGCAAGCGACGCGTGGGCTGATGTCGGCAATTCCGATTCGTCCGGCCACCCGAACAACCTACCCAACGGGGCAACCGCCGGTGGAGCTGCCCCGGCGCAGAGATCGACTGCAGATCCCCCACGAGCGGCCGGGATCGACTACTTTTCGGCTTGTGAAAGCCCTCCGACGATTCAGTGTTCGTCCTCAACTACCGGCTGCCCTGCGGCCCCTCGGAACCCTGGTCCGCAATCTCCGGTGGTCGTGGCACCCGGCGAGCCAGGACCTCTTCGCCGACATCGACCCGGACCTGTGGAAACAGGCCGGTGGCGACCCACTGAAGCTACTGGGCTCGGTGAGCACCGCGCGCTTGGAGGAGCTGGCCACCGACCCGGCCTTCCTCGCGCGACTCAACGCCGTGGACGCGGATCTGCGGGCCTATCTGACCGAGCCCCGCTGGTACCAGCAGCACGACAACGCGGCGGACCCGAAGGCGGCCCTGCCCAGGGCGATCGCCTACTTCTCCATGGAGTTCGGTGTCTCCGAAGTGCTGCCGAACTACTCCGGTGGGCTGGGCATCCTGGCCGGCGACCACCTCAAGTCGGCGTCGGACCTGGGCGTGCCGATCATCGGCATCGGCCTGCTCTACCGCTACGGCTACTTCTGGCAGTCGCTGTCCGCGGACGGCTGGCAGCAGGAGCACTACCCCGTGCACGACCCGCAGGGGTTGCCGATCAGCCGGGTCAAGGGTGCCGACGGCGAGCAGCTGGTCATCTCCGTCGACATGCCGGGCGACCGCAAGCTCTACGCCCGGATCTGGCAGGCCCAGGTCGGCCGGGTGCCGCTGCTGCTGTTGGACAGCGACATCGAGCACAACGACGAGGAGTTGCGGGGCGTCACCGACAAGCTCTACGGCGGTGATCAGAACCACCGGATCAAGCAGGAGATCCTCGTCGGCGTGGGTGGCCTGCGCGCGGTGCGGGCGTTCTGCGCGGC
>JBDSLP010000090.1:0-14369 GCA_039916325.1 Nakamurella sp. | reverse complement strand
GCTGACCTCGCCGCCCAGGCCGGTCTCGGCCCGCACGCCGGCGGTCAACGCACCGACGACGGTGCCCGGCGCGGCCAACCGGGGCAGCAGCCCCGGTGACCAACCCAGAGCGTGGAACAGGGAACCGGACCAGCCGCCGGTGGCCGCGTCGAGCAGGCCGGTGGTGGAGGCGTTGGTCTCCTCGGTCACCTGCTCCCCGGTCAGCCAGTAACCGAGCAGGTCGGGGACGAGCAGCGCCCGCGCCCCGGCCGGCAGTGCCCCCTCGGCGGCGAACTGGTACAGCGTGTTGAACGGCAGGTACTGCAGTCCGTTGATCGCGTACAGGTCCCGCGGCGACACCGTCCGATGCACCGCGTCGACGACCGTGGCGTCGGTGCGTCCGTCCCGGTAGTGCCGCGGGTTGCCGAGCAGCCGGCCCGACCCGGTGTCGACGAGACCGTAATCCACGGCCCAGGAGTCGATACCGATCCCGCGGATCGTGTCGTCCTGCCGGTGGGCATCACGCAGCCCCACCAGGACGTCCTGGTACAGCCCGAGGATGTCCCAGTAGAGCCCGTCCGGCAGCCGGACAGGTCCGTTGCGGAAGCGCCGGGTCTCGGTCATGACCAGTGTGCCGGGGCCGACGTGGCCGAGGATGACCCTGCCGCTGGACGCACCGAGGTCGACGGCGGCGAAAGCTGCGCTCATCGGTGTTCTCGGCTCTTCGCGCAGGCGCTCATCGGTGTTCTCGGCTCTTCGCGCAGGCGCTCATCGCAGAAACGCTGCGGCGACCCCGGAGTCGACGGGGATGTGCAGCCCGGTGGTCTGGGACAGGTCACCGGCGGTGAGAGCGTAGACAGCGTCCCCGATGTGGTCGGGCAGGACTTCCTTACCGAGCAGGGTTCGCTTGGCGTAGTAGGCGCCGAGGTCCTCTTCCTTGACGCCGTAGACGGCAGCCCGGGAGGCGCCCCAGCCACTGGCGAAGATGCCGGAGCCGCGGACGACGCCGTCGGGATTGATGCCGTTGACCCGGATGGCGTGCTGGCCGAGCTCGGCGGCGAGCAGGCGGACCTGGTGGGCCTGGTCGGCCTTGGTCGCGGAGTAGGCGATGTTGTTCGGTCCGGCGAACACGGAGTTCTTGCTGGAGATGTAGATGATGTCGCCGCCCATCCCCTGCGCGATCATCGCCCGGGCCGCCTCCCGGGAAACCAGGAAGGACCCTTTGGCCATCACGTCGTGCTGCAGATCCCAGTCCTGGACGGTGGTCTCGAGCAGCGGCTTGGACAGCGAGAGGCCGGCATTGTTGACGACCAGGTCGACCCCGCCGAACGCCAGTGACGCGGCGGCGATGAGGTCGGCGACCGCGTCTTCGTCGGAGACGTCGGCGCGGACCGCGACGGCCACGTCGGGGCCGCCCAACTCGGCGGCGACGGCCTCGGCGTTGTCCAGGTTGAGGTCGGCGATGACGACGCATCCGCCCTCGGCGGCGATCCGGGTCGCGATGGCCTTGCCGATGCCGGAGCCGGCGCCGGTGACCAGCGCGACCCGGGTGGCCAGGGCCTTCGGCGCCGGCATCCGTTGCAGTTTGGCCTCTTCGAGCGCCCAGTATTCGATGGCGAACTTCTCCGCCTCGCTGATCGGGGCGTAGGTGGACACCGATTCGGCACCACGCATCACGTTGATGGCGTTGACGTAGAACTCGCCGGCGACCCGGGCGGTCTGCTTGTCCTTGCCGAAGGAGAACATCCCGACGCCGGGGACGAGCACGATCAACGGGTCGGCGCCCCGCATCGCCGGCGAGTCGGGGGTGGCGTGGCGTTCGTAGTACCCCGCGTAGTCGGCCCGGTAGGCCTGGTGTAGTGCCGGCAGGCGCTCGAGGATCTCCGCCACGGATGCGGTCGCGGGCAGGTCGACGACCATCGGCTTGACCTTGGTGCGCAGGAAGTGGTCCGGGCAGGACGTGCCGAGATCGGCCAGCGCGGTGAGCTTCTCGCGGGCCAGGAATTCCAGGACCGCAGGCGCATCGGTGAAGTGCCCAACCTGCGGCTTGTCGGTCGAGGCCATTCCGCGGACGCTCGGGGCGATCGCCGCCGCCTTGGCCCGTCGTTCGGCGTCGGGCAGCGCCTCGTAGCCGGGGACGACGGCCCCGAACGGCTCGGCGACACCGTGATCGGCGAGGAAGGTCTCGGCGGTGCGGATGATCTCCAGGGAATGGGCCTGCGCCTGCTCCGAAGTGTCGCCCCAGGCGGTGATGCCGTGCCCGCCCAGGACGCAGCCGATGGCCTTCGGGTGGGCGGTCTTGATCGCGGCCATGTCCAGCCCCAGCTGGAAACCGGGCCGGCGCCACGGTACCCAGGCCACCCGGTCGCCGAAGCACTTCCGGGTCAGCTCCGCGCCGTCGATTGCGGTCGCCAGCGCGATTCCGGAATCGGGGTGCAGATGGTCCACGTGTGCAGCGTCGACCAGCCCGTGCATCGCGGTGTCGATCGACGGGGCGGCCCCGCCCTTGCCGTGCAGGCAGTAGTCGAACGCGGCGACCATCTCGTCCTCCCGGTCCAGTCCCGGGTACACGTCCACCAGGGCCCGCAGCCGGTCGAGCCGGAGGACGGCCAGGTTGGCCGGCTTCAGCGTCCCCAGGTCACCGCCGGACCCCTTGACCCACAACAGCTCCACGTCGTGGCCGGTGACCGGATCGATCTCGACTCCCTTGGCCGAGGTGTTTCCGCCGGCGTAGTTGGTGTTGCGCGGGTCGGCGCCGAGCCGGTTGGACCGGGATATCAGCGCACTGACGGTGGTGTTGGCACTCATGTCGGGATCCCCTGAAGTTGGTGGTTCGGGCGGGTTCTGGGTAGGCGGGAGCGAAGGCTCAGGCACCCCAGGAGGCCTGGGTGCCACCGACCCGATCGGCGGCGATCCGGTCGAGATAGCCCGACGCCGCGAAGGTCTTCATCGGGTCACGCGGCAGTCCGCCGGCCTCGCGGCGGTCGGCGAGCGGACCACGCACGTCGGTGTCGTAGGCGTCCATCAGCACCCCGTGCGCCCCGAGGACGTCACCGGAGTCCTGCGCCACGGTCAGCGCATCCCAGTCGACCAGCAGTGCCTTGGCGGTGGCCTGCTGGACGTTGAGCACCGAGCGGATCTGGCCGGGGATCTTGTCCTCGATGTTGTGGCACTGGTCGAGCATGAAGTTGACGCCCGAGCCGGGCAGATGTGCTCCCTGGGAGACGATCTCCACCATGATCCGGAACAGCTGGAACGGGTCCGCCGACCCGACGATGAGGTCGTCGTCGGCGTAGTAGCGGGAGTTGAAGTCGAACGCGCCCAACCGGTCCTGGCGGAGCAGCTGCATCACGATGAACTCGATGTTCGTGCTCGGCGCATGGTGACCGGTGTCCAGGATGACCTTCGCCCGCTCACCCAGCGCCAGGCACTGCAGCAGCGAACTGCCCCAGTCGGGCAGGTCCATCGTGTAGAAGTACGGCTCGAAGATCTTGTACTCCAGCAGGAGTCGCTGATCGGGGTCCATCGCGTCGTAGATCTGCTGCAGTGAGTCGGCGAGCCGGTCCTGCCGGCGGCGCAGTGAGTCCTGACCGGCGTAGTTGGTGCCGTCGGGGAGCCAGATCTTCAGGTCCTTGGACCCGGTCGCGCGCATCACGTCGATGCACTCCACGTGGTGGGCGACCGCCTTCGCCCGGACCCGGGCGTCGGCGTGGGTCAGCGACCCCAGCTTGTAGTCATCGTCCTGGAACAGGTTGGAGTTGATCGCCCCGATCGTGACTCCCAGCTCCTTCGCGTGGGCCGACAGCGCCGACCAGTCCTCGACCCGGTCCCACGGGATGTGCAGCGAGACCCGCGGCGCCGCACCGGTCATCGCGTTGACCTGGGCCGCGTCGGCCAGCTTCTCGAACGGATCCCGCGGGACGCCCCGGGTGGCGAACACCTTGAACCGGGTGCCCGAGTTGCCGTAGGCCCAGGACGGCACCTCGATCCCGAAATCGTCGAGGGCTCGCAGCGCGGTGATGGTATCGGTCATGACGAATCAGATCCCTTGAGCGCGGCCGTCAGGCCAGGTGGAAGTACTCGGTCAGGCGTTGCATACGCTGGTCGGGCCGGGTGTTCGCGTCGCCGTCGGCCGCCGGGAAGAACGGCGCCATCGCGGCCTGCCAACGGTCGTTGACCGCGTGCGCGTCCATCCCGGCCAGGGCCGCATCGAAGTCGTCGGTCTCCAGGTAACCGACGACGAGGCCGTCGGCCCGAACGAATAGGGAGTAGTTGCGCCAGCCGGTCTCGGTCAGGGCCTGCTGCATCTCCGGCCAGATGACCGCGTGTGCCGCGGTGTACGCAGGCAACCGATCGGCCCGGACCTGCATGAGGAAGCAGACCCGTTCGGTCACTTGGTCCCGCCGTACCGGCGGGTGGTGAGGCCGTTGAGCAGTGCCGCGAACACCAGGACCACGCCCAGGGCCAGCAACTGGAACTGCGGCCCCGTGTTGCCGGAGATGGCCAGCGGGATACCGGCGTTCAGCCAGACCACGAGCAGGCCGGCCAGGACCACCCCCGCCACCCGCCCGATGCCGCCGGTGATGGCGACGCCGCCGAGGACCGCGATGGTGATGGCGGGCAGTGCCATCCCGTTGCCGCTGGTACCCGCGTCGGGTCGGGCCGAGGCGAACTGCGCCGTGGTGACGACGGCGACCAGGCCGGCGATCACCCCGGCGAGCAGGTAGGCCTTGAACCGGGTGTCGCGGACGTCGATGCCGGCGAAACGTCCGGCCACGTCGTTCGTCCCGGTGGCGAAGAGCCGCCGTCCGTAGGTGGTGCGGGCGACGATCAGGTACACCACCACCACCGTCGGGAGCAGGAAGTAGAAGACGCCGACCGGGATGTTCGGCAGGTTCGCCCCGATGACCGGCAGTTCGACGGACTGCGCGGCGGCGCCGTACAGAGCGGCGATCCGGTCGCCGGTCACCGGCTTCTGAGCGTTGATGACCAGCGCGATCGAGGCATAGCCGTAGTACGTCGCCAGGGTGGCGATCAGGGCCGGGAAACCCAGGTAGGCGATGAGGAACCCGTTGACCGCGCCGCAGAGTGCACCGGCGATCATCGCCACCAGGACCGCCACGATCAGGGGCAGATCCCAGTTCTGGTACGCGAATCCGAAGACCATCCCGGTCAGGGACACCGTCGAACCGATGGACAGGTCGATACCGCCACGGCCGGAGACGATGACCAGCATCTGGGCCAGCGCGAGCATCGCCAGCGGGACCAGGTTGATCAGTGCCGAGGCCAGGGTGTCGCCGTCGTACGGGCCCGTCAGGTAACCGTTCGCGTCCATCACCATGAAGGCGGCAAGCACGATGACGAGCAGGACGACGATGAGCACGGTGCGCTGGGTCAGCAGCGCCCGTAACACCCTGGCCGCGAGGGCATCCCGGACCGGCGTGGCGACCGGTGCCGGTGTGGTGGTGGTCATCGGGTGCTCCGTCCCTTGTTCTTGCGGGCCCGTTCGCGCAGCAGATCCGCGCCGACGGCGATGACGATGGCGATCCCGACGAACAGGTCGGACAGCTGGGACGGCCACTTGAGCTGGGTGACGCCGGTGCTGACGGTCTGCACCAAAAGGGCGCCCAGGACGGTGCCCAGCACCGAGCCGCGGCCGCCCATGATCGAGGTGCCGCCGATGACGACCGCGGCGATGGCGGCGAGTTCGACTCCGCTGCCGATGTTCTGCTGCACTGTCGATGTTCCCAGCGCGATGGTGAAGCAGGCGGCCAGCCCGACCAGCCCACCGGTGATGACGTAGGCCAGCATCTGTCGACGCTGCACCCGGACTCCGGCCAGCCGGGCCGCGTGGGCGTCACCGCCGACGGCGTAGAAGTGACGACCGCCGGCGGTGTGTCGCAGGTACACCCAGGCCAGTGCGGCGAGCGCGATGGTGATGAGAAACGCCAGTGGAAGGCCGAGAACCCTACCCTCGCTGCCGATCCCGAACACCTTGAGGTCACGGGGGATGCCGTTCACGGTGTTGGAGCCGAAGATCTGCAGCCCGAGGAACTGGAACAGGTTGGCGGTACCGAAGGTGATGATGATGGCGTGCACCCGCCCGTAGGCGATCAACAGGCCGTTGACCAGGCCGAGTAGCGCCCCCACCACGACGGCGAGGAGCACCAGCACCGGCACCGAGGTGTCGTAGCCGACCATGGTCTTGGCCACGATGACCGAGCAGACCATCACATTGGCGGCGACCGAGACGTCGATGCCGCCGGTGATGATGATGATCGTCATGCCGATGCCGATGGTGGCCACCGGCGCCATGTAGCCGACCAGCGAGATCAGCGTCAACTCGCTGAAGAAGCCCCTGGTGAACAGGGCGAGCAGCAGCCAGAGTGCGACGATGACCCCGATCAGCACGAACTCCTGGCCGGTCACCGGGGACGGCAGGACGCGGCGGCGAATCTTCGCCGGGGGTGCGTCCGAGGGTGGTGCCGGCAGCGTCGAGGTGCTCACGAACCTTCTCCCTTCGTGGTGGTTTCCGGGGCGGCGTCGTCATGCAGGTCGCCGGCGGCGGCGGCGAGCACGTCGACCTGGGTGGCGTCCGGTCCGAACTCGACGGTTGTGGTGCCGGCCCGGACGACGATCAGCCGGTCGGAGATGCGTAGCGCCTCGGAGAGGTCCGAGGTGACGACCAGCACTGCGGTGCCTTCGTCAGCGAGTGCGGTGATGATGCGGTGGATCTCCTCCTTCGCCCCGACGTCGACCCCCTGGGTGGGCTCGGCCAGCACCAGGACCTCCGGACGTTCGACGAGTTGCCTGGCCAGCACGACCTTCTGGGCGTTGCCGCCGGACATCGCGCCGATGTTCTGCTTCTCGCTGGGGGTTTTCACCGCGAGCCGTCTGATCATGTCCCGGGCCACCTCGGTCTCCCGCTTGCGGTTGACCCAGCCGCCCTTGGACAGCAGCGGCAGGTGGCCGGCGGAGATGTTGAACGAGATCGGCTGGAAGGAGAACATCCCCTCGAGCTTCCGGTTCGCCGGCAGCAGGGCAATCCCCAGCTTCTGTGCGTGCCTGGGCGATTTCGGTCGGATCGACGTTCCGTCGAGCCGGATCTCACCGCTGTCGGCCTGCTCGATCCCGTAGACCGTCGCGGCGATCTCGGACACACCGGAACCGACAAGGCCGTAGAGACCGACGATCTCGCCTGGCCGAACGGCGAGGTTGACGTTGTGGAAATGCCCGGTCAGACCCAGTGCGGACAGCTCCAGCCTGGCGGGGAGGTCGGCGATCTGACGTACCGGCTTCTCGTCGGCGATGATTCCGCCGACCATCAGCTCGACGATGCGGCGCACCGAGAGCTCACCGATGCCGAAGGTGCCCAACGTGGTGCCGTCGCGCATGACGGTCACTTCGTCGGCGATGCGGAACAGTTCGTCGAGGCGGTGCGAGATGTAGATGACCGACACCCCGGTCGAGGTGAGTCGTCGCACGACGGTGAACAGCACGTCGATCTCGGCATCGGTGAGGATGGCGCTGGGCTCGTCGAGGATCAGCACCTTGGCCTTGCCGGCCAGGGCCTTGGCGATCGAGACCTGTTGCTGCTCGGCAATGGACAGCGTTCCGACGACCGCGGTGGCGTACCGGCCGGGGAGCCCGATCAGCTCGAGAAGCTCGACCACGCGATCGTTCTGGGCGCGCCAGTCGATGCGGCCGCCGGTTTTGAGCTCACGGCCGGTGAAGATGTTCTCCGAAACGGTGAGCTCGGCGAACAGCTGCGGCTCCTGGTAGACGGTGGCGATACCGAGGTGGATGGCCTCCAGGGTGGAGCTGATCCTGACCGGAGCACTCTCGAAGGAGATCTCACCGGTGTCGGCGGACTCAGCCCCGGCGATGATCTTGATGAGAGTGGACTTGCCGGCGCCGTTCTCGCCGACCAGGGCGTGTACCGACCCGGCCTTGACGGTCATGTCCGCGTGACGGATGGCGCGGACGGCGCCGAACCGCTTGGAGATCCCGGTCAGGTGGAGGCGGGCTTCCCCGGTGTCGGGGAGGGTCAGCGGGTCGGCGATGGTCGTGTTCTCAGTCATGCGCTCTCGGTTTCGTGGCCGGGCGGGGGAGGTGCGGGTAGTGGGCGGGCCGGGTGGGTGTCCTGTCGGGAGTGCACCCACCCGGCCGGTGGCGGCTCAGTAGCTGAACTGGTCCACGTTGTCCGCGGTGATGGCCAGCGCCGGCCCGAGCAGCAGGACCTTGGACGACTCGTCGTACTCGACGGCGGGCAGGTCGGTGCTGACGTTGTTACTGGCCGCGAAAGCGTTGCCTTCGGCTAGCTGCAGCCCGGCCCAGGCGGTCAGGTAGCCCAGGTTCTCCACGTTCCACAGGATCGACGCGGACGACGAACCGTCGGCCAGGTAGTCCTTCATGGACTGCGGGGTGCCCAGACCGACGGTGAAAACGGAGCCGATCTTGCCGGCGTTGCGAACGGCCTCGGCCACACCGGGGGCGGACGACGTGCACTCGCCGACCAGACCGGTCAGGTCGGGGTTGGCGGCCATCAGGTTGGTGGCCAGCTCGGTCGCCTTGCCCTGATCCTCTCCGGCGTAGACGATGTCGACGATCTCGGCGTCCGGGTACTTCGACGCGGTGTAGGCCTTCTGCACCGCGATCCAGGCGTTCAGGTTCGCCGCGGTCTCACCGCAGGAGACGATCGCGTACTTGCCCTTACCGCCCATCGCCGTCATCAGGGCGTCGGTCAGTCCCTGGCCGATGCCGTCGACGGACGCCTGGTTGACGAACGCCTCACGAACGGAGTTCGGCGCATCGGTGTCCGCGGTGGCGACATGAATACCCTTGTCCTTGGCTTCCTGCAGAATGGGGGCCATCGAATCGGGGTCGTTCGGCGCGACGATGAGGGTGTCCACGCCCTGCTGGATGTAGCTGCGGACGATGTCGGCCTGCTTGGCGGCGTCGGCCTCGACCGGCCCCTGGTACAGCCACTCGATGTTGCCGAGCTCGGCCGCGGCCTTCTGGCCGCCGGTGTTCATCGCCTCGAAGTAGGGCACGCCCTGCAGCTTCGGGACGAAGGCGACCTTGTAGGTCTTTCCGCCGCTCTCAGTCCCGGCAGCGGTGGAACCACCTGCGGCGCCGCCGGTTTCGGTGGCCGCCGCGGAGGTGGCGGCAGAGGTGGCGGCGGAGCTGGACGTCGCGGCGGGGGTGGTGCTGCTGGTGGCCGCCGTGTCGTTCTTCTTGGTGCAGCCGGTGGTGATCAGGGCGAGCGCGACGCCGCCGGCGATGACGCCGGTCATCTTGCGGTTGAGTCTCATCGGTGAGGTCTCCTGGTTCCGGCCCGAGGGCCATGGCGGCGGCGTTCGGAGGACGAACGCCGGTGACACACGCGGCGGGCCGCGCAGAGAGGGGTGATGCGGTCCGGTCGGCACTTCGGGAAGAACCGACGGGGACGGGCGGGTGTGACCCGGTCCTGGATCAGGAGGGGTTCACGAGGCGGAGCGGGCAGTGTCGGCGGCATGCTCGTCGCCGGGGTGGGGAACTGCGGTGACCGTGACGCCGGCCTGTCGCCACGCCGTGATCTCGACGGCCGGCATGCGGTCGTCGGTGTAGAGCCCGGTGATCGACCGGACCGGGGCGAACGAGTGCAGACCGAACCGGCCGACCTTGGTCGAATCGAAGAGTCCGTACACCTGGGCGCAGGATGCGACCAGGTGCTTCTTCGCCTCGGCCTCCTCGATGGCCATCTCCATGAGCCCGTGGGTGACCGAGAGCCCCTTGACGCCGAAGAAGCCCTTGTCGATGGTCCCCCGGGCGGCCAGCACGTCACCGAACTGTCCGACCATGGAACCGGCGGACCGGCGTAGGACCCCGCCGGGCATGATCACCATCGCGTTGGACCGCTCGAGGAAGAGCATCGCGGCCTTCAGCCCGTTGGTGATGACGATGAGGTCGCGCCGTTCGAGCAGGACCTCGGCCACGTAGAAGCAGGTGGTCGAGGCGTCCATGGCGATGACCTCGCCATCGCCCACCGACGCGGCGACGACGTCGGCGATGGCTCGCTTGACGTCACGCCCGCGCCGGAGACGCATGTCGAACGAACCTTCGTCGGTGCTGGTGATGCCTATCGCGCCTCCTCGGACCCGCCGGAGCATGGCGCGCTGCTCCAGCGATTCGAGGTCCTTGCGGACGGTGACCGCGGAGACGTTGAGCTGACGGGTCAGCTCGCTGACGGTGACGCGGCCGGTGCGCTCGAGGATGGCCAGAATGGCCTCCGCGCGAGCGAACTCGTCCATGGATCGTCCCTCTGCGTCGTCGTTGGCGGTGCGGGATGAACCAGATGTCCAGGTTCGGTGCGGCGAAATGAAGATAAGTACACCGACAGCAAAACGTCAACCGCTAGAAAGGAAACGAAGGCCAACGACAGTTTTTCGAAGGCACTACAGTTGTGGTCTGCGTCATGGATCAGAGTGGGCCGCCGCATCGCCGCAGGTCATCGCGTTCGCGGCGGCGTCTTCTGTGATCAAACTGTGATGAGAAGTCGCCCGAGGTGGGGCGGCGACCTCGTGACCGGACGGGATCGGGTCTGCGCTGTCATGCCGGCTGACGAGACCGCTGTCAGTCCGAAGGCGGGTGGTCGGCGGCTTTGCGACGGGCCAGTGCCGCCCGGCTGAGCCGTTCCACACGGAACCGGGGCTCGGTCTTGTTCGCCGGATGCACGCCGCCCTTGTCGGCGTAGAAGTCGCGCAGGAGCTGCATGTCGGCGGCGACGTCGCCGGTCACGTACAGGGTGGGTCCCCAGCCGGCTGTCCGGGTGGGCCGGTCGATGAAGCCCAGGGTGACCGGCAGGCCCGTCTCCTCGGCCAGACGGTAGAAGCCGGACTTCCAGTAGTCCTTCTTGGCGCGGGTCCCCTCGGGGGCGATCACCAGGAAGAATTCGTCGCCGTGTCGAACCAGCTCGGTCAGCTCCGATACCAGGGCGTGCGAGTTCTCCCGGTCGACCGGAATGCCCCCGCTGGCCCGGGCCAGTACCCCCATCGGGCCGCGGAACAGCTCCTTCTTGCCGAGGAACTTGGGTGCGACACCCGAGTGCCAGCAGATCGCCAACATCGCGACGTAGTCCCAGTTCGACGTGTGCGGCGCACCGATCAGGATGCCGGCCCTGCTGTCCAGTGGCGCACCGACGAAGCGCCAGCGGAACAGACGCCACGCGCCCGCGGTCAGTCGGCGGCGCAACGCCCAGCTCTTCACCGGGACGACTTTACGGGCTGCCCGGCGGCTCGCCCGGCATGGTTCTCGTGCTCCGTCGACGCTGAGGGCGGGCTGCCCCATCTCACGCCGTGTCATCATCGGAAAGTGGAACAGATGTCTGTCGGCGAGGTGGCAGGCCGCCTGGGGGTGGCACCATCCACCGTTCGCATGTGGGGTTCGAGGTACGGGTTGACCGCGTCCGCGCGAAGCGCGGGCGGCCATCGCCGGTACACCGTCGAGGACGTCGATCGGTTACTGCGGATGCAGCACGCCGTCGTCTCCGGCACCGACCCGGCAGCCGCGGCCGCCGACGTGCTGGCGGACGGAGCGCCGGCGCCGTCCCGTGGACGGCGCGGCGGCCCGGGCGGTGCAGTCCTTGCGGTTCCTGGAGCCGGACGGGAGGTGCGCGGCCTCGCTCGAGCGGCGTCCCGGCTGGACGAAGCGACCGCGACGGAGGCGGTCCTGCGGTCGCTGAAGGACAACGGCACCGTCGCCACCTGGAACCTGCTGCTCCGCCCGGTGCTGGTCGCAGCCGGTGAGCACTGGCACCGCACCGGTTCCGGCATCGACGTGGAACACCTGCTCACGCAGGCGGTCACCACCGCGTTCGTCCAGTACTTGGCAAGTCTTCCAGAATTTGCACAAGCAGCGCCTGTCGTGGTTGCCGGCGGCCCGCTGGAGGATCACGTGCTGGCCTTGCACGCCGTTCGGGCCGGACTCGCCGAACGGGGTGTTCCCGTTCGGTTCCTCGGCCCCCGCACGCCGATGTCGGCGCTGATCAGTACGGCCCGACTGATCAGGGCTCCTGCCGTGCTGATCTGGATGAGCGTTCAGAATGCCTCCGCTGCTGATCATCTCGCCGCGGTTCGAGCGGCTCATCGTCGATTGGTGCTGCTGGTGGGCGGGCCCGGGTGGACGGGCCTGGACACCGGGCCGGCGACTGTCTGCACCAGCCTCGAAGAATCGATCAACTTGCTAGAAGTGGCCTGGACGGCCGCCGGAGGAGCTCGGCCCGGCTGAAGAGTTGACGTTGAAGTTGCACAAGTTTGACTGATGAGCTAGCGCGGCGTAGAACGGACAGCGTCCCGCCGAATCATCGGTGAGCACCCCCAGCGGCAGGGCTGCCGCTTCATCCCTGGGAGTTGTCATGGGTCCAGACCCATTCGCCGTGAACATCCCGTCCCTCACGGTCGGGCAGTACGACATCGTTTACAACGTATTTTCGTTGGTCATCGCTTCGATGCTCTTCACGGCCCTGTTCCTGGCCATGTCGCAGCGGCGGGTCGCCCCGCGGTACCGCAATGCCGTCATCGTCTCGGCGATTGTCTGCGGGATCGCGGCGTACCACTACTTCCGGATCTTCGCGAACTTCGAGGCGAGTTACCCCGCCGGTGCCACCGGCGCCGCCGACCACGTGTTGTCCAACGTGGTCTTCAACGAGGCCTACCGGTATGTCGACTGGCTGCTCACCGTGCCCCTGCTGCTGGTCGAGACAGTGGCCGTGATGGCGCTGGCCCGCGCCGCCCAGCGGTCGCTGTTGGTCAAGCTCGTTCCCGCGGCCATCTTGATGATCATTCTCGGCTACCCAGGCGAGATCGCGACCACGAACACCGCCCGGATCATCTGGGGCATCATCGCCACCCTGCCGTTCCTGTACCTGATCTATGTGTTGTTCGTGGAGCTCTCGCGGTCGCTGGATCGCCAGCCTCCGCAGGTGCGCCGGTTGACCAAGGTGCTGCCGGTGATGTTGGTCGTGCTCTGGTGCGTCTACCCGATCGCCTACGCCTTCCCCATCATCGGCGGTGACTTCTTCGGCGGCGCAGACGGTTTCGTGGCCCGCCAGGTCGGTTACAGTATTGCCGACATCCTCGCGAAGGCCGCGTTCGGTCTCCTCATCTTCCAGGTCGCCCGGATCAAGAGCAGGGTCGACGACCCGGCCACGTACGACGATGAGCCGGCACTTCCCGAGGCCATCGATGCTGCTCCGCGTAAGTCGGCACGGCGGGAGACTGTGGCGTGAGTGAAACGACGCTTCCCCGGACTCAGCGCCGGGTGACCGCAGCCCGCAGTGGCCGCCCCAGCGGGCGAACCGCCGGTAGCAAGGCCAGCCTGTGGTCTCCGACAGCGAAAGCGGGTGTAGGAATGGACACCGTCACGATGGCGGACAAGGCGTTCTATGCGCTGACCGTGGAACTGCTCGGCTGTGTGGCCGATCATGACTACGTCCGTCTGTCGGAGATCTGCGACGACGATTTCGGGATCGTCGATATCACCCTCAACGGCGGGTCGCTCGTCATTCGCGATCGGGCGGGCTGGGAAGAGTGGTTCACCGGCCTCTTCGCCCAGCTGGATTCGTTGCCGGCGCGGACGTGGTCCGACATCACCGCCTACGAGTCGGTGCACGCCGGCGACATGGGATACAGCGTGGTCGAGTTCGATCAGACCCTGGTCACCGACGACGAAAAGCTGCGATTCAGCGTGATCGCCACCATCATCTGGAAGCGGGTCGACGGGGTGTGGAAAGAATCGCGCTACCACGGTTCGCTGCTGGGAGTTCAAAAGATTTGACCCGGTAGCGGTCTACCAGCCCGGTGGCGGGGGAGTCTGAGCACGACAGGGCTCCCCCGCCCCCGGGTGATGCATCGGAGCCCGGCCGTCCTCCTTGGTCTGATGTCGCAAGCCCTGGAAGTTCTGTGCAGCTTTCACCCGAGGTCGTTCCGAGTGCGAAGGGGCGCCACGCGAGCGAAGCGGCGAGCAGACGCCGAATAATTTGGCGCCCTCCGTCGCCGCCATCGCGGGTGCTGATTAGGTGGGACTAGCGTCGACCCGTATGACGGATGCGCACAGGCCGCCGCGGGTGTGGATCGACTTCGAATTGGGTGTCGACCATGGCTCCACCGCCGGAAGCCTTCTCGTGTTCCAGAACCATCGGACTCAGTTCACGTCATTCGAACACGTCTGGCTGTTCGCCGGCGAGCGGTCGCCGCTGGCGCGCGGGTTCTATTATTCCCCGTCGGCGTATTCGCGGCACGGCGTCAGCCGGGACCAACGCGGGCCCGGTTTGGTGCTGATCGACGACCGCGGTGACCAGCTGTGGTTGAGCGGCGTTGCCTGCGGGGATGAATACGAGCGGACCGAGGGAG
>JBDSLP010000089.1:0-6903 GCA_039916325.1 Nakamurella sp. | reverse complement strand
CGATGGCCACACGGCTTATCACCTTCCGGGCGTACTGTTCCAGCCCGGCAGGCTCAATCCGATGCCAGGACCTTGAGAGCTTGATGACCGACGTCTGAACGATGTCCTCGGCCGTTGCCCAGTCGCCACAGATCAGAAATGCCACCCGGCGCCAAGCTGCCGTCCGTGCGCCGACGACCGCGGCGAGGTCAAAATGTTCGACGGGACTCACCCCCACAGTTGCTCACACCTACAGATACGTGCCAAGCACAGCAAAAGGTCGTCACGTACGCCAACTTTTCGCACGTGTGGTACCGGGCTGCTGTTGCCGTGTCGTGCGAGCAGACTCGGGCGGTTGAGGCGGTCGAACGGCCTGTTGGTGCTGGTCGGGGGAGATGCAGGTGCGTGGTCGAAACCTCGGGGCTGCCACGGCGTGTCGATAGCTCGGTGGTTGGTCACACCCAACCGCCCCGGTGTGTTGGGAGACTGTGTCAACGGTCAGCCGGCCGGCGGCTGGAGCTGTGGTCTGAGCGTCGAACGCCTCCTCGAGTTCGGCGGGTGGGATGTTGCCGTGGTACTCGTAGAGGCGGCGATGGTTGAACCAGTTGACCCACTCGGCGGGGCGATCTCGACCTGCGACAGGTGTATGCGGCCGCGTGGCTCGATCAGCTCGATCTTGTAGAGGCCTTGATCGATTCGGCCAACGCGCTGTCAAACGAGTCGCCGGCGGATCCGACCAGGGCCGCTTAGGCCGGCCAGATCCAGGCGCGGGGTGTACTTCACCGAGGTGTACCGCGACCCTCCGTGCCGCGGCCGGCCCCGATCAGGCCCCGTCGCGGTCATCAAGCCGCTCCACGGTGCGGCGGGCTACCGCGATGCCGTTCCGGTCCAGCTGTAACCACGCCATCCGGGCGCCACAGACACCAAAGTTGTCGGCGTGGACCGGTATGGTCCGGACGGCGTCAACGTGCGCCATCTCTGAAAACCCAGTCATCAGAGCTGGTGCAGTCGATAGTTCAACACCCGTCGGCCTCGTGTCGGTCCGGTTGCGACCCTGTCTCAGGACTCGCCGTCGAACTGGGCCACCAGATCAGCAAGCTCAAGTCCAAGGACCTTTGAGACCTGGCGGAGTTCAACAAGATCGAGCCGCCGTTCACCAGTTTCGTACTTGCTGACGAAACTTTGCGGCACCTCTAGCGCCTCGGCGACGTCGACCTGCCGAAGGCCAGCCTGCTCCCTGAGTGAGCGCAGGAGCGCGGACAAGCGTCGATGATCCTCGGTGTAAATCGCCTTGTCCACACACTGAGTGGACGGACCCCTGGGAACGTATCCCAAAATCGGATACGGTCAGCACCTCGGCAAGGCGAGGGAGGTGCGGCATGGGCGGCGGCAACGGTTGAGACCGTGGGGATGCCCGGGCCACCCGGTCCCGGGCATCCCCATCTCGTCGAGATCAACCCTTGGGCGGGAACGGATCGTTACCGTAACTGCTTCGTTCGCGGATCTCGCCCTCAAGCCCTTCCCCCGGTCTCGGGAATTGCCGTTGGGGCAGACATCGCTGGTACCGGCACCTCCCAGAATGGCTGGCCGATCCTTCGTGCTGACCAGGTGGCGTCGACCATCATTGAGGGGTCGGGCGCTAAGATTGCCCTTACTAAGGGCCCTGCCGGGGTCATTCTCAGGCACGTAGTCAGGCGGTTCAATTATGAATTGACTGAACTAGGCACTGGGGACATCACGGCCTTCGATTTAGGCGTGCAGGATCCTCTCCTTGAACAGGCTAACCTTGCCTCCGGAACCGCAGTTTCCATTCTGCCTAGCTTCTACGTTCCCGGCTCACGGCAGAATTTTTTCGACACCCAGGTTATTGTCCTGCGCGACATCTTAGCTGAATGTGAGGGCGTCATTAAGTGGGGAGGCGACTTTGAGTCGCGGACTGCAGAAGGATACTTCCAGATCGACGTTCCGCCTGATTCCCCGCTGATTACTTCGGTGGGCTTGAAAATTTCGGCATGGGACGCGAGCAAGGATCAGGGCGCCGGAACGCAGATTGACGTTGTTGATCCGGAGCGCCGCCAAGACTCCCTCAGCCTTGCCTCAGAGCAACAGCCGAACTAATACTCGGCCACTGGATTGCAAGCTCGAAAGACTTTGAGCAGCTGGGCCATCGGGCAAGTACTTAATCGTCGGCTGACTTGAGTACATGGGCGCATTTAGCTAGAAGCTGTACGCGAATGGCACGCTCGCCGATAATATTGCAGCTTAATAGCCGGTCTTGCGGTTCTAAGCAAAGCTGGCTACCCTCCGCAGTAGACGAAATTGATCAAGACTAAGGGGAATCGTGGCTGACGTTGCTGTGCAGGCCGCACAAGACTGGCTCAACGCCACATACGGAAATGTTGCGGGGTTCGAGAAGGCGCCGGAACCGGGTGCCAGTAACTATGGCAAGACTGGGTGGTCAACTATCTACCCACTAACGCGGGCGTTACAGTACGAGCTGGGAATTTCGCCCTTAACTGACAATTTCGGTCCGCTGACCCTGAGCAAACTCACTGAGCGTGGTGGGATTAAGAGGACCGAGACAAATGCCAACATAGTTAAGCTCATGGTCCATGCATGCTTCTGTAAGGGCTATGGCGCGGGGCCAGCTACCGGGGTATTCCACGATCAGCTCGCCTTAGCCATTCAGAAAATGTCCCAGGACATGGGCATTATTGGAAGTTTCAACGGTGTCATCTCGCCAAAAGTTGTCAAGGCGCTGTTCAATATGAACGCCTACATCGTAACGTCCGGCGGCACCGACGCCGTCCGCTCCGCGCAACAGTGGTT
The DNA here is from genome assembly GCA_039916325.1 of Nakamurella sp. Taxonomy (GTDB): domain Bacteria; phylum Actinomycetota; class Actinomycetes; order Mycobacteriales; family Nakamurellaceae; genus Nakamurella. The sequence continues at coordinate 4,095 of JBDSLP010000089.1, read as the reverse complement.
GAACAGCAAGTACATCAATCGTCAGGATTTTTTCTTCATTCCGTGCGACGGAGTCTTTTCCCGCGATGTGCAGAAAGCGCTGGTCTTAGGCATCCAGTACGAACTTGGCATGGCGGACGGGGTCGCAACAGGATCGATCGGCGACGCGACTCGCAACGGGTTGAAGACCAAGACTCTGGCAAGCGGCTCCTCAGGCGTCTTCGTAAACCTGTTCACCGGCGCGATGGTCTTCAACAGGCTGACGAGTGCCAATGGAACCCCTGCAGTCTTTACGTCAACTTATGGATCGCTGGAGGTCGGTATCATACAGACCTTTCAAAAAGACACAGTCTTACAGAACATCAGCGGTTCGGTGGATTATCAAACCTGGATGGAGCTGCTGGTCTCTACAGGAGATCCAACACGGCCAGCGTACGCATGCGATCTGAGCGTCCAGGTAACAGACGTGAGAGCGAAAGCACTCAAAGCTGCTGGCTACACGGTCGTGGGTCGGTACCTGGACAATGTCGCAGTCACGCCGTCTAACCCGACCCCCAAGAATAAAAAGATTCAGCCCGGTGAGCTTGGGACAATCTTCGCCAATGGCCTGAGAGTATTTCCCATCTCCCAGTACTATGGCGGGGAATTGGGCTATTTCACTTACGCTAGCGGACAGGCGGACGCGAGCAAGGCGCACGCTGCGGCCTTGGCGTACGGGTTCGGCCCGGGCACAGTGATCTACTTTGCCGTTGACTACGATGCGACGCAGGTAGAGGTCGAGTCCAATATTATCCCGTACTTCAGAGGTGTTGTATCAGCACTTCGTTCGAAGGGTTCGCGATACTTACACGGCGTTTACGGCTCCCGGAACGTGTGCAGCCAGGTGTCCCAAGCCACCAGCGCGGTCTACTCGTTTGTCTCAGGTATGTCGGTCGGGTTCTCGGGGAACCTGGGGTTCCCGCATCCTTCGAACTGGTCATTCAACCAGATTCAGACGACATCCGTGGTCACCTCTGACGGAATCATCGAGATCGATAGAGACGTTTGGCGCTCATCTAGGGACCCAGCGACGGGTGCAGTCAACGTGACTCAGTCCCCGGTCTCGGCTTTCATCGCCTACGTTCAGACGATTTACACGCATGCTGTTGCGTACAGTGCCGCTACTGCCAACGTCCTGGTGTTGGATTACCTTAGATCTGCGAAATACGACGGTTTGCAGTGGGATGTCGCGATCGGGCCCGTGAACCAGGAAGGGGTTCGATATATCCGGGATCGAATCGGCGACCCGCAAGGCGCGTTCGTGGATCCGTTCTACGGAGTAAACTATGATGTCGCGCACTTCGCGGTAGTATGCCTTGCTTACTGTGTATGGAAATCCACCGGCGCTGTGACAACCCTTGTCATGAGTGACGCTTCCGGGTGGGCAGGTGACACCATGACCTTCTACGGCGAATGGAGGTTGAACAGCGACAGTATTGCTTCGGGCCGGGTTTGGGTAGAACAAAAGTTCGCGAATACTAGCGCAAGCAGTAGCTTCGGTTTGCCGGATGTCATTGCCGACGCTGACGCGGTCTTGATTGCCAACGCGGTTATGGGCGGTCGGAATATTGTTCAGGCGCTAACAGACCACTTCGCATCGACTGGTGCGTATAAAACGCGGGTCTCCAAGTTTGTCCAGCTTCGACTAGGCGGTCCAGCCAACGTCGAAACGTGGATTCGCGAAGCCTTGACTGGAGTGGCGGAACCCAATATTCTCGCGACGCGCCTACTGCTCATCAACTATTATGGCGCGGGTGCTATTGATCCTACCTTGTTGCCCGCAGCGTCTCTGGATCCATTCATCTCGGCTCTCGCGGCAGGCTTCAACGCTCTTGCCTAGGGTGTCGCCGCCAACGCGAATGATCTTAACGATTGTGTTTGCGGCGGCGTCTTCCTGCCTGGTTCTTATCCTCGCTTGGTTTTGTGCAGGTGTGCTTGCGTTCGATGGTGACGCATATTGTTTGAAGAACTACTTGGGCTCAGATCCTCTAGGTTGGAGCAACATACGGGCCATTGATCGCTCCTACTTCCCAATTAGAAATGTATGTACTTTCGATTCCGGCGAGCGGCAAGATGTTGCGCCGGGATGGACTAACATCCTCGTTTATGTTTGGCTGATATTTGTTGTGGTCGTGGTCGCTGTCGAAGTGAGGCGGGCTTACCGCTGGATGGTTTCCTAAGTCAGCTTAATTCGGGTCACGTTTGCAAGGCGGGCGGTGTTGCGCGCCGTCCTGTCGGACGTCTAGCCTCGATCTTTCGTGCTGGGCCGGGTAGTTGCTGGTCGGGGTGGTTGGTGGTGTCCGGCGGCCTCCTTTCTGGGATTGGGTAGGGCTGTGGAGCGGTTGCCGGTTCCACGGTCCGGACGCTGTTTCTGAAACTGGATGACGCGGTCCCTGCGCTGGGCTACGTCAGCCTGGGCAGGTTGTGCAGCCGGGTGAGGCCGTTGGTGATCACAGCGACGTGGGGTGCATGGGTGGCCAGGCGCAGCCAGCCGCGCCGGCCCCGGCGGCCGAATCGGGCGGCGATGGAGAACAGCCGGTGCCGCAACCGTTTCGGTTCCCACGTGCGGGCGTTGCTGCCGGTCAGGGCGAGTATCTGCATCCACGCGGTGAGTTCGGCGGCGAGCATCACCACCGCGGTCCAGATCTGATTCTGGGCGAAATCATGTAGCGGCAGGTTTCGAAGGCCGGTGTCCTTCGCCCCGCGGATGCGGTCTTCGCAGCGGGCCCGAAGCCGGTGGCGCAGCTCGAGGTCGGCGTGCTGGCTGTGCGGACCGCCGCGAGAAGCGTTGGTGGCGAACGCGGTCAGCCGGTTCCCGTCGACGTCGGTAAACCGTAGTTGCGCCCCGGGGTGCGGCCGCTCGGCCCGGATGATGACCCGCAAGCCCTTCGGCCAGCCGTTCAGAGCGAGGACGCCGGTGGCGTCGGTGACCCAGGCCCCGTCTCTGGGGGTGCGGTCGGTGTTGACCGCGGCGGTCCACGCTGACACTGGGATCGACGCGATCCGGTCGACCATGTCCTGGGTGAGGCGCCAGCCGATGGAGTACGAGAGTCGCTGCCGGGTCAGCCATTCCAGGAACTCGCGGGTACCGCCGCCACCATCGGCGCGGATCAGCACCCGCCGGCCCGGCCGGGTCCCGTTCCGGTGGGACGGCAACTGCCGCAACGCCAGCTTGGTGACCGTGATGTGGTCGGCGGCGGTGTTCGACCCGGCGTTACCGGGCCGCAGCAGCATCGACACCGGCTCGCCGGTGCCGCCGGGGCCGTGGTCGACCCACGCGCCGAGCGGGTGGAACCCGAAGCCCCGCTTGAAGTTCGGCGACGCCTGCTCCTTCTCGGAGTGCGCCGTGACCAGGGTCGCGTCCAGATCGATCACCAGCGGCCGGTCATTGTCGGTGCCGTGGTCAGGGGCGTCGCTGCCAGCGATCGACCACACCCGGGTCCGGACTTCGGCCCTCGCTGTGTTGATCGCCGCGGCAGCCTTGTCGATGTCGGCGGCCAGGGTGTCGATCAGTCGGGAGACCGTGGGATCGGAGGCGACCATCCCGAACAGGGAGGGGTCGGCGCGGATCGGGGCGATGTCGGCAAGACAGTCACCGCCGATCGCGACCGCGACGGCCAGATCGAGCAGGATCTTCCCCGGGTCGTGGACCGCGTTCGGCCTACACCACGGCGCCAACGCCGCCGACAACGCAGCGCCCAACCCGATCACGTCGGCGGTGCGGGTCAGCAACACCGATCCGGCGTGGGACACCACCCGGTCACCGCTCGCGTCGACCTTGAGCACGGGGTACCGAGCCGTAGACTTCAACATCAGAAAGGTGCTCCGCGCTTTGCAGGAATGGGATGTCAGATACCCGCATTCTCGCAGCTCAGAGCACCTTTCCCATGTCCGACGCGGCCGAAATCACCCCCGGCGTGTAGGGTCGGGGGCTGGCGCGGTGGCCTTGCTGGCGGTAGGTCTCAGAGCCACGGTTGCTGCCCGGTTTGCCTTGCAGCGGTTCATCTCTGAGTCCTTGGCCAGTTGGCGCCGTTTCCAGTCCCCGCCCGTCGAACCGTGCATGCGGTTCTCCCGCAC
>JBDSLP010000088.1:0-13258 GCA_039916325.1 Nakamurella sp. | reverse complement strand
GCCGGTACTGAACGCGGTGCCGACGCCGTCGACATAGACGTGGACCGGGTTGGTCGCCGACGGCGCCTTCGGATCGTAGGCCCAGCCCGTCAGCCGCACGGAGCCGCCGTTGCGGGTGACGTAATCGAGATTGCCTGCGGCCGGCAGTGTGTCGTTGTAGACGTTCCAGCAGCCCAGGAAGTTGTGGTTGCCGCCGGTTGTCGAGATGCCCCAGAGGCAGACCTCGTTCCAGCCCGGTTTGGTGTCGAGGTAGCCGATGAAGCCGTGGTTGCCGGTGATGCCGTTGGTCGCGTTGATGTCGGGGCGCGACTGATCCGCGGACAGCCAGGTGCCGAACTGGCCGTTGATGTTCACCTGGACCGGAATCGATTCGCCGGTCTTGGACGGGTCGAAGGCCCAGCCACCGACACCGACCTTGGCACCGGACTGCATGACGATCTCCACGCCGGCTTTCGGGGACGGCGGGGGGTCCAGGGTCAGTGTGGCGCAGTACACCCCGGTAGTTCCGGCGCCGGTGACGGAAGCCGCATACAGGCACACGACGTTCTTGCCGATGATGGCGGGAGCGGTGACGGTGAAGCCGTGGCTGCCGCTGATGCCGTACGCGTTGTTCACATCGGGCCGCGACTGGTCAGCGGTGCCGTTGTAGAGCACGTTGTTGACGTAGAGCAACACCGGGACCGACGCACCCGAGGAACCCGGGTCGAACGCCCAGCCGGTCGCCCGGACCTTGCCACTCACGATGGACACCGCGTCGGCGGTGGCAACCGTCGCCAGTGACTGACCGGCCTCGACCTTGTCGGTGAACGTCATCGTGTCCCAGCTGGCGCCGTTGGACCCGGTCACGCTGCCGATGCCGACGTAGCGGTACGCCGATCCGAGGATGTTGGCCTTGTGGCCCGGCGAGGCCATGTAGGCGTTGAAGATCTCGTCGGCCGACGTGGAGGTCGGGCTCCACTTGGCCACGTTCTCGCCCCAGGCGGTGCGGTTGGAAGCCCCGTAGCTGAGGGTCTGCTCGAAGGCGTTCGGGTTGTGCTGCAGCTGGTTGCCGGTCGCGCCGTCGGCCATCTTGGACGACCACATCACGGAGAGGTTCGTCAGACCGGAGGCCGGCTTCAGTTCGGTGACACCGGCGTCGATACGCGCCTTGTTGACCAGCGCCAGCATCCGGCTGTCGAACGTGGTGAGCCGGGAGCCGGCGGCGTTGGCCGTGCCCGCCGCCAGGACGGTGACGGTCAGCGCACCGGAGAGTACGAGTACGACGGCCAGGACGGCGCGGACGATGATCATGCCGCGGCCCGGACGGGCACGGCCCGAGATCGGCGAGGCCGCGGGTGGAGCGGCGGTGAGCAACATCGGAGTGGGTGACCTTCCCGGCCGGAGGGAACGCCGGTTCGGCGCGATGTCACTCACAGTATCGAGAGATTGCTTTCAGTGACATCGCCAAGACGTGTATCTCTCGGTCACTCAGCGCAACCGTCCAGCACGCCAGGACGTGGCGTTCAGGGTCTGGTCGACGCAGATCTCAGCCGGGGGCGGCCGGTACGAAGGCGTCCCGGTGGCCGCCGAAGGCCGCCGCCAGGGCTTCTCGCCAAGGGCGCAGCGGGGTCAGACCCGCGGCGTTCCAGGCCGTGGGTGACAGGACCGAGTACGCGGGCCGGGGGGCCGGGCGCGGGAACTTGTCGGTCGTGGTCGGCGTGACCCGGTCCGGATCCGCGCCGATCTCGAGGTAGATCGCCTTCGTGAATTCGAACCAGGTGGTATCGCCGGCGTTGGTGCCGTGCAGCACCCCGCCGGGGACGTCGGACCCGGCCAGCTCGATCAGCCCGGCCGCCAGGTCGTAGGACCAGGTCGGCGAACCGGTCTGGTCGTCGACCACGGCGATGGTCGGCAGCTTCTTCTCCAGCGCACACATCGTCTTGACGAAGTTGCCGCCGGTGGCGCCGTAGACCCAGGCCGTCCGAACCACGTGCGCACCGGGATGAGCAGCCAGCACGGCCTGCTCCCCCGCCAGCTTGCTGGCGCCGTAGACCGAGTTCGGCCCGGTGGGGTCGGTCGGCTCGTACGGCGTCGTGGCGTCGCCGGGGAACACATAGTCGGTGGAGACGTGGATGAGGCCCAACCCGTGTTCCGCGGCCGCCGCGGCCAGCAGGCCGGGGCCGGTCGCGTTCACCGCGTACGCGGCGTCCGTGTCGGTCTCGGCGTTGTCGACCGCGGTGTAGGCGGCGGCGTTGACCACCACCCCACCGGGATGGTCGTGGGCGAAGGCCGCCAGGGTGCTGTCGACCTCCACCGGATCGGTGATGTCCAGCTCGCCGGACCCGAACGCCGCCACGGTGACGCCGCGCTCGGCGGCCACCGTCCGCAGGTCCGTGCCGAGCTGGCCGTGGGCGCCGGTGACGAGGAGGCTGGGCATACCCGGCGTCAGGCCTTGCGGTCCAGGGCGGACCGGACCTTCAACGGCTCCCACCAGTCCCGGTTGTCCCGGTACCACTGGACGGTCTCGGCCAGGCCAGTCTCGAACGGCACCTGCGGCGCGTACCCGAGCTCGTCGCTGATCTTGGTGATATCGACCGAGTAGCGCAGGTCGTGACCCTTGCGATCCTCGACCGGGACGACCGCGGTCCAGTCCCGACCGGTCGCCTCCAGCAGCAGCCCGGTGAGCTCCTTGTTGGTCAGCTCGGTGCCACCGCCGATGTTGTAGGTCTCGCCCGGCCGACCGCCGGCCAGCACCATGGCGATGCCCCGGCAGTGGTCGTCCACGTGCAGCCAGTCGCGGATGTTCAGGCCGTCGCCGTACAGCGGCACCGAACCGCCGTCGATGAGGTTGGTGACGAACAGCGGGATGACCTTCTCCGGGAACTGGTAGTAGCCGTAGTTGTTCGAGCAGCGGGTGATGCAGACCGGCAGCTTGTGGGTCTTGGCGTAGGCCTGCGCGACCAGGTCCGAGGAGGCCTTGGAGGCCGAATACGGCGAGTTCGGCTGTAGCGGCCAATCCTCGGTCCAGGAGCCTTCGGAGATCGATCCGTAGACCTCGTCGGTCGATACGTGGACGAACTTGGTCAGGTTCGCGCCCAGCGCCGCCTGCAGCAGCGTCTGGGTACCGAGCACATTGGTCAGCACGAAGTCGGCGCCACCGAAGATGGAGCGGTCGACGTGGGACTCGGCGGCGAAGTGCACGACCGCATCGCTGGCCTGGACCAGCTCGCCGACCAGGGTCGGGTCACAGATGTCGCCCTGCACGAAGGTGTACCGGTCGGAATCGGCCACCGGGGCCAGGTTGGCCAGATTGCCCGCGTAGGTGAGCTTGTCCAAGACGGTGACGTCGGCCCCTTCGAGCCCGGGGTACCGGTCTGCCAGCAGATTGCGGGTGAAAGCCGATCCGATGAACCCGGCTCCGCCGGTGACGAGAATGCGCATGGGACGTCATTGTGCCGTATCGCCACCCGGGCGGGTTGCCGTCCCGTCCGGGGTTGCTCCGTCGTGTCCCCACCTGTCACCGACCGTCGCCGCTAGCCTGGGACGAGTTCCACGCCCGGGGGGCGACGTGCGCCATCGGGGTGAGGGCGCACACCCGCGGTGCGTCGACGGCGCCGGGCACGGCAGCGGGTGTACGACCCGGGACGATGCGAACACGACCGGAGGAGACGCCAGATGACCGATCACGAGGACGGCCCGCCGCCGCGTGGTCCCCGCCGCTACGGCCCCAGCGCCACCGGGGCACCCCGACAGGACGGCGTCCCGCCGTACGAGCCGCCCCGCGCCTGGTCCGCCGCCGACCGGACGCCATCGGGCCGCCCGGTGCCGTCCGACCCGAGGCCGTACCCGCCCCTCGTGGACGCCCGGTCCTACAAACCCGGCCCCGGACCGACCCGGCCGGGTAGCCGTCCGTCGTCGGCCGACCCTGGCGCCGCCCGGCCGCGAGGCTCCCTACGAGGCGACCCGCCGCCCACGGCGTACCGCCGCCCGGCACCGGCCACGCCGCCCGTCCGGACGCCGTCCCGGCATCGGTGGGCCGGCCGGCTACGGCTGGGCCGGCTGGTCGCCGGCGTGCTCTCGGCCATCACCCTGCTGGCGACGGGATTCGTCACCTTCATCTCCGACACGGCCGGTCAGCAGGCGGCGGGCATCATCTCCGACTGCTCCGGCCTGACCTGCACCGGAACCACGATCCTGCTGGTCGGCTCCGACGCCCGGGTGGACGCGGCGGGCAACCCGCTCACCGAAGCGGAACTGCGCGCCGTCGCCACCGAGGCCGACGGCGGCGGGACCAGCACCGACACCATGATGCTGATCCACATCCCGGCCGGTGGCGGTCGCGCCACCGCGGTCTCGATCCCCCGCGATTCCTGGGTCGTCGACCCGCCGCCCGGGCCGTCGGACACCAGCGCGGCGCTGGTCCCCTACAACGCGAACAAGATCAATTCCTTCTACGGCAGCGCCAAGGCCTACACCGCTGACCGGCTGGTCGCCGCCGGTGGCAAGGATGCGGCCGCGGTCGAGCGGGAGTCCAGCGACGCCGGCCGGAAGATGCTGATCAGCGTGTTGGAAGGCGTGACCGGGACCCACATCGATCACTACGCCGAGATCAACCTGTTCGGCTTCTACCTGCTGTCCGACGCCATCGGCGGGGTGCCGGTGTGCCTGCTCAACCCGGTGAACGATCCGTTCTCCGGCGCTGACTTCGCCGCCGGCGAGCAGGAGGTGCAGGGCACCGCCGCCCTGTCCTTCGTCCGCCAGCGCCACGGCCTGCCCAACGGCGACCTGGACCGGGTGAAGCGGCAGCAGGCGTTCCTCTCCGGGGCGATCCGCAAGGTGCTGTCCGTCGGCACCCTGACCAACCCGGCACGGCTGTCCGCGCTGGTCGACGCCGCCGACCGATCGATCGTGCTCAGCGACGGCTTCAACCTGCTCGACCTGGCCGGCCAGATGTCGTCGATGAGTTCGGGCAACATCAACTTCCAGACGATCCCGACGCACGGCCCCGAATCCAGCACCCAGAAGGACGCATTGAGCATCGACGTCAGCGAGATCCGGTCGATCTTCGCCGCTCTCGACACCGATCCCGTCCCGACCGACCCGGCGACCAACACCCCGGCGAACGCTGCGGTCCAGCGCTCGGCGATCACCGTCGACGTCCAGAACGCCACGGTCACAGGGGGACTCGCCCAGGCCACCTCCGACACCCTGACCGGGGTCGGTTGGGGCGCGGGCGCGGTCAGCCAGTACCCGGGCACCACCGCCGCGGATCAGCTCGCACAGACGTCGATCCGGTACGCCACCGGCGACGAGGCGGCCGCCGCCCAGCTGCAGGCCGACCTCGGGATCGGTGTGCTGGAACCCGACGACAAGCTCCCGGCCGGTCAGCTGCTGGTGGTCGTGGGACGGGACCGGGTCGACGGGGCGGCACCGAGCACCCCGGCGCCGGTCTTGGCTCAGACCCCGGCCGAGACGATCAACGCCGCCGCCCCGGGATGCGTGAACTGAGGTGATCGATCCGGTGATCGAACCCGCACTGCTGTCGTTGACCCACGACGCCAGCCGCCCACGGGTGACGACCTACACCCCGGACGGGCGCACAGAGCTCTCGGGCACCGTGCTGCGCAACTGGGCGTCAAAGGTCGCCGGTCTGCTCCTCGACGAGCTCGGTGCCGGGCCCGGTGATGAAGTCCTGGTGTCGACACCGGCGCACTGGCAGACGGCGGGCATCCTGTTGGGCAGCTGGTGGGCCGGCCTGTCACTGACCGATACCGACGGACCCGACGTCGTCGCCGCGTTCGTCGCGCCCGGCGGGGACGCCAGCGCCGACGAGGTGTTCGTGGTCAGCGGGCATCCGCTGGGGCTCGGGATGACCGGGCTGCCGGCCCACCAGCGCGATTACACCTCGTCGGTGCTCGGGCAGGCCGACCGGTTCATCGCCCGATCCAGCACCCCGGCCGATCGCGCCCTGCGGGCGGGTGACGACGTGCTGACGGCGGCAGCGCTGCGCGCGGCGGTGACGGCACCGTCGGGGATCTTGCCCGGCCAGCGGGTGCTGACCGCCGGACCCTGGTCGTTCGCCGGTCGGGTGCCTGACGTGGTGAGCCTGCTGGTCCGGCCGCTGGGCGTGGGCGCCTCGGTCATCCACTCGACCGACCTCGACCCGGCCGGCGACGTCGACGCCTGGGCGCATCGGGCTTCGGTCGAGAAGGCCGACGTCACCATCGGGGTGGACGTGGCCGGACTCCGCCGGTTGGGCTGACCGGGCTCCGGTCCGCGTCAGCGCAGCAGCGACCGCGCCATCACCAGCCGCTGCACCTGGTTGGTGCCCTCGTAGATCTGGGTGATCTTGGCGTCGCGCATCATCCGCTCGGCCGGGAAGTCGCGGGTGTAACCGGCGCCGCCCAGCAGCTGCACGGCGTCGGTGGTCACCTTCATCGCAGTGTCGCTGGCCAGGCACTTGGCTGCCGACGACAGGAATGTGGCGTTGGCCGCCCCCGCCTCGGTGGCTTCGGCCGCCTGATAGACCAGCGTCCGGGACGCCTCGATCGCCATGGCCATGTCGGCGACCATGAACTGGAGACCCTGGAACTCGGCCAGCTTCTTGCCGAACTGGCGACGCTCTTTCAGATAGCCCACAGCCAGGTCCAGGGCTCCCTGCGCGATGCCGACCGCCTGCGCGCCGATGGTCGGCCGGGTGTGGTCCAGGGTGGCCATCGCGGTGCGGAACCCGGTGCCCGGCTCGCCGATGATGCGCCACCCCGGGATCCGGCACTGCTCGAAGTGGATCTCCCGGGTCGGTGAACCCTTGATGCCGAGTTTGCGTTCCTTGGTGCCGACGGTGAAGCCGGGGTCGTCGGCGTGCACCACGAACGCAGAGATGCGCTGTGATGCCCGTCCCCCTTCCGGCTCGGTCACCGCCATCACCGTGTACCACTGCGAGACGCCGGCGTTGGTGATCCAGCACTTGGTCCCGTTCAGCACCCAGTCATCGCCGTCGGCCACCGCCCGGGTCCGCATCGCCGCGGCGTCGCTACCGGCTTCCCGCTCCGACAGCGCGTAGGAGATCATCGCCTCCCCGGACGCGATCGACGGCAGGACCGCCTGCTTGAGCTCTTCGGAGCCGCTGAGCAGGATGGGCATCGAGCCGAGCTTGTTGACCGCCGGGATCAGCGACGACGACGCACACACCCGGGCCACCTCCTCGATGACCAGGACGGTGGTCAGCGCATCCGCACCCGCCCCCCCGTACGCCTCGGGGATGTGGACCGCCTGGAAACCGGCTGCAGTGAGCGCCTTCTGGGCCTCGACCGGATACCGCTCGTGTTCGTCGCACTCGGCGGCCCACGGGGCGATCTCCTTCTCGGCGATCTCCCGGACCACCTCCCGTACCGCGAGCTGGTCGTCGGTCAGGGCGAAGAGAGTGGTCATGGCGGCGATGTTACTCGTCAGTAGGGTTTTCGTCGGCGGACGCGGGGCGGCTACCGAGACGATGATCGCCACCTACCTGTCCAGTGATGTGGCCGGCGCCTGGGCCCTGTTCCTGGCCGATGTGCATACGTCCGACCCGGCGGAAGGCCCGCAGCTACCGCCCGAGCCAGATCCGCGGGCGGTCGCCGACGAGCGGCTCTTCTTGTCGCACCTGCTGCCGCCGATCACCCGGTGGCAGCCGGACCTGGCCCGGTTGCGCGCAGGCGGCGCGCGGATCATCGTCGGTATCGGCACCGAGTAAACCGGCCAGGTCTGCGACCTGACCCTGATCTCATCCTGTGGGAGGTTCACTCATGACCGAATCCGGCCCGTCGGACCACGCGTTCACCGCACCGATCGAGAAGGACGGCGCCTTCGCCACTTTCGTCACGGTGCCAGGCTCCGCCGAGCTGCTCGGCACCCGCCGCGCGGTCAAGGTCACCGGCACCCTGGACGGCCACCCGTTCGCCGCGACCCTGATGCCGTCGGGTCGAGGCCCGCATTGGCTGCCGCTGCGGGCTGCTTTGTGCCAGGCCATCGGCAAGAGCGAGGCCGGTCAGGAGGTCGAGGTGGTGCTGCGGGAGCTGGTCAGGTGAGCTGGCGGATGCACATTCGCCGGGTTGTCCACAAGGAAGGTGCGGGACCTGGGGTGTGGACACCGGCGCTCACATCGAACACCTGTTTTAGCGTGGATGTCATGTCCGATCATCCGATCTCACCCACCGCCGACCGCGGTCTCACCGCGCTCCGCGGGATCGCCGAATGGATCCAGGAACTATTACAGCTCCGATACGCCTCGATCTCCCCGGACGAGCTGCTCGAACTGGCCCGCGTCACCGAAACCACCGCCCGATCCTTGCTCGCCGTCCAGGTCGCCCAGACCGACGACATCGACCAACGCCGGATCGCTGCGGCACAAGACGTGGCCGGCTCAGACCAACCCGCCGTAGCGGTCGCTCTCGGCCCCCAGGTGGACCGACTCGACCGGCCGGTACCGCGGCCCGGCCGCCGCCCCGACCCGCGACTCGAAGAGCACCAGCTCCGCCGCCGTCCACGACGGTCCGCGGTACTGCGCGATTTCCCCGATGAGCGGCGCCAGGTTCTGCGGCTCCCGCGTCCGGGCCACCGTCAGGTGCGGCGCCTGGCCGTCGACGGCCAGCGCAGCGAACGCGTCCACATCACCGGCGAGCCCGACCCACACCGCGCGAGCCATCGTCGGGTGCGGGAACGCCCCTGCACCGGCCAGCTCGAGCCTGATCGGCGGGCTCCGCCGGGCCCGCCGCTCCCAACGGTCCCGCTGGCGGTCCACTTCGTACGGTCCGCACTCACCGAGGAACTGCAACGTCAGGTGGTAGCGCACCGGCGGCACCCAGCGCAGATCGGGGCGCGCCGTGCGCAGCCCGTCGAGGAACTCCTCGAGGTGCCCGACAGCGTCCGGGGGCGGGACCAGCGCCGCGAACAACCGCATCAGCCGCTGATGGCCCGCTGTAGGGCGGCGTCCTTGTCCAAGACCATCGCTTCGAGGCCGGCCGCGTAGTCGACCAGTGCGTGCAGCAATGCGGGATCGGCCGTGGCCAGGATGCGCACCGCCAGCAGGCCGGCGTTCGCCGCCCCACCGATCGACACGGTGGCGACGGGGATCCCGGTCGGCATCTGCACGATCGAGAGCAGCGAGTCCATCCCGTCCAGCCGGGCGAGCGGCACCGGCACGCCGATCACCGGCAACACCGTGGTCGAGGCGACCATGCCGGGCAGATGGGCGGCCCCGCCGGCTCCAGCGATGATCACCTTCAAGCCACGCTCGACGGCCGTCCGGCCGTAGGTGACCATCCGGTCAGGCGTGCGGTGCGCGGACACCACCGACACCTCGTGGGCGACATCGAAGTCACCCAGGATGTCGGCCGCAGCCTTCATCACGTTCCAGTCGGAGTCCGATCCCATGATCACCCCGACCAGTGGGGAGCTCATCGGCTCACCGTCTCACGAGTGGGACCCGGCCCGGCAGCGGTGTTCTCGCCGTGCGGCGGCAACGTGTAGCCGTCGGCCCACACCCCGCACGAGAGGTAGTGCCCGGCGAGCTGCGCGACGCGGCGGACCTCGGCGAGGTCGGCGCCGCCGACGTTGACGTGACCGAGTTTGCGGCCGGGCCGGAAGGACTTGCCGTAGAGGTGCACCTTGGCGGTGGGGAACCTGGCCCCGAGGTGGTGCACCCGCTCGTCCATCCCGGGTGAGCGCTCCTCGTTGCGGGGCGATGCCCCGATGACGTTGGCCATCGCCGTCCACGGGTGCACCGCGGTGGTGGCCCCGAGCGGGTAGTCCAGCACCGCACGCAGGTGCTGCTCGAACTGGCTGGTCACGGCACCGTCCTGGGTCCAGTGTGCCGAGTTGTGCGGACGCATCGCCAGCTCGTTGATCACCAGACCGTCGGGGTAGGCGGCTGTCGGGGTGACCTCGAACAGCTCGACGGCCAGCACCCCGACGACCCCCAGGGTGGAGGCGATCCGCAGCGCCAGTTCACCGGCAGCCACCGCACGGTCTCCCGGCAGATCGGGGGCCGGCGCGATCACCTCGACGCAGATTCCGTCCTGTTGCACCGTCTCCACCACTGGCCAGGCGGCGGCCTGCCCGAACGGGGACCGGGCGACCACGGCGGCCAGCTCCCGACGCAGCGGCACCAGCTCCTCGACGAGCAGGTCGACGTCCGAGGGCAGATCGGCCACCACCTGGGCGGCGTGATCGATGCTGCGCAGCATCCAGACGCCCCGCCCGTCGTACCCGCCGCGGCAGGTCTTGAGCACGACCGGCCAGCCGTGGGCGGCACCGAACGCCTCGACCGCGGGACCGGCCGGGACACCGGTCGGCACCACATCGAACGCCGGCACCGGCAGGCCGAGCTCGGTGAGCCGACGGCGCATCTGTCCCTTGTCCTGGGCGAACTGCAGCGCCGACGCCGACGGGTGGAGGGTGTACCCCTCCGCGGTGAGCGTGACGATGTGATCGTGGGGGACGTGTTCGTGGTCGAAGGTGATCACGTCACAGCCGGCCGCGAAGCGGCGCAGAGCCTCGAGGTCGGTGTGCGTGCCGATCTCGACGTCAGGCGCGATCAGCGCGGCCGAGTCCGCCGCGGATTCGGCGAGCACCCGGAGCGACTGGCCGAGCGGGATCGCCGCCTGGTGCGTCATCCGGGCGAGTTGTCCGCCGCCGACCATTCCCACCCGGGGCATCCCGGTACGCGCATCCACGAGAAGGAAGACTATCGGTCGACTCCGGGGTCCCGGGGCTCAGCGCCCGAGCTCGGTGAGCAGGGCGCGCGCACCCTGGTAGCTGGCCGGCAGCGGCTCGACCCAGACCCGCGGCGGCGCGACGTGCGCCTCGGGGTCGGCCGACGTGCGGGTGGAGATCAACCGGGCCAGCAGCTGGACGCGACGGTCCAGGCTCGGCGTCCGGCGGGTCAGGGCCACCGCCATCGGCTCGCCCAGCCGGGCCAGCGACTCGCCGGCGTCGAACACGATGCGCATGCTCTCGCCGATGTGGATCATCGGCAGCACCCGCTGCCAGACGCTGCGGGTGGCGAGCTCGACCCGGACCACGGCCAACGCGTACTCGGCGGACGGATCCAGGCCGTTGGCCCCGCACGAGGCGTAGACCTCAGCGAGCCGCAGCATCAGATATTCCTTGGACGCGAGACCGGTCAGCGGGTCGGACAGGTCAGCACCGGGGCCCACGACCCGGTCGGCCCAGCCCAGCGAGACGGCGCGGCGCAGCAGTTCGGCGTGACGGGGGTGTACGAGCGCGATGAGTTGATCGATGTCGGCCAGGGTCTCCCCCAAGGCCACTCCGGACGCAGCCCGGACCCGGCCCAGCCGCTCCGCCGCCGGGAAGACGTCACCGTCACCGGCCAGGGCCTCGCAGACGGCATCCACCGCCGGACTGTCCCAGTCGGAGGGGAAAGCCCAGCTGGCCGCCAGCGACCGGCTGGACCATTCGTCCCGCAAGGTGCCCGCCGATACCGTCATCGCCAGCCTCATCCGAGAAGATCCATTCCTGTCGTCCACCGCTCGCCCGCCGATCCGCCCGCCGACTCCGGGGGCGGAGCGGGCTGTCCAGGGAAGAGACGGGCGTCCTGGCTCGCTGTCACGCGATCCGGGCCAAATTTGTGTTTCTCCTCCGAGCGGACCATCGTGCCGGGTTCCCGGTCACGTTCCGCAACCAGGGTGGCGGTCGGATTCTCACCGACAGGTGTGATTACGAACAGTGACGGTTCACCACGCTGAGCCGACGTAGGATGAGCCCAGCAGAAATTCCTCCGCTCGCCGTGACGGCGCACCGACAGCGGCGTCTCATCACAGGCACGCCTGTGCACGGCCCCGTACCCGAGAGGACGTCAACGACCCCATGGAGTCGATGGTCGGTCACGACAACGCTCCGAGCGACGCCGAACTCATCTCGCGCGTCCGGGACGGCGACCGGACAGCGTTCGGCGAGCTGTACGGACGGCACTCCCGCGCCGCTGCCGGCCTGGCCCGGCAGATCTCGGTCTCCGGCGCCGAGGCCGATGACCTGGTCGCCGAGTCGTTCGCCCGGGTGTTGGACACCATGCTCGACGGCCGCGGACCGGATTCGGCCTTCCGCGCGTACCTTTTCACCACCCTGCGTCACACCGCCTACGACCGGACCCGCAAGGACAAGCGACTCCACTTCACCGACGACATCACCGCACACGAGGTTGCCGTCGACGTCGATGACCCGGTGTTGCTTCAGATGGAGAACTCCTTCGTCGCCAAGGCGTTCGGCCAGCTTCCCGAGCGGTGGCGGACCATCCTGTGGCACACCCAGGTCGAGGGCCAGTCGCCGGCCGAGGTCGGACTCATCCTCGGGATGTCGCCCAATGCGGTGACCTCCTTGGCGTTCCGCGCCCGCGAAGGGCTGCGCGAGGCGTACCTGCAGGTGCACATGGCCGAAACGGTGGCGGAACGTTGCCGCGCCACGATCGATCGCCTCGGCGCCTATACCCGTGGCGGGCTGAGCAAGCGTGAGACCGCGCAGGTCCATGCCCACCTGGCCGAGTGCGGACGCTGCCCCGCGCTGGCCGCCGAACTCGGCGAAATCAATTCGGGCCTGCGCGGGTTGCTCGCGCCCCTGCTGCTCGGCTCGGCCGCCGCGGGCTACCTGGCCACCCTGCCCGCCGTGCCCGTGCTGACCCAGGTCGGTGCTTCGGTCACCGGCACCACCGTCGGTGGCACCCTGCTGAAGTTCGGTGCCGCGGCGAAGATCGGCACCGTGGTGATGACCCCGGCCGTGATCACCGGCGGCGTGATGGCCGCTGCCGTCGCCACGGTGGCCGCCGTCGTGGTCGGGTTGGCCACCCCGGGGGGCATCAACCGGACCGCGGACCCGCTGGCCGCCCAGTTCCCCAGCGGCGATCCCTCGGCCTCCTCCTCCCCCCAAGCCACAACCACCGGTCCGAGCAGTTCCGAACCGTTCGCCGGGATGCCCGGCGTCACCGTCGCGCCGACCACCACCGACTCCGACGGTGCCCCCGTAGAGGCCCCGGAGAACACCGACGCTCCGTCGATCAACACCTACGTCCCGCCCTCGATCGACCCCGGCCTCCTCGCAGGCGGGGAAGTCGTCCCCAGCGTCAGCTCGCTTCCAGGGACGCCGGGCCCCGCCGTCGGTACCGATCCCGGCACGACCGCCCCGAGCACCGGCGGCGGCAACGCTCCGAGCACCGGCGGCGCGGCGACCCCCACCTCCCCGCGGGCGCCCACCCCGGTTCCGAACACCCCGGTCCCGAACACCCCCGTCC
>JBDSLP010000087.1:0-9650 GCA_039916325.1 Nakamurella sp. | reverse complement strand
ACACGATCTACACCGGCGCCCCCACGGTCGCCGACCTGGCCGCGCAGGTCACGGCTACCGGTGTCCAGGTCACCAAGATCGTGCTCGACACCACCGCCTGGACCGGGTCGGACTTCGCCGCGGGCTGGCTGCAGGCCGACATCGGGGCCGAACGTCTGCCCGGATACATCACCCGGATGTCCCCGTTGATGGTGGACGGGGACCGAATTCGACCGGCGCTGGTGGACTCCGGCCGGACCGGCGACCCGGCCAGGACGGCGGGCAAGGCGTTGGCGCTGGCGTTGGGCGTGCCGAACGCGGAGATCGTCGGGGACGGCCAGGCCGCCTCTGACGCCCGGGTCCTCGGCCAGGTCTCGTCGCAGCCGATCTCGGTGCTGCTCTCGCAGGCCCTGGAGAACTCGGACAACATCCTCGCCGAGGCGCTGGGTCGTGAGGTCGCCCGGGCCATGGGGGCCGCACCCTCATTCGAGGGAGTCAAGGCGGCGCTGCAGATCAACCTCGAGGACCTCGGGTTCGACACCTCCGGGGTGACCATCGAAGACGCGTCCGGCCTGTCCAATCTGGATCTGGTGCCGACCCGGCTGTTGGCGCAGATCCTGGCTGCCTCGATCACCGCGACCGGGGGCTTGCGAGATCTCACGGTCGGCCTCCCGATCGCCGGTGCGAGCGGGACGTTGAAGGACCGGTTCAAGAAGGAAGATCCGGCTGCGGTCGGTGGCCGTGGCTGGGTCCGGGCCAAGACCGGGTCGCTCAACACCGCGGGCGGCACGTATGCGCTGGCCGGGGTCGTGCTCGACGCCGACGGTCGGGTGCTGACTTTCGCATTCGTGTCGACCGGGGTCGATTCTGCGACCACCCGCCCCGCGCAGGACGCGCTCGCCTCTGTGCTGCGGAACTGTGGCTGTGCCTGATCGCCCCGTCGGACTGAAAGGGACCGGTCGACGATGAGCTCCTCGGTGGACATCGACTGGGACGCCGCGGTCGTCTTCGGCTCCCGGGCTGCGCCGACCGGGCCGAAGATCTCCCGGATCGATGCGGCGCTGGCCGTGGCCGACCTACGGGCGTTCTCCCGGGAGGCGGAACTCGCTGTCCGCGGAGTGACCCATCTCGGTGACGGACTGCCCGTCCTGGACGGTGTGGTGGTGGACCGGCCGGGCTGGATTGCCGCGACCGCCGAGGGGATGGCGGTGCTGACCGCGCCGATCACCGCCCGCTTCGCCGAGCAGCTGGCGTCCCGGCAGTCCCGGGGAAAGGGCCGGGGAACCGGCGGGTCACACCGCAAGCTCGGGCCGCCGAGCGCAGCCGCCGCCGCGCCGATCGGGACCGTGCTGGGGTATCTCTCCGGCAAGGTGCTCGGGCAGTTCGACCCGTTCGTGCCCGACCCGTCGCACCCGGACCAGCCCGGCCGGTTGCTGCTGGTGGCGCCGAACATCGTCAAGGTCGAACGCGAGATCGGCGCCGACCCGCAGGACTTCCGGATGTGGGTCTGCCTGCACGAGAGCACCCACCGACTGCAGTTCTCCGCGGTGCCGTGGTTGCGGAACCACTTCCAGAGCTTGATCGCCCGGTTCGCCGCCGAAGCCGACCTCGACCCGTCGGCGTTCGTCGACCGGATCGCCGCGGTGGTGAAATCCCGCGGCCGGTCCGACCTGAGCTGGATCGAGGCGACCCAGACCCCCGCCCAACGGGCCGTCTTCGACGAGTTGCTGGCGATGATGACGCTGCTCGAAGGGCACGCCGACTACGTGATGGACGCCGTGGGACCGCAGGTGGTGCCGAGCGTCGCGCAGATCCGCGCGCGATTCACCCGCCGGCGCACCCGCGGCGGTGGTCCGGTCGACCGGATCTTCCGATCGCTGCTGGGGATGGACCTGAAGATGAAGCAGTACGTCCAGGGCGGCGCGTTCGTGCACGCTGTCGTGGACCGGGTGGGGATGTCCGGCTTCAACGCGATCTGGGCGTCGCCCGCGGCGCTGCCGACCCGGACCGAGATCGCCGACCCGGTCGCCTGGGTCGACCGCGTCCTGTCGTGAGTTCGTCAGGTCAGAATCTCGACCGCGAGGTCGGCCCGACGGTTCGCCGGATCGCCAAGGCGGTCGGACGCTGGCTGGACGCCTACGCGACCCGGGGCGGCACCATCACGGTGGCGGTCTCCGGGGGGGCCGACTCGTTGGCGCTGGCGGTGGCCACTGCGCTGGAGGCACCCAGGCAAGGCCACCCGATCGCCGCCGCGACCGTCGACCACGGTCTGCAGAAGGGGTCCGGACGCCAAGCCGACGACGTCGCCGCCCAGCTGCGAGCGCTGGGTTACCCGTCGGTGTCGGTCCTTCCGGTGCGGGTCAGCGGCGGCGGGGGAGTCGAGGCAGCCGCGCGGCGGGCGCGCTACGACGCCCTCTACCCGTTGGCCGGCGACGGCGCGGTGCTGCTCGGGCACACCCTGGACGACCAGGCCGAGACGGTGCTGCTCGGGCTGGGCCGCGGCTCCGGGCCACGGTCGATCGCCGGGATGGCGCCGTCCACCCCGCCGTGGGGCCGGCCGCTGCTCGGGATGCGCCGGGCCGACACCGAGCAAGCGTGTGCCGAGGCCGGTCTGACCCCGTGGAACGACCCGCACAACGTCGACCCCGCGTTCACCCGCGTCCGATTGCGTCACGAGGTGTTGCCGTTGCTCGAGGAGGTGCTGGGGGGCGGGGTCGCCGCGGCGCTCGCCCGCACCGGGGCGCAGCTCCAGGAGGACGCCGACGTACTGGACACGCTGGCCGCCGAGCTGGCCCGGTCCGCGTTGACCGGCGCGGCGCTGCAGTGGGCCGTCCTGCAGCCCGCACCGGCCGCGTTGCGCCGTCGGGCCGTCCGCTGGTGGCTGATCGCCGCCGGCGTGAGCGGGCTCACCGCCGACCATCTGATGCGGGTCGACCTGCTGGTCACGAACCCGGCCGGGACCACGGCCGTCCGGTTGCCGGGTCGACTGGATGCAGTCACCGACGGCCCGACCCTGCGGCTGCGACCGGCGCACTAGCCTGAGTCCGGATCACCGTCCGCGAGTCCGAAGTCCACCAGGGAGAACCGTGTCCGGCCTGAACCACACCACTGTGATCACCGCGGCCGACCGGATCGACGGCGGTGACCCAGGCCGACCGCACGGTTACGCAGGCGAGATCGAAGCCACCCTCATCCCGACCGATCGTCTGCAGGCCAAGATCGTCGAGCTGGCGGAGATCGTTGCCGCCGACCACCATTCCGATCAGCCGCCACTGCTGATCTGCGTGCTCAAGGGTGCGGTCATGTTCGTCACCGACTTCGCTCAGGCGCTCCCGATCCCGGCTGAGCTCGAGTTCATGGCGGTCTCGTCCTACGGCTCGGCCACGTCCTCGTCGGGCGTGGTCCGCATCCTCAAGGACCTCGACAAGGACATCACCGGTCGTCGGGTGCTCATCGTCGAGGACATCATCGATTCCGGGTTGACCCTCTCCTGGTTGCTGAAGAACCTGCACACCCGCAACCCCGCGTCGATCGAGGTGGTCGCGCTGCTGCGCAAGCCCGACGCGGTGAAGGTCGACGTGGACGTGCGCTACATCGGGTTCGACATCCCGAACGAGTTCGTCGTCGGCTACGGCCTGGACTACGCCGAGCGCTACCGCGACCTGCCGTTCGTGGGCCTGCTCGACCCTAAGATGATCCGCACCGAATAGGACTCTTGAGGCCGGGAACGAAGCCGGCGGTTGATTCGTTCGACCGCCAGTGCCGCTGAACGTCCCGGCTCCGAGCCGTCCCTGCATCGGGAACGGCCCGTACGTCCGGGACGCGCCGGGACCGGCATCATGCGGAACGCGTTCGACCGCCGCTGTCGGGGCCCGGCGGTAGTCTTGACTCATCGGATACGACCCGGTCTCGCCGACCGGAATCGGGCCCGAGGTCGTGGTGAACGTAGCGCATGACCTGTCGAGTAATCCCGTCCGATACACCGGGGCCGTCCCGGATGCCGGATTCGCCTTGAGAGTTCAGGAGGGTTAGGCCGCCTCGCGGCCGGACGCCATATGGATCGCAAAAAATTGCTGCGCTCGCCCCTGGTGTGGGTGGCCGTCGTGCTGCTCGTCGTCATGGGTTACTCGCTGCTGTCCGACGAGACCCGCGGGTACACGGTGCAGCCGACGTCGGTGGCCCTCCAACAACTCGCCGACGGCAACGTCACCAAGGCCGTCATCGACGACAAGGAACAGCGGGTCCGGCTCACGCTGCGCTCGCCCGTAGACGGCAGCACCCAGATCTACACCCAGTACCCCGCCGGTTCCGGCGACCAGATCTTCAAGGCGGTACAAGCCGCCAAGCCCGCCCAGGGCTACGACACCGCTGTCTCCAGCGACTCGTCGATCTTTTCGTTCCTGATCTACCTGCTGCCCATCGCGATCATCATCGTCTTCCTGATGTGGATGATGAACAACGCTCAGGGTGGCGGCAACAAGGTGATGGGCTTCGGTAAATCCAAGGCCAAATTGCTCACCAAGGACATGCCGTCCACCAAGTTCACCGACGTCGCCGGAGCCGACGAGGCCGTCGAGGAACTGAACGAGATCAAGGACTTCTTGCAGAACCCGGCGCGCTACCAGGCGCTGGGGGCCAAGATCCCCAAGGGTGTCCTGCTCTACGGTCCGCCCGGTACCGGTAAGACCCTGTTGGCCCGTGCCGTCGCAGGCGAGGCCGGGGTGCCGTTCTACACGATCTCCGGCTCCGACTTCGTCGAGATGTTCGTCGGGGTCGGCGCCAGCCGTGTCCGCGACCTGTTCGAGCAGGCCAAGACCAACGCACCGGCCATCATCTTCGTCGACGAGATCGACGCCGTGGGTCGACACCGTGGCGCCGGCATGGGCGGCGGGCACGACGAGCGCGAGCAGACGCTGAACCAGCTGCTGGTGGAGATGGACGGTTTCGAGGCCAAGGGCGGCATCATTCTGATCGCGGCCACCAACCGGCCCGACATCCTGGATCCCGCGCTGCTGCGTCCGGGCCGGTTCGACCGACAGATCCCGGTCGGGGCGCCGGACCTGAAGGGCCGACAGGCCATTCTGGCCGTCCACGCCAAGGGCAAGCCGTTCGCCGCCGACGTCGACTTCGTCGGCCTGTCCAAGCGGACCGTCGGCATGAGCGGCGCCGACCTGGCCAACGTGATCAACGAGTCGGCGTTGCTGACCGCCCGCATCAACGGCACGGTCATCACCAACGCCGCCCTCGAGGAGTCTGTCGACCGGGTCACGAGCGGCCCGGCCCGCAAGGGCAAGGTCATCTCGGAGAAGGAACGCAAGATCACCGCATATCACGAGGGCGGGCACACCCTGGCCGCGTGGGCGATGGAGGATCTGGAGCCGGTCTACAAGGTGACGATCATGCCGCGCGGCCGTACCGGCGGTCACGCGCTCGTCGTCCCCGAGGACGACAAGGGCCTGATGACCCGTTCGGAGATGATCGCCCGACTGGTGATGGCCATGGGTGGCCGCGCCGCGGAGGAGCTGGTGTTCGCCGAGCCCACCACCGGTGCTTCCAGCGACATCGCAATGGCCACCAAGGTGGCCCGGGCCATGGTGACCGAGTACGGCATGAGTGCCAAGCTCGGCGCGGTCAAGTACGGGTCCGGCGACGACGAGCCTTTCCTCGGTCGCACCTACGGCAACACCCCGGGCTACTCACACGAGACCGCGGGCGAGATCGACGACGAGATCCGGGCGCTCATCGAGGCCGCGCACACCGAGGCGTGGGCGGTGCTCAACGAGAACCGCGACATTCTCGATGCGCTGGCACTGGAGCTGCTGGAAAAGGAGACGCTGACCCGCAGCGACCTGTTCCGGATCTTCTCCGGGGTCGTCAAACGGCCCAAGATCACCTCGTTCGACGAGTTCGGATCGCGCATCCCGTCCGACCGGCCGCCGATCAAGACGCCGAAAGAGCTCGCGATCGAGCGTGGCGAGGAGTGGCACCCGCCGGCGCCGTCCTTCGCTCGGCCGGTGCAGAACCCGCACGAGGGCGGGTACCTGCTGCCCCCGGGTGAGCCGTCCCCGGTGGGTGCGGGGGTCAACGGCTCCTACGGGAACGGGATGAACGGCAACGGCAGCAGCATCAACGGCGGCAACGTCAACGGCGGCAACGTCAACGGCGGCAGCATCAACGGCGGCAACGTCAACGGCCCTGGCAGCAACGGCAACGGCGGCGGCAACGGACAGTACGGATACGGCCAGATCCCGACCCCGACGGCACCCCACGGTGAGTACCCGCAGAACGGCGACCAGCTCAACGGTGCGCCCGGTCCTTACGGTGCGTCCGGCCCGTACGGGATACCCGGTCAGTACGGCCAGCCGAGCCAGTATCAGGTTCCCGGCCCGTTCCCGACGCCGCCGCACTGGACGGGCGGGGTGGTCTCCGGGCCTCTCGGACCCCTCCCGCAGCGCGGACCGGTGCCGCCCGGCGGCAACTCGGACCCGCAGCAACAGGGTCGGCCGAACCTGAGCAAGGACGGTCGGTCCTCGACCGCGGGCTGGGGTCAGATCGAGCCGCCTCACGGGAGCCGGCCGGCCGATCGCACCGACGGTGCGGACCGGGCTGACGACGATCCGTGGGCGCCCCCGAAGGATCAACGGTGACCACCGGTTACCTCCCGCACGACGCATTGATCGACTCCACCGCCGAATTCGGGGCATCTGCGGGGTTCGACGAATCCGCCGGGTTCGACGCAGCCGCCGGGCATCCGGTGTTCGACGAGGCCCGCGCCACCGCCGCGGTGCGCGAGCTGCTGATCGCGGTCGGGGAGAATCCCGACCGCGACGGCCTGCTCCAGACCCCGGGGCGGGTCGCCCGGGCGTTCGCCGAGCAGTTCGCCGGTCTCTACAGCGAACCGGACGCCGTCTTGGACACCGTGTTCGACGAGAACCACGCCGAGATGATCCTGGTCCGGGACATCGACTTCTACAGCACCTGCGAGCACCACCTGCTGCCGTTCTTCGGCAAGGCGCACGTCGGCTACATCCCCGGCAAGGACGGTCGGGTCACCGGTCTGTCCAAGCTGGCCCGGGTCGTCGAGGGTTACGCCCGTCGGCCGCAGGTCCAGGAGCGGTTGACCACCCAGATCGCGGAAGCGATGGTGCGTCGGCTGCGGCCGGCCGGCGTCATCGTCGTCCTTGAAGCCGAACACCTGTGTATGGCCGTCCGGGGGGTGCGCAAGGCCGGTGCAGTCACCTCGACGTCCGCCGTCCGGGGGATCTTCCAGTCCTCCCAGCCCACCCGGGCGGAGGCGATGTCGCTCATCGTCCGGCGATGACACCAGGCGTGCTGGGTCTCGCACCGCCGCCGCCCGGTCGTCAGGTGCGGGTGATGGGCATCCTCAACGTCACTCCCGACTCGTTCTCCGACGGTGGCCTCTTCGCCGCCGCCGACGCCGCGATCGCGCACGGAATGGCCATGCATGCGGCCGGCGCCGAGCTGGTCGACGTCGGTGGTGAATCCACCCGGCCCGGCGCCCACCGGGTGGAGGTCGACGTCGAGCGGGCGCGGGTCGTGCCGGTGATCGCAGCTCTGAGCCGGGCCGGGGTGCCCTGCTCGGTGGACACCACCCGGGCCGTCGTGGCCCGCGCCGCCGCCGAGGCCGGGGCGGCCCTGATCAACGACGTCTCCGGCGGGCTGGCCGATCCGGCGATGGCATCGGTCGTCGCCGACTGCGGACTCCCGTGGGTGCTCATGCACTGGCGGGCGCACAGCGCGACGATGACCGACTACGCACGCTACGACGACGTGGTCGCCGACGTCCGTTCCGAGCTCTCGGCCCGGGTCGATGCGGCGTTGGCGGCCGGGGTGCGGCTGGACGCACTCGTGCTCGATCCGGGGCTGGGCTTCGCCAAGCGCGCCGAGCACAACTGGGCTTTGTTGCGACGGCTGCCCGTACTCCTCGGATTGGGGTTGCCGATGCTGATCGGGGCCTCCCGCAAGCGGTTCCTACCGGACAGTGGCCATCCGGAGGGATCCGCCGCCGATGTCCGTTCCCGGGACCTGGCCACAGCCGCGGTGACCACCGCGGTGGCCGCCCACGCCATCTGGGGAGTTCGCGTGCACGACGTGGAGGGCAGCCTGCGCGCCGCCGAGGTCGCGGCGGCGCTGGTCGGCGTGGGCGATCCGGCGGCCCCGCCGGTGGGGCCGGCCGAGGCGTTCCCGGCAGCCCGGACGGCTTCGGTATGACCGACAGCATCACGCTGACCGGGCTGGAGGTCTTCGGCCGGCACGGGGTGTTCGAATTCGAGCGCGACCGGGGTCAGCCGTTCGTCGTCGACGTCACGGTCTGGATGGACCTGACCCGGGCGGCGACCTCCGACGACGTCGCCGACACCCTGCACTACGGCGAGCTGGCCGCCTACGCGGCTGAGGTGATCGCCGGTGAGCCCCGCGATCTGATCGAGACGGTGGCCTCCGAGATCGCCGACGGCGTGATGGCCCGCTGGCCGGCGCTGGCCGTCGAGGTGACCCTGCACAAGCCGACGGCGCCCATCCCGCTGGAATTCGCGGACGTGGCGGTGACGATCCGTCGGCCTCCAGGGTCGGTACGGATGTCCGGGGGGGCGGCGTGACCCGGGCGGTCCTGAGCCTGGGTGCGAATCTCGGCGATCCCGCGGTCCGACTGGCCGAGGCTCTCGCCTCCCTGGCGGACGTGCTCGTCGCCGCGTCGGCGGTCTACTCGACGCCACCGTGGGGCCCGGTGGTCCAGGACGACTTCCTCAACCAGACGGTCATCGTCGCCGACGACGCCCGTGACGCCCGTGACTGGCTCGAAGTCTGCCGGGAGCTGGAGCGGTCCGCGTCCCGGGACCGCACCGTCCGCTGGGGTCCCCGCACGCTCGACGCCGACGTCATCACGGTCTGGGCGGACGGACGCCCCGTGCTCAGCGACAGCCCGGAGCTGGTGCTGCCGCATCCCCGGGCCGCAGCACGGGCATTCGTTCTGGTGCCATGGCTGGAGATCGAGCCGGCCGCGGTGCTGCCCGGACACGGCGCCGTCGCGGCGCTGGTCGCGGAGCTGGACACTACCGACATCCGGCGGCACCTCCATGCGTGACGACGAGCGGCGCCTCCGATTCACCCAACCCCGGGACCTGCTCGGGGTCGCGGGGATCGCCCTGGTGCTCGCATACGTGCTCGTCCGTATCGCCTACGGCGCGCTGCCGGTGTTCCCGCGGTGGGCCGGTGTCTCCGCCGCCGTTCTGGGAATCGGTGAGGCGGTCGCCGGTCTGAACATCCGGGCCCGGCTGCAGGTCGGCCGGCGGCCCGAGCGCGGTGCGTCCCGGCCGAGCAGCGTCTGGGGCGAGGTGGGTCCGCTGCCGCCGCTGATCGGCGCCCGCGCCCTGATGGTCGCCAAGGCCAGCAGCCTCGCCGGCGCGGGTCTCACCGGACTGTGGGCCGGGCTGCTGCTTTACACCGCTCCGACCGCCGGCTCGGTGTCCGCGGCCGGGGCGGACAGCATCACTGCGGTGATCGGCGTGGTCTGTGCGCTGGTCCTGACCGGCGGCGCGCTCTGGCTGGAGAAGTGCTGCGTGCGACGGGACGACGCCGGCGACGACCGTGACGAGGGCCGTGGACGCCCGGGCGGGTCCGGGTTCGGCACCGTCTGACCATCGGCGTACGCC
>JBDSLP010000086.1:0-28065 GCA_039916325.1 Nakamurella sp. | reverse complement strand
GGAACCGGCAGCGAACGCTTGCGCGGTGGTGGTACGCCATTCCCCGTGCCACCAGACGTCGACCCCGTGCCGCGCCGCGGAACCCGCCGGGAGCGAGGCGTCCTGTCGGTGGCCATGACCTCCACTGTGGGGGATGGCCCCGGAGGCCCCGTAGGGCCATTGGTCCCGCCCGGATCCGGACAGGTCCCGGACCACAGCTGACCTACGGTTCTGCCGCCGCGCCGCCTTTGCCGGGTTGACTCGACTCGAGGGTTGGCGGACGCCACCCCGCCGGATCGGAGTCCATCATGAGAGCCGCTGTCGTCACCGCGTTCGGGTCACCCCTGGAGGTCCAGGAACTCCCCACCCCGGAGCCGGGACCCGACCAGGTCCTGGTCCGTCTCGAGTACTCGGGTCTGTGCCATACCGACATCCACGCCGCTCACGGTGACTGGCCGGCCAAGCCCACGCCGCCGTTCATCCCCGGGCACGAGGGCATCGGCTTCGTCGAGAAGGTCGGCCCCGGGGTGACGACCCCGGCCGTCGGCGACCGGGTCGCCATCGCCTGGCTCGGCTCTGCCTGCGGGCATTGCCGCTTCTGCATCAGCGGGTGGGAGACGCTGTGCGAAGCACAGCAGAACTCGGGCTACTCCGTGGACGGCACCTTCGCCGACTACGCCGTGGTGGCCGCCGCGTTCGCCTGCCCGGTCCCCGCGAGCATCTCTTCACGCGAGGCCGCCCCGCTCACCTGCGCGGGTGTGACCACCTACAAGGCGATCAAGGTGGCTCGCGTCGCGCCGGCCGAGACCGTGGCCGTATTCGGTATCGGTGGCCTGGGTCACCTGGCGGTGCAGTACGCGCGCATTGCCGGCGGCTTCGTCATCGCCGTCGATGTCCAGGACGACAAACTCGCGATGGCCACCGAGCTGGGTGCCGATCATGTCGTCAACGCGCGGACCACCGACCCGGTCGCGGCCATCCAGGCGCTCGGTGGCGCCGATGTCGCGGTGGCCCTGGCTGCTTCCCCCGCCTCGTTCGCGCAGGCCTTCGCTTCCCTGCGCCGCGGAGGACGTCTGGTGTGTGTGGCGCTGCCCGCCGACGACGGGGCCATCGACGTGCCGATATTCGACCTGGTCATCGGCGGCAAGTCGGTCATCGGTTCCATCGTCGGCACCCGCAATGATCTGGCGGATGTCTTCGCCCTTCATGCAGCGGGACGAACCCGGGTGGTCATCGCCGACCGCAAGCTGGACGAGGTCAACGAGTCGATGAGTGACGTGCTGTCGGGGAAGATCGCGGCCCGCATCGTCTTCCAGCTCTGACCGCACACCTGCCGTGGCGGGTCGCCGGATCCGGGTCGCCGCTCACGTCTGGTCGAAGCGCCGCTCACGCCTGGTTGAACAGGACGGCGGCGCCGCCGAAACGTCCGTGCGCGAGATCAGACAGCGCCCGCGGCGCCGCTGCCATGGGGTAGGCGGTGGTGGTGGCGCGGATCTCGAACCTCTCGGCGAGGCGCAGGAACTGCTCGCCGTCGCGGCGGGTGTTGGCGGTGACGCTGCGCAGGTGCCGCTCCCCGGCGGGCGCAAACAGGCTCGCGCCGTCCGACGGCTCGGGGGGCACGTCGGCCTGGCCGCCCACCGAGTCCACGCCGAAATCGCCGGCCAGCGAACGGTTGTGCTCACCGCGTGTCAGGGCGTGGACCCGGAGTCCTGGTGCCGCGCGATCTGGGTGGTGAGGTGGGCGCTACCGCCGAAGCCGTAGATGCCCAGGCTACCGCCGGGGGGCACTCGGGCCGCCTGCAGTGAGCGGTAGCCGATGACGCCTGCGCACAGCAGTGGTGCGGCCTGCTCGTCGGAGATGGCCCCGGTAGCAGGTAGGCGAAGTCCTGGCCGACGACCGCACTGTCCGCGTAGCCACCGTCGAGGTCCCACCCGGTGAAGATCGATGCCTCACAGAGGTTCTCCTCCCCCGGCGGCAGTACCGACACCGACCGTCGGCCCCGGCGAACCAGGGGACACCGATCCGGTCACCGACGGCGAACCGGGTCGACCCGGTACCGAGAGCGTCGACCCGGCCGACGATCTCGTGTCCGGGAACGACCGACGCGCGGCGGGGCAACAAGTCTCCTTCAGCCAGGTTCAGGTCGGTACGGCAGACCCCGCAGCAGATGATCCCGATCCGGACCTGCCCCGGTCCGGGGGCCGGGGTGCGCCGCTCGACACGGCGCAATGGAGCTTCGTCGATCGGGGCGCAGTGATCCACAACCCAGGCCTGCATCAGCTCGCACCTTCTCCCCGTGGGTGGCGGTGGGCGGTGGCGACCCGGTCGGACCCGCGAGGACCATCCACCGGGGTCAGCGCCGCCGGGCCGATCGTGTCGCACGCCGACCGACACCGGCAGAGGTCATGCGGCCTGCCTCGCGGGGTCGGACGACCCTCGTGGCGGCGACGTCGATCCGCTGTCGCCGCCGGACCCGCCGGCCGGCACCGGGACCTTCGGCTCTGTTCGGCCCGGGATCGACCTCGGTACCGTCCGGGGGCGTTCTGCATCGGCGGCCGGGTCGGGTGCATCGCCATCGGAAGGTCGTCGGAGCCGTGCTGAGGGTTTTCCTGGTCGACGACCACGAGGTGGTTCGTCGCGGCGTCGCCGAGATGATCGAGGACGAGGACGACATGACGGTCGTCGGTCAGGCCGCCACCGTCGCTCAGGCCCTCGCTCGGATACCAGCCCTGCAGCCCGATCTCGCGCTGCTCGACGTTCGGCTGCCGGACGGCAACGGTGTCGAACTGTGCCGGGAACTGACCTCACGGATGCCGCACCTGAACTGCCTGATGCTGACCTCCTTCACCGACGAGCAGGCCATGCTCGACGCCATCCTCGCGGGGGCGGGCGGGTACGTCATCAAGGACATCCGGGGGATGGAGCTGCTGTCGGCCGTCCGCACGGTGGGGGCCGGTCGGTCACTCCTGGACAACCGGGCGGCGGCGGCGCTGATGCGGCGGTTGCGTGACGGGGTGCCCGACACCGGTCCGCTGGCGGCGCTGACCGAGCAGGAACGCGCGGTGCTTGAGCTGATCGGGGGCGGCCTGACCAACCGCCAGATCGCCGAGCGGATGTTCCTCGCCGAGAAGACGGTGAAGAATTACGTGTCCAGTCTGCTGGCCAAGCTCGGGATGGAGCGGCGTACCCAGGTGGCCGTGCTGGCCACCGAACTCCGACGCACCACACCCGACTGATCAGCCTGCGCGACACCCCGGTGTGCGGAAAGCCGCTCGCGGACGGGATCTTTCGCCGGCGACAAGTCCTGTGGGCAGTACTCCGGGAATCCGGGGGTACCGAAGACGCTGCCATGACCCTCGAGCCGTACCCGAGCCCGCCGACGGGTGATCCGGTCCGCAAGTCGATCATTGTCGCGCTCCGCGGGGGCCGCCGCCGGAATGCCACGCCCGCCGCCGCCGCGCGCGCAACGTGGGCCGGCCATCGTTCTCGGGACCTTGGCCTCTACGGCGGTCGGCTCCTCCCGAGAACGATGGGAGCAGCTACTCGGGTGCCGACCGGCACCCACTGCACGAACTCGACGAATCGAGACCTGACCCCGTGAACTCGCTGCTGACCACCGGCGCTGTCGTCCTCATCGTGGTGTTCCTCATCCTCTTCCTGGTCATTCGTGTCATCAAACAGTACGAGCAGGGTGTCCTGTTCCGACTGGGCCGGGTGATCGGGGTGCGCGGCCCCGGGATGCGCTTCATCATCCCGATCGTCGATGTCCTGCACCGGGTGTCGATGCGCATCGTCACGATGCCGATCCAGTCCCAGGGCATCATCACCCGGGACAACGTCAGCGTCGACGTCTCCGCCGTCGCCTACTTCCGGGTCGTTGACGCGGTGAAATCGGTGGTCGCGATCGAGAACATCCGCGCTGCGATCGATCAGATCGCCCAGACGACACTGCGCAAGGTGGTCGGGCAACACACGCTGGACGAGACGCTGTCCGAGACCGATCGCATCAACATCGACATCCGCGAGATCCTCGACGTGACGACGGTTGACTGGGGTATCGAAGTCACCCTGGTGGAGCTGAAGGACATCCAGCTGCCGGACACGATGAAGCGGGCCATGGCGCGACAGGCCGAGGCGGAGCGGGAGAAGCGCGCCAAGATCATCAACGCCGAGGGCGAGTCGATGGCCGCTGCCGCCCTGGGTGACGCATCGGACATCATGATGCAGCATCCCCTGGCGCTGCAGCTGCGCAATCTGCAGAGTCTCGTCGAGATCGGGGTCGACAAGAACACCACCGTGGTCTTCCCCGCCCCGCTGATGACGACGATTGCCGAACTCGGCTCCTTCCTGGCCCGCGAGAACACCGCCGCCAAGCGGGCAGAGCCGGCCGATCCGCCGGCGGTGCCGGCGTCGGCCGGGACGAACGGCACCGCCCACTAGACCAGGTAGAGCCACCGAGCTCGAGTTCCCGGACGACGAGCGCGACGAAAGTAGGGCGAAGTGTGTAGTTACTGCGGGTGCCGCAATATTCCCTTGATCGCCCGGCTCACCGCCGAACACGAGGAGATCGGCAATGGCACGTCGGATCTGAGATCCGCACTGCTGGCCGGGGATCAGGAAGCGGCGGCCTCAGCCGCGAAGGAAGTGGCCGAGCTGATGCACCCGCACACCGGACTCGAGGAGCGGGGCCTCTTCGCCGAGATGCGCAAGGACGAATTGTTCACCGAGCACATCGACGCCCTCTGCGGCGAACACGCCACCATCGACCGGGAACTGGCCGCCATCGCCGCTGGTGATCTCTCCCGGGTCCAGCCGCTTCTCACGCTGCTCGCCGACCACATCGACCGGGAGGAGAACGGTTTGTTCCCGTCTGCCCTCGTCTACTTGGAGGACGAGCAGTGGGACTACCTCCAGCGGCCCGAGACACTCGATCCGGGAACAGAACCCGAGGTTCTACCGACCATCGGCCCGCCCAGCGCAGGGGCGTCCTGACCAATCCGATCATCGACAGACACTCCGGGGAAGGGACCTTCGGCCCTAGTGCGGAGGAACGCGAAACGCGAACGTTCTCGATTGTCATAGGTGTGATCCCCGACGAAGCGGAGTCATGCGTTGTTGCCACCTCCCCCAGGCCGTTCCGGTTCTCCTACCGCCGCCACGCCAAGCTCCGGATGAGCAACAACCGCTCCGGGACCCGGCCCTCGCACCCGCCGGCCGAACCGGATTCCGTGCGTTCAGGGCGACCGGCCGGCCAGGCCATGAACCTGGCCCTGGCGACCTGGACGTTCGCCATCACGTTCTGGGCCTGGAACCTGGTCGCCCCGCTGTCCAGCCTCTACGCGAAGGCCATGTCGTTGTCGACCCGCCAGACAGCATTGCTGGTGGCGATTCCGATCCTGGTCGGGGCGGTCGGAAGAATCCCCGTCGGTGCGCTGGCCGACCGCTTCGGCGGTCGCCGGATGTTCGCGGCGATCACGTTGATATCCATCGTTCCGGTGTTACTCGTGGCCTTTGCGGGCTCGATCGACTCCTACCCGCTGTTGCTGTTGTTCGGGTTCTTTCTCGGCATCGCCGGAACCACCTTCGCGATCGGAATTCCGTTCGTCAACGCCTGGTACGGGGCGTCCCGCCGCGGATTCGCCACCGGGGTCTTCGGTGCCGGGATGGGCGGTACCGCGCTGTCGTCGTTCTTCACTCCGCGGTTCGTGGCCTGGTTCGGCTCGACCGCGACGCACGTGATCCTGGCGGTCGCACTGGGCCTGACCGCCCTTCTGGTGACGACCTTCATGCGGGACGCACCGGCCTGGCGTCCCAACACCGACCCGGTGATGCCCAAACTGACGGCGGCCGGCCGACTCGGTGTGACGTGGAGGATGGCGTTCCTCTATGCCGTGACCTTCGGCGGGTTCGTCGCGTTCAGCACCTACCTACCGACCTATCTCAAGACGGTGTACGAGTTCTCGGTCACCGGCGCCGGCGCCCGGACCGCCGGGTTCGCGATTGCCGCCGTCGTCGCCCGCCCCATCGGCGGCATGCTGGCCGACCGGATACACCCGAAGATCGTGGTGTTGATCTCGATGGGCGGCTCGGCCGTGATGGCGGCGGTAGTGGCCCTACAACCGGCGCCCGAACTCGCCGCCGGTGCCAGCTTCATCGGTCTGGCGTTCTTCCTCGGCATCGGAACCGGTGGGGTGTTCGCCTGGGTGGCACGGTCGGCACCACCGGAGCGAGTCGGTACGGTCACCGGAATCGTCGGCGCCGCTGGTGGTCTCGGCGGTTTTGTGCCGCCGCTGCTGATGGGGGCGACCTACAACGCCGCTGACAACTCCTACACGATCGGTCTGATGCTGCTCTCGTTGACGTGCATCCTGACGCTTCTCTACACCGCACTTCGGATGTCGGAGAGGCCGCAAGGTCGTCGCGTGACCGTGCCGCCCACCATGAAGGACCACTTGTGAACACCACCGTGGGGACCGACGGACCGGTCGCCGACCTCCTGCTGCGCGGCGCCAGGTTCTTCACCCGGACCAAGGTGTCGGAGGACCTGCGCACCATCACCAAGACGGGTGGCCGCGAGGGGGATGTGTTCTACCGGGACCGGTGGAGCCACGACAAGGTGGTGCGTTCAACCCACGGCGTGAACTGCACCGGGTCCTGCTCGTGGAAGGTCTACGTCAAGGACGGCATCATCACCTGGGAGACCCAGGAGACGGACTACCCCACCGTCGGTCCCGACCGACCTGACTACGAGCCGCGAGGGTGCCCACGCGGCGCGGCGTTCTCCTGGTACACGTATTCGCCGACCAGAGTGCGCTACCCCTATGCGCGCGGGTTGCTGGTCGAGATGTTTCGGGAGGCCAGGAGTCGTCTCGGTGATCCGGTGCTGGCCTGGGCCGAGATCCAGGACGACCCGGTGAAACGCGCCAGGTACCAGAGCGCCCGCGGCAAGGGCGGGCTGATCCGGATCGGCTGGGAAGAAGCCGCCGACATCGCCGCTGCGGCCCATGTCCACACGATTGCCCGATACGGACCGGACCGGATCGCCGGATTCTCGCCGATCCCGGCGATGTCGATGGTCTCCCACGCTGCCGGCTCGAGGTTCATCGAGCTCCTGGGCGGCGCGATGACCTCGTTCTACGACTGGTACGCCGACCTGCCGGTGGCGTCACCACAGGTCTTCGGCGACCAGACCGACGTCCCGGAATCCGGCGACTGGTGGGATGCCTCCTACCTGATGATGTGGGGGTCCAACGTCCCGGTGACGCGCACGCCGGACGCCCATTGGATGGCCGAGGTCCGTTACCGTGGAACGAAAGTCGTATCCGTCAGCCCCGACTACTCGGACAACACCAAGTTCGCCGACGAATGGATGCCATGCGCCCCGGGCACCGACGGCGCGATGGCCATGGCGATGGGCCATGTCATCCTGTCGGAGTTCCTGGTGGCCCGACGCACACCCTTCTTCGTCGACTACATCCAGCAATACACCGACCTGCCGTTCCTGGTGCGCCTGGAGGAACATCAGGGTGACTACGTGCCGGGTAAGAACCTGACGGCCGCGGACCTCGGTGACACCGGCGAGGGCGCCGCTTTCAAGCCGGCCCTCGTCGACGGGCTCACCGGCGAGGTGGTGATCCCCCACGGATCCCTCGGTTTCCGCTACACCGATTCCGGGGTCGGCAAATGGAATCTCGACCTGGGCGACATCGTCCCCCAGCTCTCGGTTCTCGGTGACCCGGCCGGATCGGTGAAGGTGAAGCTCACCCGCTTCGACACTCCCGACGGCCACGCCGAGGTGCTGACCCGGGGTGTGCCGGTTCGGCGGGTCGGAGATGTGCTGTGCTGCACGGTGTTCGACTTGATGCTCGCCCAGTACGGGGTCGTCCGGGACGGGCTGCCGGGGGATTGGCCCAGCGGCTACGACGATGTCGACCGGCCGTACACACCCGCCTGGCAGGAGCCGATCACCGGGGTGAGCGCGTCCCAGGTGGTGCGGGTGGCGCGGGAGTTCGCCCACAACGCCGAGGAATCGGGCGGTCGCTCGATGATCATCATGGGCGCGGGGATCTGCCAGTGGTTCCACGGGGACGCGACCTACCGGGCGGTCCTGGCGATGCTGATCCTCACCGGTTCGATGGGCCGCAACGGGGGCGGCTGGGCGCACTACGTCGGTCAGGAGAAATGCCGCCCGGTCACCGGGTGGGCGACCATGGCGTCGGGCAACGACTGGATCCGACCGCCGCGACAGATGATCGGCACCGCGTTCTGGTACGCGCACACCGATCAGTGGCGATACGACGGTTACCGGGCCGACGCACTGGCCTCCCCGTTGGGTCGGGGTCGGTTCACCGGCCTGCACACCATGGACGTTCTCGCGTCGTCGGTGGCGATGGGCTGGATGCCGTTCTTCCCGCAGTTCGACCGGAGCAGCTTGGATCTCGCTGACGAGGCGGCCAGGGCCGGTGAGGAGGCGCCCGGCTACGTCGCCCGTCAGCTCGCGGCCGGTGACCTGAAGCTCGCGGTGACGGCACCGGATTCGCCGGCGAACTGGCCCCGGGTGCTCACGGCGTGGCGGGCCAATCTGCTGGGATCGTCCAGCAAGGGCAACGAGTACTTCCTCCGGCATCTGCTGGGCACCACCGGTAATGTCCGGGCCGAGCCCACCTCCCCCGACCTCCGACCGCGCGACATCGTCTGGGCGGAAGGCATTCCCGAGGGCAAGCTGGACCTGATGATGTCCATCGATTTCCGGATGACCTCGACGACCATGCTGTCCGATCTGGTACTGCCGGCGGCCACCTGGTACGAGAAGTCCGACCTGTCGTCCACCGACATGCACCCCTTCATCCACGCCTTCAGCCCGGCGATCGACCCACCGTGGGAGGCGCGTTCCGATTTCGACGCTTTCCACACCATCGCCCGGGCCTTCAGCCGGATGGCGAAGATTCATCTGGGCGTCCGGCAGGACATCGTGATGACCCCGATGCAGCACGACACGCCGGGCGAAACGGCGTATCCCGGTGGCGTCGAGCGTGATTGGCGACGGACCGGGGAGGTCCCGGTCCCCGGCCGCACCATGGGCAACATCGCGGTCGTCACCCGGGACTACCCGGCGCTGGCCGAGCAGTGGGAGACGCTGGGCCCGTTGGTGGAGAGCCTCGGCGTGACCACCAAGGGGGTCACCGTGTACCCGGATGTGGAAGTCGGGGACCTGGCCGCGCGGCACGGCGTGATGGGACACGGCGCCGGCGCGGGTCGCCCGGCCATCGACACCGCCATCAAGATGGCGGACACCATCCTGGCGCTGTCCGGTACGTCCAACGGTCGCCTTGCCGTGCAGGGGTTCCGTCAGCTGGAACGCCGCACCGGTCGACCCCTGGTCCACCTGGCCGAGGGCAACGAAGAAAAGCGCATCACCTACGCCGACACCCAGGCCCGTCCGGTGCCGGTCATGACCAGTCCCGAATGGTCCGGGAGCGAGACCGGCGGCCGGCGTTACGCGCCGTTCACGGTGAACGTCGAAGAGCTCAAACCCTGGCACACCCTGACCGGCCGGATGCACTTCTACCTCGACCACGACTGGATCGAAGAGCTGGGTGAGCAGTTGCCCGTCTACCGCCCGCCGCTGGACATGGCTCGCCTGTTCAACGAACCTCGGCTCGGATCCGTCACCGAGGGCCTGGGGCTGGCCGTTCGGTACCTCACGCCGCACTCGAAATGGTCGATCCACTCGGAGTATCAGGACAACCTGTTCATGCTGTCGTTGTCCCGTGGCGGCCCGACCATGTGGATGAGCCCGTCGGACGCCACCCGGATAGGGGTGGCCGACAACGATTGGGTGGAGGCCGTCAACCGTAACGGGGTCATGGTGCTGCGCGCCATCGTGTCCCACCGGATGCCCGAAGGCACCGTGTTCGTACACCACGCCCAGGAGCGCACCATCGACGTGCCGCTGTCGGAGACCACCGGCAATCGCGGTGGCATCCACAACTCGCTGACCCGGCTGCTGGTCAAGCCGACCCATCTGGCCGGCGGGTACGCCCAGATGTCCTTCGGCTTCAACTATCTCGGCCCGACCGGCAATCAGCGGGACGAGATAACCCATGTCCGACGACGCTCGCAGGAGGTGCGGTACTGATGCGCGTGATGGCTCAGCTGGCCATGGTGATGAACCTTGACAAGTGCATCGGGTGCCACACCTGCTCGGTGACCTGCAAACAGGCCTGGACGAACCGGCCGGGCGTCGAATACGTCTGGTTCAACAACGTGGAAACACGCCCGGGGCAGGGGTATCCGCGGACCTACGAGGATCAGGAGCGCTGGGAGGGCGGTTGGATCCGCGATTCACGCGGCCGGCTACGGCTGCGCGCAGGCGGCCGGTTCCGCAAGCTCGCGACGATCTTCTCGAACCCGAAGATGCCGTCCATCGACGACTACTACGAACCCTGGACCTACGACTACGAGAACCTGACCAACGCCCCACTCGGGGAGAACTTTCCGGTCGCCCCCCCGCGCAGTCTGCTCAGCGGCAAACCCATGAAGGTCGAATGGTCGGCGAACTGGGACGACAACCTCGGCGGCAGCCCCGAGATCCTCGCCG
Organism: Nakamurella sp.; assembly: GCA_039916325.1. Taxonomy (GTDB): domain Bacteria; phylum Actinomycetota; class Actinomycetes; order Mycobacteriales; family Nakamurellaceae; genus Nakamurella. Next base: position 17,486 of record JBDSLP010000086.1, on the reverse strand, counting down.
GTGACCCGATTCTCGCGAAGATCAGCACCCAGATCAAACTGGAGCTGGAAGAGAGCTTCATGTTTTACCTGCCGCGGATCTGCGAGCACTGTCTGAACCCGTCGTGTGTCGCGTCGTGCCCGTCCGGGGCGATGTACAAGCGCGCCGAGGACGGTATCGTGCTGGTCGACCAGGACAAGTGCCGTGGCTGGCGGATGTGTGTGACCGGCTGCCCGTACAAGAAGGTGTACTTCAACCACCGCACTGGCAAGGCCGAGAAGTGCACGTTCTGCTATCCCCGGATCGAGGTCGGCCTGCCGACGGTGTGTTCGGAGACCTGCGTGGGCCGGCTCCGTTACATGGGTCTGGTGCTCTACGACGCGGACCGGGTGCTGGCGGCCGCTTCGGTGGAGAAGGAAACGGATCTGTACGAGGCGCAGCTCGACCTGCTGCTGGACCCGTCGGACCCTGCGGTGATCGCGGCTGCGCGCACGGCCGGCATCTCCGACGAATGGCTGGAGGCAGCCCGCCGGTCACCGGTCTACGCACTCGCCAAGACCTACCGGATCGCACTTCCGCTGCATCCGGAATACCGCACCATGCCGATGGTCTGGTACGTCCCGCCGCTGTCACCGGTGGTGGATGCCATCAGCCGGGACGGTCACGACGGCGAGGACGCGGACAACCTGTTCGGCGCGATCAGCGCGCTGCGGATTCCGATCGACTATCTGGCCGGTCTGTTCACCGCCGGTGACACCGCACTCGTCGAAGGGGTGCTGCGCAAGCTGGCTGCGATGCGTTCCTACATGCGGGACATCAACCTCGGCCGTGATCCCCGCCCCGAGATCCCGGAAGCCGTGGGGATGAGCCCGGAATTGATGTACGAGATGTACCGGCTGCTGGCCATCGCCAAATACGAAGCGCGGTATGTGATTCCGACCGCCTATGTGGCCGACGGACACCGGCTGGAGGAGACCGTCACCGAATGCTCACTGAATTTCGAGGGCGGACCTGGCATGTACACCGGCTCCGGGCCCTTCGGCGAAGCCAGCGGTCAACCGGTGCCGGTCGCGGTGGAGAACTTCCAGGCCCTGAAGGAGCGGCAGACCTCCGAGGAACTCGGTGTGGGCTCATCCCACACCTCCAGGGTCAATCTGCTGAACTGGGACGGGAAGGGCTCGCCGACCGGGATGTTCACCCCCCGCCCCGGCTCCCCTCGGTTGTCGGCGCCGGAACAGCCGCCGGGTGAACCCCTCTCGACTTCAGAGGTGGGTCCGTGAAGCTCACGCGCCGAAAGGTTTCCGACGGCGTGAACCGTCGGGTGGTCTGGCAGGCCGGGTCACTGCTGTTGGCCTATCCCGACGCCGATCAGGCCCGGCGGCTGGAACTCGTGGGGGCCGCGGCCATGACGCTGCCCGACAGCCACCGGCTGCCGATCCTGCGCACCATCGACTACCTGCGCTCGATGCCGGTCACGACGGCCGCCGTCAAATACGTCGAGACCTTCGACTGGAAACGCCGACAGACGATGTTCCTGACCTACTACACGGCCGGTGACACCCGCAATCGTGGGATGGCGCTGTTGAATTTCGCCAACGCCTACCGGGCCGGGGGCGCCGAACCGCCGAAGGACGAACTCCCCGACCATCTCGCGGTGTTGCTGGAATTCGCGGCCACCGTTGACGAGAAGACCGGCTACGACATGCTGTGTCAGCACCGGACGCCGATCAGCATGCTGTTCGAAGCACTGTCGAAGGGCAAGTCGCCCTATGCCGATGTGATCGGCCTGGTCTCGACGACGCTGCCGGCGGCGACCGTGGACGACCTCCGGGAAGTCAGGCGGTTGGCCATGCAGGGACCCCCGACCGAGAAGGTAGGCCTCGAGCCGTTCGCGCTGACGCTGTCGGTCAGGCCGGGCCAGTGAGCACGGCGGCGTTGTTCTGGAGCATCGTGCCGTACGTGACGATGGCGATCCTGGTCGTCGGCACCTGGTGGCGCTACCGGTACGACAAGTTCGGCTGGACCACCCGGTCCTCGCAGCTCTACGAAAGCAGGCTCCTGCGGATCGGCAGCCCGCTGTTCCACTTCGGCATCCTGGTGGTGATCTTCGGTCACGTCATCGGCTTGGTGATCCCGGAATCGTGGACCAGCGCAGTGGGTCTCACCGAAAATGCCTATCACGTGCAAGCTGTCACCCTGGGCTCCATCGCCGGGATAGCCACTCTCGGCGGAGCCGCCATCCTGGTCTACCGGCGCCGGACGAAAGGTCCGGTGTTCATCGCCACCACCTGGAACGACAAGTTGATGTACGCGGTGCTGATCCTGGCGATCGTCGCGGGACTCGCCACCACGCTGGTCGGGTCGGGCCTGATCGGCGAGGCGCACAACTACCGGGAGACGGTGTCGGTCTGGTTCCGATCCGTCTTCATCCTGCAACCCGACGGCGCCGCCATGGCGGCCGCGCCGATCTCTTACCAGATCCACGCCATCGTCGGGATGGCACTGTTCGCACTCTGGCCGTTCACCCGGCTGGTGCACGCCTTCAGTGCGCCTATCGGCTATCTGTTCCGGCCCTACATCGTCTACCGATCACGGGTCCCCGCCCGGCCGGGCGAGCCGATCGGATCGCGTCCGCGACGTCGCGGGTGGTGAGTGTCCTGAATTCGGTGCCCCACAGAGGTCTTTCGGCACTGGGGGGGTCGGTGTCGATCATCCACGCTCGGAGTGACGAGAGGATGGAGATGACCACCGACACCAGCCACGCACCCATCGAGAACGCCGACCTGCCGCCGGACCTGTCCCACCGGTCGTTGTCGCGTCGGTCTGTGCTGCGGGGCGTGGGAGTCGGAACCGCGACGATCCTTGTCGCCGGCAGCGGTGTACTGAGCTACCGGGTCTTCGACAACGGCGTCCTGGATCCCGGCTCCGGTGGACCGTACGACCCCTGGTCGCACTGGCGCGACGACCCGGGTCCGCTCGGCGCGGTAGCGGCGGCGATCCTGGCCGCCAACCCGCACAACACGCAGCCGTGGCTGTTCCAGGTGAGCGCGGACCGGGTGGAGATGTTCGCCGATTCGACCCGGTCGATGCCGGCCGTCGATCCGTTCGACCGTGAGCGCCACGTGGGATTGGGCTGCGCGTTGGAGAACCTCACGCTGGGCCTGACCGCCCGTGGTTTCGCACCGTCGGTGGCACTACTGCCCGAGCCCGAAGACCGAACCCACGTGGCGACCGTCAGCTTCGTCCGCGGCGTAGCGACGGAGTCAGCGCTCTACACCGCCATTGGCGACCGGCGTTCCCACCGCGGGCCCTATTCGACCCACGGAATCGCGCAACCGATCCTGGACGCGCTCCCCGGCCCGATCGTCGACCTTCCCGGGGTCGCGATTCGTTGGTTCACCTCCCCAGCGGACCGAGCGGCGCTGACGTCGGTGCTGGTGGCCGCCACCGAGGCGTTCATCGCCGACCAGGGACAGTCGGAGGAGGCGTTCTCCTGGTTCCGAAACAATCGGGACGACATCGAAAAACATCGTGACGGACCGACTCTGGATGCGCAGGGACTGTCTCCGGTGACCCTGGCACTGGCCAAGATCCTGCCGGCATCCTCGCGGGTGGCGGGCGACCGCTTCTGGCTCGATCAGACCCGCAGTGTCCACACGGCGACCGCCGCCGTCTACGGGGTCATCACCGTGACCGACACCGACGATGTGGTGACGCGCCTGAACGCGGGACGTCTGCTGCAACGGATCCATCTTGCGGCGACTGCCGGTGGCCTCGGTCTGCAACACATGAACCAGATCACCGAACGCATCGACAGGGAACGCGATCAGGGTCTGTCGGCCACCTTCGCCCCACTTCTGCAGAACGTTCTGGGCCGGACCGGTCCACTGCCGCTGGTCAGCTTCAGGATGGGGCACCCGGTACGCGCTGCCCTGCCCAGCCCCCGGCGTGCGGTCAGTGCGGTGATCCGATGAACGCCTGGGGACAGCGTCGACGGATGGCCGGTTGGCTCGGCCTGGTGGGCGGGATCCTCGGCGTGATGGTCGGTCTCATCCAAGCCACGATCGGTGGCCGCATGCCCGAGTGGACCGGGAACAAGGCTGACCCGACTGCGCTGGGTCTGCTGACCATGGTGTTGAGCTCGATCAGCGTCCTGTCCGCATGCGGCCTTCTGCAGCGGAAAACGATCACGCCCGCGTGGCGACTCGCGGCGGCCATCGGTCTGCTGGTTCCGGGAAGTCTGTGTTTCAGCACCGCCGGGGCGCTGTGGTACCTACCGGGTGCGATTCTGTTCACCGGCGGTGTCTACGCCATCATCGCCGGCGGTGCGGCACGCACTCGTCAGGTCCTCTCGACCGCCTGGTTGCGTTCGCTGACCAGCGTGCTGGGTGCCTTCGAAGTGCTGATGGCAGTGAGCGCCGGCCCTGTGGTCACCGTCGCGGTCGGCACCATCGGCGGTCTTGCCCTGATGGCCGCGCCGTGGATCGGCGGGTCCGCCGTTCCCATTGCGGCGCTCCTGATCGGCACCGTGCCTTTCGCGTTGATCACCTGGTGGAGCGTGGCGACCCCGGTACTCGCGCTCCTCGCTCTCGGGTTCGGGCTGACCTCGTTCCGCTCCGCGCAACGCGCGAACCGTGTGGCGGCAACGCCGATCTCGGACTCCGACCACGCCACGGCAGCTGCAGCGGTAGCTCTCGATCGATCCTGACCGGGGCAGCTGCCGGCCCGACTACCCGTCGGTCGACGAGTTCGCGGAACGCGTACGGCGGGTCCGCTGCAACAGCGGATTCTGCCGGCGCAGCACCGAACCGATCCAGTGGGTCTCAGTGCGGCAGGCGTACGCGTTCGTCAAGAGGCGTCAGTCCTGCGTCTGGACCAATGGGGGCCGGTCCTCGAACGGAGTCGAGAGCACCACGGTGGTGCGCGTCGACACGTGCGCCGAGGATCGGATCTGGGCCAGCAGACCCTCGAGGGCGCCCGGCGTTGCGACCCGCACCCGGAGGATGTAGGACTCGACGCCGGCGACGGAGTAGCAGGCCTCGACCTGGCGCAGATGGGCGATCCGGCTCGGGTAGTCGTCGGCGGCGGCCGGATCGATGGGGGTCAACGACACGAACGCGGTCAGCGGCAGACCGACCTCCTCGCCGCCAATGCGGGCCGCGTAGCCCTTGATGACCCCCCGCTGCTCCAGCCGGCGCACCCGCTGGTGCACGGCCGACACCGAGAGTCCGACCCGCTCGGCCAGGTCGGTGTAGGAACACCGGCCGTCGGCGGCCAGTTCGTTCGCGATCCGCGCGTCGATGTCCTCGAGCATGTGTCGTCTCCCATCGCACCTCTCGCCGGGTGGTGGTGCGGCGACACCGGTTGTCCGGCACCCGGGTGCGGGCGACGGGTAGCTCACATGGCCCGGACCGGCCGACGACCTCAGACCACGATCAGGTCTCGGGGGCAGTTGTTGACTCGCAGCGGACCGTTCTCCGTCGCGACGACGATGTCCTCGATCCGCACCCCGAACCGGCCCGGCAGGTAGATCCCCGGCTCGACCGAGAAGGCCATCCCCGGCTCGAGCTGCCGGGCGTTGCCCGCCACCATGTACGGCTCCTCGTGCACCTCGAGCCCGATGCCGTGGCCGGTCCGGGTGATGAAGTATTCGCCGTAGCCCGCGTCCACGATGACCTGCCGCGCGGCCGCATCGACCGCCTCGCAGCTCGCTCCGACGACGGCCGCGTCCACCCCGGCCTGCTGGGCCTGCCGCACGACGTCGTAGACGACCGCGAACTCGGGGTCGGCGTCGCCGGCGACCTGGTAGGTCCGGGTGCAGTCGGAGAAGTAGCCGGTACGGTGCGGACCGCCGATGTCGATGACCACCGCGTCGCCGGCCTGTACAACCCGGTCGGACGCCTCGTGGTGCGGGCTGGCTCCGTTCGGCCCGGACCCGACGATGACGAAATCGGCCCGTCGGTGGCCGGCATCGATGATGGCCGCGGCGATGTCGCCGGCGATGTCGTACTCGGTCCGACCCGGCCGCAGCCACTCACCGATCCGTTCCTGCACGAGGTCGATCGCGGCGCCTGCGGCCGCCAGCTCGTCGATCTCGTCGGCCGACTTCTGCGCCCGCAGCGCCGCGACGGCCGCACCGGCCAGCGACAGTTCGGAACCCGGGACCGCCGCCCGGATCTTGAGCGCGTGAACGGCCGGCATGTGGTCTCCCACCGCGATCACCGTCGTCCCGAGCGGCAGCAGGTCCGCGACCAGCGCATACGGGTCCTGGCCGTCCAACCAGGTGGCGACCCGGACCGTGTCCTCGGCCGAAGTGCCCGCCCAGCCCAGCCGTTCCAGCTGCGGGACCAGCAGAGTCGTCTCACCGGCGACCGGTACGACCACGCAGCTGAGCCGCTCGTGGGAGGCGACCGAATGCCCCAGCAGGTACTCCACCTCCGGACCGGGGGTGAGGATGGCGACCTGCGCACCGAGGTCACGGATCTGAGCGCGGAGCCGGTCCAGACGATCGGCGTAGGGCAGCTTCGGGGTGGGCATGTCGATCACCCTAATGGTCTACCCTCTCGCCCCGACGACGGCCACCGTCCGCCGCCGCCGAGCTCGACCGACAGGCGTCGATGGACGCCACTCCGGGTCGGTGTCGGCGAGCCGGGATAGCGTGCTCGCATGCTGCAGCTCCTGGACCTCGCGGGCATCTACTTCCGCGCGTTCTTCGCCGTGCCCGGCTCGGTGACCTCACCGTCCGGCCGGCCGATCAACGCGATCCGCGGATCGCTGGACATCATCCGTCGGGTCGCCGAGGACGGCCGGCCCACCCACCTGGTGGCCTGCCTGGATCTGGACTGGCGGCCGGCGTTCCGGGTCGCGGCCATCCCGTCCTACAAGACACACCGGGTGCAGGTCGCCGCGCCGCCGGTCCGCGGGGTCGCCCAGGAGTTGGTGCCCGACGAGCTGTCACCGCAGGTTCCCGTCCTGCTGGAGATCCTCGGCGCGATGGGGGTCGCGTTGGCCGGCGCCGAGGGCTACGAAGCCGACGACGTGATCGGCACGCTCGCCGAACACCGTGCGAGACCTGTCGAGGTGGTCACCGGTGACCGCGATCTCATGCAGCTCGCCACCGACGACGACCCGCCGGTGCGGGTCCGCTACATCGGGGCCGGGATGGCCCGCACCGAGGTCCTCACCGGGGCGGCCGTGGCCACCAAGTACGGCATCCCGGCCGCCGGATACGCCGACTTCGCGGCCCTGCGCGGTGACGCCTCCGACGGACTGCCGGGCGTGCCCGGGGTCGGGGAGAAGACAGCCGCCTCGCTGATCGCCCGGTTCGGCACCCTGGAGGGGCTGATCGAGGCCGTCGCGGACGCCGGATCGGGGCTGACGGCGTCGATGCGCCACAAGCTCACTCCGTCGCTGGACTACCTCGAAGCGTCGAAGACCGTGGTCCGGGTCGCACGGCACACCACGGTCATCATCGACCGGGACGACCCGGTCGTCCCGGCCGCCGCCGCCGACCCGGACCGGCTGGCCGCGCTTGCGGCCGAGTGGGGCGTGGGCAACAGTGTGGACCGCCTGAGCCGGACCCTGGCCGAGCTGAGCGACTGAAGCCGGACGCCCCGCCGGTTGAGCCAGCGCGGCGCCACCTCAAGACCGGGTTCAGTGGGGCAGACCGACCGTGTAGTTGCCCTTCTCGGTGTCGCTCTTCTCGTCGCCGGTGACGGTGATGGTGACGACCTTGGCCTCGCCGGCGATGTCCACCGTGCAGTCGAAGGTCGTACCTCTCACGACCGACTGGTCGGCCGGACAGACCGCTTTGCTCACGTCGCTGATTCCGTAGCCGCCCGGGCTCTCGGACGTCAGGATGGTTTTCACCCCGGTGGCCACCGCGTCTTCGTTGAAAGTCTCCTTGTTCAAGAAACCTGGCCACACGAAGGCCGCGACTGCCGCGACCGCGATGATCACGGCCGCCACCGCGGCGATGATGATCGGGGTCTTGCTGCCGCTCTTCGCGGTTTCGGGGGGCTGCTGACCGTACGGCTGCACCGGCTGGCCGTACGCGGGCTGCTGGCCGTACGCGGGCTGCTGGCCGTACGCGGGCTGCTGGCCGTACCCAGGCTGCTGGCCGTACGCGGCTTGCTGGCCGTACCCAGGCTGCTCCCCGTACTGGGTGGCACCGGTCGGGATGGCCCCGGTCGACTGACCGTAGGACGGCGGCTGTCCGTAGCCGGTCGGTTGGCCGTAGCCGGTCGGTTGGCCGTAGCCGGTCTGCGGTCCCGACGGCGCCCCGTACTGACCGGGGACAGCGGGCTGGACGGTCGTCGGCCGGTCGGCAGCAGGGTCGTAACCCGGTGGGCTGTACTGACCGTAACCCTGCTGGCCGTAGGACGGCTGCCCGTAACCCTGCTGGCCGGGCGCCTGGCCGCCGCCGGGCTGGTCACCGGTCGCGGGCTGGTCACCGGTCGCGGGCTCCGGAGGCGACCACCGGGTGGCTTCCGACTCCTGCCCCGGGGTGGATCGATCCGGGTCGTTAGGCGTGCTCATGGCGGACTCCCTCACTTCGTACCGAGAAACGTTCAGGCCCTGCAACCGGCCCGCACCACGTCATGCCGAGCTTGATCCAATCACGCTCCGGGCGACCACTCCGCGCCATCGGTCCGGAATCCGACGATGACCTCCCCTCGCGGCAGCCGCCCCGGGCCGGCGATGGCTCCCTGCGATCAGGCCGCCCCCAGCGCCACGACACCCCGGCGCATGCCGGTGACCGCCTCACCGGCGACCTGCCCGACGGTCCCGGCGGCCACGCCCTGCAGTTGGTCCAACAGGTCGATGACCTGCCGACACCACCGCACGAAATCGCCCGCCGACAGCTCGGAGCCGGAAGCGGAGGCGATGGCCAGCGCCTGGGTGAGGGTCGCGCCGCCGGCCCATGCAGATACCGCCGCGGCGAAACCGAGGTCGGGCTCGCGGGTCACCGGTAACTGGGCCTCGCGCTCGAGACCGGCGATGTGCGCCCAGGTCCGCACCGTGTCGGCGATCGCGTCCGCAGCGGTCGCACTGGGCATCCGGGGCGCGGTGGTCACGTCCTGACGGGCCTCGAAGACCAGCACCGACACGGTCGCCGCGAGGTCGGCCGGTCCGAGACCCGACCAGGCGTCCGTGCGCAGGCATTCGGCGACGACCAGGTCGCTCTCCGACCAGATCCGGGACAGTTGACGCCCGGCGTCGGTCAGGCGGGCCCCCTTGAGATAGCCCAGCTCGTCCAGCAGACCGACGATCCGATCCAGCGCGTTGCCCAGCGAGTCCTTGGCCGAGGACACCTTCGCCGTCAGGGCCCGGCTCTCGACCAGCAGTGATTCCCGGCGCCGGGCCCACTGCAGGTGCGCATCCCGGTCGGCGCAGCCGTGCACCGGGTGCGTCCGGATCCCGACGCGCAGCGCGCCGATCTCGGCGTCCTCCGCGGAGTCCCGGCGCGGGCCGCCGCGCGGCATCGCAATGCCCTGGGCCAGCAGGTTCGTGGCGACCTGCCGGCGGACGTCAGCTGAGCCGTGGTCGACGTGCTTGGGCAGTCGGACGTGGCCAAGGGTGGGGACCGCGCCACGGAAGTCGGCGTTGGACAGCCGACCGGCCCAGCGTTTCTCGGTGATCACCAGTGGGCGGGCGGTGCCGTCCGAGCTGACCCCGGGGTCGAGCACCACCGCGAGTCCGGCGCGCCGGCCGCCGGGCACCGCCACCACGTCGCCCTTGCGCAACCGGGCCAGGTCGTCGTGCGTCTGGGTGCGACGGCGGGCGGCACCGCCGCGCGCGGCGTCCTTCTCGAGACGGGTCAACTCGTCGACCAGGCCGAAGTACTCCTCGACGTCGCCGAGGTGGCAGGTCATCGACTGCGCGTGCGCGGCCACCGCGGCCTCGTTCTTGCGCAACTGCCGGGCGACGCCGACCACGGTGGCGTTGGCCTGGTACTGCGCGAACGACTGTTCCAGCAGCTCACGGGCCTGCTGCGGGCCCATCCGGTCGAGCAGGTTGACCGCCATGTTGTAGCTGGGTCGAAATGAGGACCGCAACGGGTAGAGCCGCTTGGACGCGAGTCCGGCGACCGCACGGGGGTCCATCCCCGGCGTCCACATCACCACCGCGTGGCCCTCGACGTCGATACCGCGCCGGCCCGCCCGGCCGGTGAGCTGGGTGTACTCCCCCGCCGTCAGATCGACATGGCCTTCGCCGTTGTACTTCACCAGCCGCTCCAGGACGACGGTGCGGGCGGGCATGTTGATGCCCAGCGCCAGCGTCTCGGTGGCGAACACCGCCTTGACCAGCCCGGCGACGAACAGCGCCTCGACGGTTTCCTTGAACGCCGGCAACATCCCGGCGTGATGGGCGGCGATGCCGCGCTCCAACGCGTCGCGCCACTCCCAGTAGCCCAGTACCGCGAGGTCGGCCTCGGGGAGCTCGACGGTACGGCGGTCGATGATGGCCCGGATCTCGGCGCGCTGCGCTTCGGTGGTCAGCCGCAGCCCGGAATGCAGGCACTGCTGCACGGCGGCGTCGCAGCCGGCCCGGGAGAAGATGAACGTGATGGCGGGCAGCAGCCCGTTACCGTCCAGTCGCTCGATGACGTCGACCCGGGACACCGGGCGGAAGCTCTGCCGGCGCGGCTCGTGCGCGCGCCGGCTGCCGCCACCCGGTCCCCCACCGTTGAACCGGCCGTGCCGCGATTCGGCCTCCGACGCGGCCCGGGCCAGCGCCGGGTCGATCCGGGTCTGCTGACCGGTGAGTTCGTTGTCCCGGGCCGAAGCGAACAGGTCGTACATCCGGCGGCCGACCATCATGTGCTGGAACAGGGGCACCGGGCGGTGCTCGTCGACCACGACGGTGGTGTGGCCGCGGACCTCCTGCAGCCAGGCGCCGAACTCCTCGGCGTTGCTGACCGTGGCCGACAGCCCGACCAGCTGGACGGACAGATCGGTGTGCAGGATGACCTCCTCCCACACCGCCCCACGGAACTTGTCGGCCAGGTAGTGGATCTCGTCCATCACCACCGACGTCAGCCCGTCCAGGTCGGGCGAGTCGGCGTAGAGCATGTTGCGCAGCACCTCGGTGGTCATCACCACGACCGGCGCGTGCGAGTTGATCGAGGTGTCACCGGTCAGCAGCCCGACATGCTGAGCCCCGTGCCGGGCGACCAGGTCGGCGTACTTCTGGTTCGACAGGGCCTTGATCGGGGTCGTGTAGAAACACTTCCCGCCGTGCTGCAGTGCCCGGAAGACGGCGAATTCGCCGACGATCGTCTTCCCGGCGCCGGTGGGGGCACAGACCAGGACACCCTGCCCCAGCTCGAGCGCCTCACAGGCCTTCCGCTGGAACGGATCGAGGCTGAAGGACAGTCCGGCGATGAAATCCGTCAGGTCGGCGAACCGGGCGCGGTGCCGTGACTTCTGGAACCGCTCGGCCGGGGACAATTCCACTTCCGGCTCAGTACTCACCCCACCAGCGTGTCACACGTCCGCGCGAGCACGCCGGAACCTTCGGGGCCGGGCTCGAACTGCAGATCAGATGGTGGACGCCTGATCGTCGGAGAGTGACGCGAGCGTCTCCTCCTCGGGGTTGTTGCGTCCCTTGCGCCGGTCGTTGAACTTGGAGACCTGCAGGCTGATCTCGTAGAGCAGACACATCGACAGCGCCAGCGCCAGCATGCTGATCGGGTCGTTGCCGGGAACCACGAGGGCGGAGAACACGAACATCCCGAAGATCGCATAACGGCGCCATTTGGCCAGCTGGCGGCCCTTGACGACGCCGATGAAATTGAGCGCCACGATGAACAGGGGCAGCAGGAAGCTGATGCCGAACACGATCAGCAGCGTCATCAGGAACGAGTAGTACTCCGCCGGCCCCGGGGCGTTCTGGACGCTGTCCGAGCCGAACTGGAACAGCACCCGCAGACCCTCGGGGATGACCCGGTAGGCGAGGTAGGCGCCGGCGGTGAAGAGCAGGGCGGCCAACGTCACGAAGCTGACGGCGTACCGACGCTCCTTGGAGTACAGCGCCGGGGTCACGAATGCCCAGATCTGGTAGAGCCAGCCGGGTGAGGAGAACACCAGCCCGGCCATCAGAGCCGCCTTGAGCTGCAGCTGTAAGCCGGAGAACGGGCTCAGCGCCAGCAGTCTCGCGTTCTCGTCACCCAGCGCGATCCGGAGCGGCTCGATCAGCAGCGTGCCCAGCGACGGGATCGGCCCGACGCTCTTGTCGAACCAGATGAACCCCAGGATCGTCCCGAGGACGATGAAGATGACCGCCCACATCAACCGCTTACGGAGCTCGTAGAGGTGTTCCATCAGCGACATCGACCCGTCGGCCGAACGCTCGACCTTGGTACGGCGGAACCAGACCACGGACGACGCTCCCGACGGGGGTGATGAAGGACGAATGCTGCTAGATGCCCGATCCTACTGACCGCGGCCGCGCGGCGGTGGTGTCCGGGCAGAGTCGCCCGTCCCGACCCCGGGTTCACCCGCCGGTACGCCTGGGACGTGCTGAGGGGGGCGTGGGTAGCCTGAGGCATGACCCGTGCGCCGATCGGTCGTCGGCCGACGATGGCCGACGTCGCCACGCGGGCCGGTGTCTCGGTCGCGCTGGTGTCGATCGTGATGCGCGACGTGCCCGGCGCGAGTGCTGCGACCCGCGAGCGGGTCATGCGCACCGCCGGCGAATTGGGCTACCGACCGGACAGCCGGGCCCGACTGTTGCGGAGCACCAACAGTCGGCTGCTCGGGGTGGTTTTCGGCGTCGAGCAGGATTTCCACGGCGACCTCCTCACCGGGCTGTACGGAGCGGCCGCGGAGCTCGACCACCAGATCACGCTGAGCGCGGTGACGACGTCGAGGGACGAGCGGGCCGCGGTGAACGACCTGCTCGACGATCGCTGCGCGGCGATCATCTGGCTGGGGCCGGAATCGCCGCGGGCCTACCTCGCCGAGATCGCCGCCCGCACCCCGGTCGTCGCGGTGACCCGGCCGGTTCGTCATCAGCGAGTGGACGTCGTGCGGACCGCCGACGACCAGGGATTGCAGCAGGCCGTGGACCACCTGGTCGAGTGGGGTCATCGACGTATCACCCACGTCGACGGCGGCCGCTGGGCCGGCGCGGCGCAGCGGCGTCGCGGCTACCTGGAGGCGATGCACCGGCACGGTCTTGACGCGTTCGTCGCCGTCGTGCCCGGTGGCCCGGAGGAGGACGACGGGGCGGCAGCGGCCCGCGCCCTGCTGGCCGGCGAGCTGCCGACCGCGGTCGCGGTGTTCAACGACCGCTGTGCCACCGGGGTGCTGGAGGTGTTGCGGAACTCCGGGGTCGGCGTACCCGGGGACGTCAGCGTGGTGGGCTTCGACGACAGCCGACTGGCCCGGCTGTCGTTCGTCAACCTCACCACCGTCGCCCAGGACGTGACGGTGCTGAGTCGGCTCGCCGTCGAACGGGCCATCGCCCGGTCGCAGGGGGTGCAGGTGCAGCCACGGGAGCAGGTCATCCCGCCGCGGTTGGTGGTCCGGCAGACCAGTGGGCCGGTGCCGGTGCGATGGGGTCCGGCGCTCGGATCCGCCTGACGAACCGCGCTCTGCGTGCTCTGCACATCGAGCAGAGTCCAGTTCGCCGGGCGGATCGGACGCTCATGTGTAGCGGCCCAACGCCGCCCGCGCCCGACGGCCCACCTCGGCGGCGAGTTCCGGCCGATCGGTGATGACGGCGCCGCCACCCAGCGAGAGCACCTGGCGTACCAGCCATTCGTCGCTGGACGGACTCATCCGGACGGTGAGCCGGCCGGTGGTGTCCGTGCCCGGGATCTCCTGGGCCTGGTAGTACTCCGCGAACCAGCGCAGTTCCTGGACCAGCGACAACGTCACCGACGGCACCGTCGGGTCGGGATGGAACATCTGCTCGGGGATGTCGTCCAGGACCAGCAGCGGCTGCTGGGCCGGCTCGTCGGTGAGCCGGACGTCCTCGATCCGGTCGACCCGGAAGTGCCGGACGGCGGCCGAGCGGTGGCAGTACGCCTCCAGGTAGGTCTGGCCGTCGGTGACCAGCAGTCGCAGCGGGTCGACGGTGCGCTCGCTGACCGCGTCGCGGGACGCCGTGTAGTACCGCATCCACAGCTGGCGACCCTCCTCCAGCCCCAGCCGGACGACACCCAACGCGGCGGCCGGCGTGGCCGCCTGGACCCGCACTCCGGCCGTGTCCCTCGCGCCGACCTGCTCCAGCTTGGCCAGCGCGGAGTACACACTGTCGGCGTCGACGAGACCGGGCAGCCCGGCCAGAGCCCGCAGCGCGACGGTCAACGCGACGGCCTCGTCGTGGGTCAGCCGGACCGGTCGTTCCAGACCGGCGTCGAAGGTGATGGACACCGTCGCGCTGTCCTCGGCCAGCACGACGTCGATGAGGTCGTCCGGGTAGTAGCCGGGCAGCCCGCAGACCATCAGCAGGTCGAGGTCCTTGCTGATCTGCTCGTCGCTGACGCCGAACTCGACGGCCAGGTCGGCGATGGCCACCCCGGGACGCCGCGAGATGTAGGGCACCAACGCCAGTACCCGCGCCAGCCGGCCGGTCGCGGACTCGCCGATCACGAGAGTTCCGCGTCGGTCGGCTCGGTGGGGGGAGGTGTCCCCGCGACTGCCGCGGCGTCGGTGAGCAACCGGATCACCGCGTCACGAAGATCTGCGGGCGCTTCGACGACCGCATCCGGACCGAGGGCCGCGATCGACCGGGCGGTGTCCCAGAGATGGTCGAAGGGGACGGTGAATCGGTCGAAACCCGGTAATGCGTCACCGCTGTCGGCCTCGACCGCCCGACGCCGCAGGCCGGCCCCGCGGCCGACCGCCAGCTGGACGGTGGCGCTGCGCTGCTCGACCGGCGACTGCGAGCCGGCGACGAAGGCCAGCAGGTCGACCTCGGCCGGGATGACGACAGCTCCGGTCCGGCCCACCCGGCTGACCTCGCCGGCGATCCGGGAGAGCCGGAACGTGCGCGGCTCGCCGCGTCCGACGTCCTGCCCGACGACGTACCAGCGGCCCTTCCAACTGACCAGTCCCCAGGGCTGCAGCCGCCGGTTCTCGGCCGCCCCGGCCGGGTCCTTGCGGTAGGGGAACGACACCACCTGCCGGGCCTGGACTGCGGCGTACAGCGGTCCGAACGCCGGATCCGACGTCCGCACCCGCGGTTGCAACGACAGCCTGGAACCGGTCAGCTGGTCGTTGCTGGCGTCGGAGAGCTTACGCAGCGCTCCGGAGCCGGCCTCGCCGAGCACACTGGTCTCCCAGAGCCGGCC
This sequence comes from Nakamurella sp., assembly GCA_039916325.1. Classification (GTDB taxonomy): domain Bacteria; phylum Actinomycetota; class Actinomycetes; order Mycobacteriales; family Nakamurellaceae; genus Nakamurella. Next base: position 2,203 of record JBDSLP010000086.1, on the reverse strand, counting down.
GGCCAGCGCCAACGCCGCCTTCTCCCCGGGGGTGAACGACATCTCCGGCAGGGCGTACTCCCCCGGCGGGATGCGGTAGGCGCCGTCCTCCGAGGTCTGCAGCGGGATGCCGATGTCGCGCAGTTCCACCTTGTCGCGCTCGAACATCCGGAAGAACGCCTCGTCGTTGGCCGCGTCCCGGTAGCCCTCGACCTTGTCCCGGATCCAGTTGACGTCCCGGAAGCGCTCCGAGTTCAGCAGCGCGATCACCAGGTTGAGCAGCCGTTCGGCCTTCGCCGCCGACTTACCCGACGGCACACCGACCACCCATCAGATGGACTCGATGAGCTTGTCGACGCGGTCGTCGACGGACTTGAACGGGTCCTTCAACAGGACGGTGCGCTGCGCCTGGTCGTTGAGCTTCAGGTGCACCCAGTCGACGGTGTAGTCACGACCGGCGTCCTGGGCGGCAGCCACGAACTTCCCGCGTAACTTGGCCCTGGTCGTCTGCGGCGGGACGGTCATCGCCTCGTCGATCCGGGCCTCGTCGACCACGGTGCGGGCCATCCCGCGGGCGGCCAGCAGGGAGTACAGACCCCGTCCGGGACGGACGTCGTGGTAGGCCAGGTCGATCTGGGCGACCCGTGGGCTGGTCAGCTCGAGCTGGTTCTTCTGCGCGTACCGGTCGATCAGCTTCTTCTTGATCACCCAGTCGATCTCGGTGTCGATGGTGCTCAGGTCGCCGCTCTGGACCGCGAGCAGGGTCCGGCCCCAGAGGTCCATCACCTGGTCGGTGACCGGGTCGGTGCCGCGCCGGGCGACGAAATCGACGGCCCGCTGGTAGTAGTCGAGTTGGGCGTCCAGTGCGCTGATGACCCCACCGCCGGCCAGCTTGACCTCCTTGCGCCCGGTCAGGTCGTTGGAGATCTCCCGGATCGCCCGGATCGGGTTCTCGAAGGTGAAGTCGCGCAGCGGGACGCCCGCCTCGATCATCTCCAGCACCAGCGCGGCCGAGCCGACCTTGAGCAGCGTGGTGGTCTGGCTCATGTTCGAGTCGCCGACGATGACGTGCAGCCGGCGGAACCGTTCGGCGTCGGCGTGGGGCTCATCGCGGGTGTTGATGATCGGCCGCGAGCGGGTGGTCGCCGACGAGACGCCCTCCCAGATGTGCTCGGCGCGCTGCGACAGGCAGTAGGTCGCGCCGCGCGGGGTCTGCAGCACTTTGCCGGCGCCGACGATGAGCTGCCGGGTCACCAGGAACGGGATCAGCCCGTCGGAGATGCGGGAGAACTCGCCCTGCCGGGCGATGAGGAAGTTCTCGTGGCAGCCGTAGGAGTTTCCGGCCGAGTCGGTGTTGTTCTTGAACAGGTAGATGTCGCCGCCGACACCCTCCTCCTGCAGCCGGGCCTCGGCGTCCACGACCAGATCCTGCAGGATCCGCTCGCCGGCCTTGTCGTGCGCGATCAGGGTGTAGAGGTCGTCGCACTCGGCGGTGGCGTACTCGGGGTGTGACCCGACGTCCAGGTAGAGCCGACTTCCGTTGCGCAGGAACACGTTCGACGAACGACCCCACGACACGACGCGGCGGAAGAGATACCGGGCGACCTCGTCGGGGCTCAGTCGGCGCTGCCCCTTGAAGGTGCAGGTGATCCCGAACTCAGTCTCGATACCCATGATTCGGCGCTGCATGACCCAAACCCTATGCGTCCGGCGGACGGCCCCGCCCACGGCCCGCGGGCCGGTGCCGACGAACGACCGCGACGAGATGCACCGACGGACCTCGAGGGGCACTCCGCGGATGACCCGGCGGCGCGCTCAGTCGACGTCGAGCAGCAGGGCCAGCGTGGTGCCCGGGCAGGCGAGCAGCGTGCCACCGTCGGGGAGGACACCGCTCGGATCAGCGGCCCCCAACCGCTCCCGTAGACCCGGCGAGCGCAACACGGTGCCCGCGGCCCGGTGCGGATCGGTGGACACCACCACCCGGCCGGTGGTGTTGAGCACCGTCGCGGGCCGGCCGACCCGCGCGAGCCGCGGGAGCAGCAGTGACTCGATCGTCCGGACGTAGATGTCCAGCCCGACTAGCCCGACCGGGTCGACGCCGATCCGCACCGGCGCGGTCAACGTGACCGTGTACTCGTCGGTGCACAGGTAGTCCACGTAGGGCCCGGTGATGTGCGGACGGCCGGTGGCGGCCGGAACCCGCCACCATTCGAGGGTGGTGTAA